>QIAN01000251.1 GCA_003225005.1 Acidobacteriota bacterium | reverse complement strand
AGATGCAAGCAGGACAAGGCTGTGTCGGGGTGAGAAAAAGAATTTCGTCGCAAAATAGGACTGGACAGGAAAAACAGAATTTGAGACGATAGGGTGGGCCAGTGCGGAGGGGCCCATCCTATGAAGGCATCAGAAATCAGATCGCTGGTGGTGAGTGGACGAGCCTTTAGTGGCGCCGAAGTCGAGCAGATTCAAGAAACCGTCCGAGTGTTTTCGAAGTTAAGTCGCTGGGAGTTAGCCCAAACGCTGTGCGAGCATCTGGGCTGGGTGACCGCGAAAGGACAGTACAAGGTTGAGTCTTGTTTGAAGGCCTTGAGGCGATTGGAGGGCTTGGGGCTGATCCAAGGGCCAGCCCCGCGCCGTTATGAGCCTCGAAAAAAGGAGCCGCTGAGGCCGAGCGAAGAAACCGAGGCCGCTGTGGAGGTGGTGGGGAGAGTGGAGGATTTTGAGCCGATTGAACTGGAGGGGGTGGAGCAGCGCCCGCAGGTAGAGTTATGGAACCAGTACGTGGGGCGCTACCATTATCTGGGTTACCAGCGGCCCTTTGGCGCTCATCAACGCTACTTTATCGTTTCGCGCCAAAACCTCCCCCGGCGGCTGGGCTGTTTGTTGTTTGCGGCCTCGGCCTGGGCGGTGGGGGTGCGGGATGAATGGATCGGCTGGTCAGCGCGGGCGCGGACTCAGCGATTGAATTGGGTGGTTAATAACAGCCGTTTTCTGATTTTTCCCTGGGTGCGGATCGCGAACTTAGCCAGCCGGGCGCTGGCGTTGGCGGCGCGGCAGGTGGAGCAGGACTGGCAACGACGGTACGGCTATCGGCCGGTGTTGCTGGAAACCTTTGTCGATCCCCAACGTTATCGAGGGACTTGCTACCGAGCGGCCAATTGGGTTGAGTTGGGGATGACGGTGGGGCGGGGCCGCCTGGATCGGCACAAGCGCTATGGCTCGACTCGCAAGCTCGTTTACGTGTATCCGCTGCGGGCGGATTTTCGCTCGGTGTTGAAACGGAGGTGCCGATGAGTCGCACGGTCAGCCGGCGCCCGGGACGAGAGGCGATCCAGCAACAGCGCCGCCAGCGAAAGCGAGCCGCTCAATGGTTGCGCCAACAGCAGCAGGCCCAGGGGCTGGAACCCGCGGATCGGCCCGCTCTGCCCAACGGCAAGAGCCAGTGGGCCACGGTGGCAGAAGAACAAGCGGGACGCCAGCAAGCGGTCGAAGAACAGATCCAAGTGTTTCGCTCGCTGTTGCCGACCCTGCTGAAGCGGCTGGCCAAGATGGCCGATGCGCGGAATCCGAAAACCCTCAAGCACCAACTGACGGTGGTCTTGTTGTACGGGATCTTAACCTTTGTTTTTCAGATGGCCTCGCGATGCGAGGCCAACCGGCGCCTGAGCCGGCCGCAGTTTCAAGAGAACCTGCGAGCCCTGTTTCCGGAACTGGAGAGTTGTCCGCATCAGGATACGCTGAACCGGTTGCTGGCCAACATCGAAGTGGAACAGATCGAGACGGCGCATCTGGAACTGATCCAGCGATTGGTGCGGAAGAAGAAGTTTTACCGTTACCTGATCGACCAGGGTTATCCCGTCGCCATTGATGGGACGCAGAAGTTAAGTCGCAACCTGTGTGGGGCGGAGGAGTGGCTGCAGCGGGAAGTCTCGGCCGGGGAGGAGGGCACCACCACTCAATATTATGTATACGTGCTGGAGGCCCATCTGGCCTTCGCCAATGGGATGACGATCCCGTTGCTGAGCGAGTTCCTGACAGGGAAGCTGGATGGTGGCGCGAGCAAACAGGATTGTGAGTTGAAAGCCTTCCAGCGGCTGGCCGCCCGGATCAAAGCGGCTTTCCCCCGTTTACCGATTCTGGTTTTGCTGGACGGGCTCTATCCCAACGGCCCCATCCTGGAACTGTGCCGCCGCTACCACTGGCAGTTTATGATCGTCTTGCAGGAGGGCTCGCTGCCTTCGGTCTGGGAGGAAGTCGAAGGGCTCAGACCCTTGCAGCCCCAACAGTTTCTGAAACAAAACTGGGGCCACCGGCGGCAGCAGTTCTGGTGGGTCAATGACATCGAATACCACTACGGTCCCAACCACCGTCGCCAGCAGATCCTGCATGTGGTGGTGTGTGAGGAAAGCTGGGAAGAAATCGCGGCTGTTTCGACCGAGGTCGTCCAGAAAACCTCCCGCCACGTCTGGATTTCCAGTAAGCCGTTGAACCGCCGCAATGTGCATGAACGCTGCAATCTGGGGGCGCGCCACCGCTGGGGCATTGAAAACAATTTTCTGGTCGAGAAGCATCACGGCTATCACTACCAACACTGCTTTTCCACCGACTGGAAGGCGATGAGAGGCTATCACTACCTGATGCAGCTGGGACATCTCATCAACGTGTTGGCCCAGCACACGGCAGTGTTGGCCAAACTGGTTCGCCAGTTGGGGGTGCGGGGCTGGCTCCAACTGCTGGAGGAGACCGTGGCCGGACCCTGGTTAAAGCTCGACCGCCTGGGGAGGGTGCTGCACTTGCCTTATCAACTCCGCCTGGACTAAAGGCGAGAGCACACAGCCGAGACTGCTGGAATCGATCCGAGGCTGCTGTGTCGGTCAGCTTGCGAATTCCAGCTCAGAGGTGTTCACTTTGCAAATGCAAAAGCTGCTTTCATCATCTACCCGGTCTCTTGACTGGCTATTTCTCGCTCTCCGTCGGGGTCACCAGCCCGAAAATAAAAGGCATGCTTCAGGGCTGAGGTAGGTCCTTGAATCTCGAGTGCCGCTGCGATTAAGATTGACTTGTGAAACCAGAGAGACCGGCATCCAATTTTTCGACTTCCCCGTTGGCCCATGTGACTCCCATTTAACATTCACAACAGGCGCTATAGTTCCAGTCGCGATAGGTAGGTGGTTATTAAGGAAAGAGCTGTGCTTTAGGTCCCGTATGAGTCTGCTGGCCAAATGTAATAAAACACTTATGCTCCTTATTAAATTAGCCCGTATCGTTTTTCTCACGATCAGCTTTCTCTCCATAGTTGGTTTATCGTCCGACAGCCAAGGGGATGGCGAGTGGCCAGCCTATGGGCGTGATCCCGGAGGGCAGCGCTACTCGCCACTGGCTAGCATCAACCGTAAAAATATTGAGTCGCTCAAGGTTGCTTGGACATTTCGGACCGGCGATGCCTATCAGCCCAAGCACGGGAGACCGACAGCGTTCGAAGCGACGCCTCTTTAAGTGGATGGTACTCTCTACCTTGGTACTCCTCTGGGCCGCATCATTGCGCTCGATCCGGTCAGTGGCCAACAGCGCTGGTCATATGATCCAAAAATCGACAAGGATAAGGGATACGGAGACTTTGCGACCCGCGGCGTATCGCTGTGGCGGTCTCCATCCGGACAACGCCGCGTCTTTATCGCCACGATCGATGCACGG
>QIAN01000249.1 GCA_003225005.1 Acidobacteriota bacterium | reverse complement strand
CGACAGCTTTACCCTTGACGGCGGAAAGGGCCGTCTCTGCTATGGGTTTCGAACGAGGGAATGAGGGGTTTAAAACGCGGAGACAACTAAGGAGCCTAATACAGATGAACGCGTTCCGGAATGCAGAGGCGCTGGCAACTCAGCGCTACGACCGAGACCAGATGCTCTCGCTAGTTCACGAAGTCACGACACATTTTCGCATGCCAAACAGCTTCGAACGATCGAAGATGCGGGCGGTATGTCGGTACTTGGCCGATGCTCTCGATCGCTGCAATGGATCAACCCTAACAACGCTGGAACGATTTCGAGACGAGGTTTTGGCCGAAGTGGAAGGCTGGCGTCGATCGTCGCGGCAGCACCTATTGGACTTGGGGTGCACGCGTCCTGATCTCTGCGCAGATGATCGTTCCGAGTCTGGACATGTTGTCCGACTTGCGCGTTAACCAGTGGATCGCGCATTTGCCGGAAGATCACCCACTGGCTCAACAGCACACGTCGCTTTTGCAAGCGACTGATTCGATCACATGGACCTCGGCTCACAGCCGCCAGCTGGCGGTTTCGAATGGACTGCGGATTCTACTCGTACGCGGTTACGACAGCCTCCACCATATAAAGGATGACGATCTGAAGTTGCTGTCGGTTCGCTGGTCGAAGGGGACCGATGCGCTCGATGCTGCACTCTGCTCGCTCGGCGTGTTTTCTCGGACACCGAAGCGAGGCTCTGCCCGCCACGGCAGGAGACAGCGGATGACGGCACCGGAACTGGTCGAGAACGCTGGTGTACCAGATCGTTTCAAGCAGATCATGATTCTGTATCTGGAAACGTACGAGGCCCGAGTTAGTGATGTCTATCGGACATTGCGACATAAAGTCATCGCCCTTGCACATTTTTGGCGATTCATTCGTGATAGGCATCCCGACCTCCGACTGGACAATCCTTCGCCCGATCTCCCAGTAGGTGGCCGTCATCAGGGCATTCATGTTCCGGGCGGCAGCCGAGCAGGCCGTTTTGAGCAGTTCGACGATTTCAGCACGGATGTTGTTAGTTTTCGGGAATGGTTGTCATTTTGGTCATCGTGATTCCTCGATCTTGATTGTTGACAGTGTCAGAGACCCATTCCAATTCCCAGCCCGACGGATGAAGTTTGACCGATTTCCAAAGCGGAGGTTTTCGAGACATCGGCTCCGAGTTGGGGAGCAAGTTTTGCCATGTCGTCGGTGAAGAGCGTGGCCTCGTGGCTGGCGCGTGAGATGGAGACATAACCGAAACGGGAATTGAGCAGGTCCGGGTGGACGCTGGTATCGGCGTGGACGAGGACGCGTTCGGCGGTGAGGCCCTGAGAGCTGTGACTGGTAACAGCGTAGCCGTGGTCGAAATGGCGATGCTCGCTGGCGTTGAACTCGATCTGGCGGTTGCTTTCGAGGCGGGCGGAGAGGCTACCATCGGGGTGAATCGCGTCTATGGTGGCGAGGTCACGATTGGCGACGCCGAGCGATTTGTCGGGCGCGGTGAACTGGATGCGGTCGCCTACGGAGAACTCGCGTTCGATCTCTCGGTAGACGCTGACGCCGGTTAGGCGACGGGGATCGTAGGTGGCAAGTTCTTGGTTCGCTTTCTCGACAGTGAGCTGATTTGCCGCTGGGTCTATAGCGACGACCGATGCATAAGTGGCAGCCCCGATTGCGATGGCTTTGCTGCCACGTGTGTAGCGAACGACGTCGCCGATCTCGTAGTGGCTTGCCCAGGATCGTTCGGCTCCGGTCATGTCCTGACGCTGGACCAGGACACGGAAGGCATGATCTTCGGGGGCAACGGTTCCCGTGGTCTTCAACTCCTGGCGAACTGCGAGGTTTAATTGGCGGCGGGAAGCATTGTCTGGTGAGACGATGAGAGTATTCTCGGGCGATTCGACGTAGCTTTTGGCGATGGCGCGGACGCGCTCTTCTGCATTGGGAATTTCCTTCACGCGGCCCTGCTGTTGGAGTGTGTCGAGCGCGGCAGAAACATGCCCAGTAGCCAGCAGTACGACGGCAGATTTCAGAGCTGGGTCCTGCTGGCGAACGATCTCATCAAGTCTGGCTGTGCGCATTCCGGCTTCCTGCAGTTGCTCGAAAGGGCGGCCCGCTTCCACGCCCTGATGCTGGCGGGTATCGCCGATGAAAAGCACGTGGTCGTTGGGACCAAGCCGCGTAAGGAACTCGCGGATCTGGTTCGTGCTGGCAAGGCTCGATTCATCGACAAGATACAAGTGCTTTCGCTCTGGTACGTTTGTATTTGCAGTGCGGGCGAGGAATCCTTGCAGGGTTCCAGCGTCGATGCCCGCTTCATTCAGTTGGTGCGCGGCGCGGGAGGTCGGGGCAAAACCCTCGACCTGATAGCCCTGTGATTCAGCGGCGCCGCGGATGACCGTGAGCGTGGTTGTTTTGCCCGCGCCGGCGAAGCCCTGGATTCCTTGGATGCGATCCGGCGAACTGAGCACATCCTCGACGACACTCTTTTGCGCGCGGTTGAGATGTGAATGCTGGTCCGCAACGGTGATGGCTTGCGAACGCGAAAGAACCGGCTCGACGTGGTTTTGGCCCTCACGCATGCGGTGAAGGATTTCATGTTCTGATTCGATAGTTTTGGCGGTGGTGAACTGGCGGCCGGGAATGCCCTGATTCCTCTCAACGATTTGAAATTCTCCGAAGGCCACGCGTGCGTCAAGATTGGCGCGGACCTGGGCATGGGTGATCTCGCCCATGCCTCGGCGAAGGCCATCCCGGATCAACGCACGTTCATCCACAACCGCCTCGCGCTCGAAGTTCTTGTCGCGGGAGAAGGTGAGAGATTCTCGAACACGCTCAGACGAGTTGACGGGCTTCTCCTGATGTTGAGACCGTTCCTGCGCGGCCCGTACAACAGTCTCGGCTTGGTGTCCAAAGTCTGCCGCCAGTTTCCGGTGCGCGGCCATCACTTCTCGGGGCGAATGAATCTCTTTGCGGTCGCGCGTCGAGTGGGCAGCGATCTCCGCAGCTTCCTTCCCCGAGCGTCCCGTGCGGTCGAGATACTCACGAATCTGCTGGCTGCGGGGACTGGATGCATCGAGATATTCCTGCGTGTAGCCCTTGATTTCCGGGGCACCGCTCCGCCCTGCCGTGATTTCGTAACCGAGTTGGCGAAGGCGGTAGGTCAGCTCGGATTGATAGATGGCCGTGGCAAATTGCTGCGAGGCGAAGAGGCTCTGTGGCTGGATGGCGCGAGGCTGGCCGTTGTCGCGCTCGGTGACGTTGAAAACGACAGCGTGCGTGTGCAGTTGTGGCGCGACATAGCCATCGACCGGGCGGGCTGTATCGTGCTCAAACTTGGCGGCGATAAATCTGCTCGTGGTCTCGGGGGGATGATTACCGCCAATGCGGGCCTGCGTGTAGCGTTCGAGCTGATCGAGCGCTACGCGGACGCCTTCCCGGTGGGCTTCGCGGACACGCTCATCGCCGCCGACCAGCGCGGTGAGGGAGACAGACTTGGGCGCGGAAAAAGTCGCATCCCACCCGGCCCGGTGCTCCATTGTCTTGATGGTCTTCCCGTCGGCATCTTGATATTCATACGACGCTCGTTGCCGCACAAGCTGCTCGCTAGTCTGTGGATGCTGGCCCTGGCTGAGTTTCGTGAAGTCCTCGGCAGAGACCGTACCGGCAAGACCGAACGGCGCGGCCAGGCGGCCTTGCCATTCGCCCGCGATGACGCCGCGTTGCGACCAATAGTTCTGCTCCTTTGCGGTGAACTCCTTCTGGTGGTAGGTCTGTGCCTGGTCAGCGGAGAGTGGCTTCGAAATAGTCAGCATGTCAGTTACTATCCCCGAAGATTGAGGCTTTGTTGGGCATTGACGTTCATCTCAAGGTCGGTCTCCTGCTCCGGTATCTCGGTCGCTGTCCGTGGCGATTTTCGCTGCGGCAGTGTGGGCACATTACGGTTCCCGCTTCAGTTCAGCAGCGTGCAACTGGGGCTTAGCCGCTCCGATGTTTTTGGGATCGTAGGGGAGCTTGTCCTCGGGTGTATCGCGGAGGTCGAACTCGCTGGCGACAACCGGCATATCCAAGTAGGGGAATGAGAAGCACGTCACATAGTTCTCGTACTTCATATAGGCGTGGAGGTCCTTGAGTCCGGAAATTTCGGACTCCATTACCAGCGGTTCAATCTGCCGGTCCAGCGCGAAGTTTCGCCCAGCGCGGGAGCCATCGAAGTGGGTCTCGCGCAGCCGTTCGATCTCGACCTTTCCGATGAACTTGCTGACCCACTCGCCAGCGCTCGGTTCTTTCGTCTTCAGCCAAATGCTAGTTGCCGGTTGGGACAGCATTACCTCAGCCAGGTGGCCGTAAAGGTATTCCAGTTGGGCCTTACCTTGGAAACCCAGAATCACCGGGTTGTTGCTCTTTCGATTTTCCGTAATGGCGGTATGGAGCTGGGGGAGCTTCTGCAAACTTGCCAACTCGTCGATCACGAACCATGCCCGCTTCTGTCCCTCCTTCGGCTCGTTTAGGAGGCGTAATACCAGCAGGTCGATCCATAAACTTTGGAGCGGGCGAAGTGCCTCACGTTCTGCGGGGAGCGAAGTAATGAAGACCCAGCCCTGGCGCGTCTCGGCCCACTCCGTGGCCGACCACTCGCCATTTCCGTCTCCCTTCCTCGGCAAGAGACGGAGGCTGTCGGCGACGAGACCAAGCGAGCCAAGAACTCCAGCACGCTGTTGGTGCGCCCTCGGGTCGATCAGGTGAGCATGCTCCGTTCCTTTCAGCCTTCGGTCGATCTCCTGCGGGTCTGACATCCACTTCACCAACTCCTCTGGTGTTGGGCCATAGGCCATCAGGAACGCGAAAATCCTCTGTGGTGACTCGATGAAAAATTCACCCTTCTTGTCCTGCGGCGGCTGGAGGAGGGACACCGCCAGAGCCTTCGCCTCGGAGCGCCGGCGCAGTTCCTCCGCGGGGCCCCAATACGGGCAACGTCTGTCGAGCGGATTCAGGATCACGTCGCCATTCTTCGGATCGTAAAAGCGTTTGACGAACTCTCGTGCTGGGTCGTAGATGATCGCTGAATCGCCTCGATCTTTTATCTGACGAAGGATCTGGAGCATGATCATGGTCTTGCCCGCGCCAGTATCTCCGATGATCTGCATGTGCTGTGCTTCGGCCCGCTCGGGTATGCGGATCATCGCCTTCATCCCGTCGGTCTTGATGCCTATGCCATCTCCTTCAACCCTGCGGTTGAACTCCTTGGGCGTCATTATCTCGGGGCCTTTCAGGCGTCGTCCGTACCTCAGCCCCTTGCGCCGGCGCACATCTTTGGCGATAGAAAACGGTAACTGGATCACTAGTGACAGCAGACCGAAAAGCAGCGGAAGTTTGTAGAGGCCGAAAAGGCTATCGCTACCGTAGACCGTATTCCTGAGGTAGGCACTCAAGCGCGCGTCGATGTAGCCCTGCTCGGGTCCCAGGTAAAGGAGAACATATCCGCGCTGCAAGGCGAGCTGCGAGAGCGCAAGCGGAATGGGTTTGCCGCCCGGTTCCGGCGTCTCGCCGTCTGTCACGTCGGTGTTCGTCGCCAGACGCGGTGGGATTCCGCGAGCACCCACCATGAGCATCCGGTAGTTGTCTCTGCGGCTCGCTCCGATTGCGCCCGCAACGCTCGACCGGATGTAGATCGGCGTATAGAACCGCTGTAGCGAGGTGTTGCCGAAGCTGAACCGGCAGTAAAGAAACAGTCCGGTCAAAACGACCGCCATGAATACCGCGCCATACGTGTAAATCGGGCTGTGCGGCGGCCAGATGATGGTTTCCTTGCGCCCCCACTTTGTCATTGCCATCGTCTATTTCCTTCCTGCGGAAGCAGCCAGTTTCCCAGCGAGTTGGTGCTTCGCATCGCTGATTTCGTCGAGCAGTTTGTCGAACACCTCCGGCGCGAGTCTCTGGCCTGCGGCCAGAGGCCGCAGCACGTTTACCAGGAGCAAGCGGACCCCGAGAATCTCCGCCAGCGATGGATCGGTCGTCCATCCTCTGCGCACCTCCCGGAGAATCACATCGCGTATCCATTCGCCGCGTGCAAGTCCCTGCGTCCGGGCAAACTCAGTGACCCTCGCCCGCTCCTCTTTCGTTAGCTTCGCCGTGACGGGGAAGACGCGATTTAGAGTGTGATCGCTGTCAGAACTCGCGTCCGGCTTGGTTTTCAAAATTGCCATGTTCCCTCGCATTTCACAGGTGCACCCAAGTGCACCGGGAAATCGCTATGTCTTTGAAACCGCTATAAGTGCACCGTGGTGCACCT
>QIAN01000250.1 GCA_003225005.1 Acidobacteriota bacterium | reverse complement strand
AACTTCATCGAGTGAAATTTCATCCTGCCTGCGGTCGTAAAGCTTTGTGGTCCTTGGTGACTCATGGTTGGCGATGTGCTGGGCCGCTTCCAGTGTGCCCTTGTTCTTGAGATATGCGGTGATGCCGGTCTCGCGGAAGGTGTGGTTGCCGATCATGGTCTTGATACCGGCGTCGGCCGCGCGGCGCTGAATCATCCTGTAAGCGTCCTGTTGCCACATCGCTTGTGGCGTCCCCGTTTTCCGGCCGGTGGTGCGAAACAGCGGCCCTTCCGGGTCTTTGGCGATACCGGCCGCCGCGATGTATTCATCGAGGTACTGTCTAAATTGTGATGGCAGGGGGCCGCGTGTTCCTTGCCACCCCTCTCATGCAGCCGGACCCAGCCACGGCGGCCCTGCACGAAATAATCTTTAACCTTCATCTGCAGAACGGCGTTGACGCAGGCGAAGGTGTAGACCACCGACCCGATCAAGGCTCGATCCTGCAAGCCGAGAAGATCGGGTTCCTACGTTTCCGTACCATGCGGGAGCTTGGTCTTTTTGACGACGGGGATGCTGTCGAGCAGTTCGCGTGATTCGTCGGCTGCCAGCACGGGAGTTTTGCCTTTCTTGACGACGTACTTGGGGCCGCGCACGGCATGGGCGGGGGTTCACGTCGATGATGTGTCCTGTAACAAGCCAATCGAATACAATTGGAAACATGACGATCGCCCAGACAATCGGCTACCTTCACGTACGGTTATGTTGCCTTCAGATCGCCCGGAGCCTAATCACAAGCACGAATCGTCTTGAAAGCCCACACAATTGCGAAGGCAAAATCCTGGTTATGGGGAGCACCACGTAACCAGGAACACGTCCAGCTGCTCGTCTTTTCCGCGCCTGCCTTCTTCTTATCAGGTTGTGTTCTGGAAACAAGAGAGGTTTCTGGTAGTGCGCACCGTAAAGAAGTTTATGGTTGAGTCGCGCGTGGAATGGGATTGCCAGTTTTCAGTTTTGTCTTTCCCTTTTGCCCTTGTCCTCCGGAGCTTCTTCTCCCAGAAAATGTCGCACTTTCGCAGCAACCGTGAACTGCTTGCCGCCTCGCTCTAGAGTCAGCTTGCGCTCTTGACCGGGCATGCCTTCGAGCATGGACCAGACTTGCCCCATGGTCGAGCCGGGGGCGGGGATGTTGTCCACTGAGATCAGTAGATCGCCCGACTGGAGTTCAGGAACGGATGGCTTGCCGTCAAAATCGGATACTCCAATCACGGTGAAGCGACCATCGGTTTCGGGCCGAAGGATGAGGCCGACGACGTCGAAGTCGGGCGCCTTGAAGGTTGTGCCGATCTCGAAATACGCCATCTTGTGGACATAATCGATACCGATTCGGTAGTTGAGCAGGGCGTTTGCGCCGATCAGGCCGGCGGTGGCGATGCCGGCGCGTTTCTCAAGGAATGCGCTCGCATCCGCCGGTGTTGATATCATCACGGCGCCACTCAAAAACTGCGGGCCGTATTGCAGATGCTCCAGGCGAAGCAGCTTCCACTGCGGTTCGTCGTTCGTTCCCCACATGTTGGCGGGACCGACCGCTCCGGTCATGCGCGGCCATTGCGGATGGGACGCGGCCAGTTTGTCAAAAACATCCTGAGAAAGAAAGCTAATGGAAGCACCCACGTCCAAGCCGAGGTTGTAGCTCTTGTTGTCGATTTTGCTGGGAACCTGCACTAAGCCGTTCTCCGGATTCACAAAGATTTTGCCGCTCATACCGTTGAACTTCAGGCTTCCTGGAGCGCCAATGGTGAACTCGCGGTCTGGAAAATTCACCACGATGGCGTAGTTGCGCAAGATGGTAGAGGGAATATTTATTTCGGCGGTCATGCCCGGAATCATGACATCTTGCGCCTGGTCCGACTTCACCATGATCTTGGCCTGCTGCAGATTGGCGAAGGAAACTTTCATGCCGCCAATGACTATTTCGCGCAGCGATCCGGTGGCGGAACAAGTCTTCTCGCCGCACTCGACGATGAGTCCCAGGAGAGTGGCGACGCGGCGGCTCATCCAGAGATCGGAATTGCCGGTATCCACCCAGCCGCGCACCCGCTTGGTGGAGCCGTCGGCGAGGGGCAGGTAAACGTCGATGACGACTCGGTTGTGATCGAGCGTAACGGGCACCGTGACGGATTTGGGCTCGGGCTGGGATGGAGCGGATGGTTTCGAAGCATCCTGCGCAATGAAGGCGTGGCTGAGCAGGGAGAATCCGAGAAAAAGGCTAGGCGCGAGTTTCATACGGGAATTGTAATTGGTCAGCGAGCAGGCTGCGCTCTGCCGCAAATTCGCTCCTGTATAATCACGAGTTTGACTTTCGCGCTCTGAGATTTCTGATGGGCGCGAGAATGTCGGAGGTCGTTTGCCACAGGCGGAAATCGGAATCGTCGGCGGCAGTGGGCTGTATTCGATGCCGGGGCTGAGCAAGGTGAACGAAGTCAAGTTGAAGACGCCGTTCGGCGCGCCCTCGGACGCCTATGTGCTCGGTACGCTTGAGGGTCGCAAGGTAGCCTTTCTGGCGCGACACGGGCGCGGGCACCGCATCCTGCCCAGCGAATTGAATTTCCGAGCCAACATTCATGGCTTCAAGCAGCTCGGGGTCGAGCGCGTCGTTTCCATTTCTGCTGTCGGTTCGCTGAAAGAACAACATAAGCCGCTTGAGTTCGTCATTCCAGACCAGTTCTTCGACCGGACACGGCATCGCGTGGATACCTTTTTCGGCAGCGGAGTGGTCGCACACATCGCATTCGCCGATCCGGTCTGTGCCGAGATGGCGAGCGTGGTTGAAGTTGCCTGCAGGAAGAGTGGCGTGGCCGGCAAGCGTGGTGGAACTTATCTGTGCATGGAGGGCCCGCAGTTCTCGACCAAGGCTGAGTCGAATGTTTACCGCGGCTTGGGCATGGACGTGATCGGCATGACTAATCTGCAGGAAGCTAAGCTGGCGCGTGAGGCGGAGCTTTGCTACGTCACTATCGCGATGGTGACGGATTACGACTGCTGGCATCCGCAGCATGATTCGGTCACGGTAGACCAGATCGTTGCTGTTTTGATCAAGAATGCCGAGAATGCTGCACGAGTTGTGCGGGAGACGGTGGCGGCGATGCCGAAGGCGCGCGGCTGCAAGTGCGGGTCCGCGTTGGCGCATGCGATATTGACTGACCCGAAAATGATTCCTGCCGCGACAAAGAAAAAGATGGCGCTGATTCTTGGTAAGTATCTGGGACGGCGAAGTAATTAACGATTTTGGAAGACGATAAGGATTGCTGCGCAGACTTCGCTGAGAGCTGCCGCAGAGGGAGCGAAGAACAGTTTATTGTCCGGCCAGCTACGATCGGGATTGTTGCGGTGGCGGGAAGACAAGAAATTTTCCAGGAAGGAATAAGGCTAGTTCCGGATGAGCGTCGCCGTAGTTGGTTCTGTGGCATTCGATAGCATCACGTCGCCCTCCGGCAGCGTGGAAAATATTCTGGGCGGGGCTGCGACTTACTTCTCGCTGGCCGCCAGCTACTTCACCAAGGTGCGTGTCGTGGCTGTGGTGGGTGAGGACTTCACTCCGGCGCAAGAGAATGTCTTCAAGAAGCACGGCATTGATACTCGCGGCATTGAACGCGCGAAAGGGAAGACGTTTCGCTGGGGCGGGCAATATCTTGACAACCTGAACGAGGCCAAGACGGATTTTACCGAGCTGAATGTTTTCCAGAGCTTTCAGCCTCGTATTCCAAAGGAATACGAGGATACGCAGTTTCTGTTTCTGGCAAACATCCAACCGACGTTGCAGGCTGACGTGCGGCGGAAGCTGAACCGCGTGTGCCTGACTGGCTGCGACACCATGAATTTCTGGATCAGAGGCGCACGGGAAGAGTTGCTACAGACACTCAAGTTGGTAGACGTACTGCTGATCAATGACACCGAAGCTAAAATGCTGGCGGCGGAGAGCAACCTGCCGCGGGCGGCGCAGAAGGTGCTAGCCATGGGTCCGCAGGCGCTGGTGATCAAACATGGCGAGTACGGCGCGACCATTTTCTTTCGCGAAGGCGCCTTTGGGATTGGGCATCATCCTTTTCGCGCGCCAGCACTTCCCATCGAGGAAGTCGTCGATCCCACCGGCGCGGGCGATTCATTTGCCGGCGGGTTTATGGGCTACATTGCGTCGCAAGGAGAGGTGAGCCGGGAAGTGCTCAAGCGGGCGCTGTTCTACGGCGGCGTCATGGGATCGTTCGCCGTGGAACGGTTTGGCACGGAGAGGCTCGAATCTCTCACTCGCGAAGAAATTGACGCGCGTTTTCAAATCTTTCGCGAACTCACTCACCTGGAATGAAGCAACTCGAATGAGGTCCGACGCCAGCCCGTTCTGGGACCACGAGGTTAGGCTGCTGACTTGGCTCGCGGCTTGCGTCTCCATATTTACCTTTCTGTTTTATTACCGCCGAGGCGAGGTGCTGCTGTACGGCGATGCCGTAGCGCATATCAACATCGCTCGCCGGGTCTTCGACTCAAAGACTCCAGGACTTTTGCAGTTGGGGACAGTATGGCTGCCACTGCTGCATTTGCTGATGCTCCCATTCTTGCTGTCCGATGAAATGTGGCGTGGAGGCGCAGGCGGATCGATTCCATCGATGGCGGCCTACGTGTTTAGCGTGACCGGTATTTTCCGGCTGGTGCGCGGAGTGCTGAGTCGCGATCGAGAATTGGATGGAGCCGGAAGAATCACGGCATGGGGTGCTGCGATTGTTTATGGCGCAAATCCAAACCTGATTTACATGCAAAGCACCGCCATGACCGAGGTGCTGTATCTGGCACTGTTTATCTGGGCGGTGGTTTACTTCAGCGAATTTGTTCGCCGGGACAGAAAAGCGCTCACGAAATGTGGGCTCTGTGTAGTTGCCGCCTGCCTGACGCGTTACGACGGATGGTTGCCCGCGGGCGTGATGGCGGCAGCGGCCATAGCGATCGCCGCCCGTAATTTCCAGGACCAGCCGTTGCGGCGAACGGTGGCAAAGTTTGTGGTTCTCGCCGCCGCTGGGCCGCTGTTGTGGCTAGCTTACAACGCGGCAGTCTATCGCAATCCTCTGGAATTTGCGAACGGACCATACTCGGCGCAAGCGATTGCGAAAAAGAGCGCAACCATAAATCCAGCCGCCGGCAGCGTGTACGCAGGAGCGGCGTACTTTTTGAAGGCTGCGGAACTAAACCTTGCTGAACAGATGCGGCTCGAACGGTTGTGGCTGGCCCTTGCGGGACTAGGCCTGCTGGCCGTGGGGGCGGACTGGAAACGGTGGTGGCCGACACTGCTGCTGGCCATCCCCATCCCGTTTTACGCGCTGTCTTTGGCATACGGCGGCGTGCCTATTTTCGTCCCCCCCTGGTGGCCGTTTTCGCATTACAACGTGCGTTACGGATTGCAATTATTACCGGCGATGGTGGTGTTTGGCGCACTGGGATTTTTATTCATGGTAGAGGTCGTGAAATCCTCGCAATCGTTTGGAGCAAAATCCTCAAGATGGATGATGCTGTCGATGTCATTTGCGACGCTCGCACTGGTGACGGCTAGCTACATCGGAATCTGGCAGGCGCAACCGGTTTGTTACCGCGAAGCGGCAATCAATTCTCGCGGCAGGCAGGCACTCGAGAAACGAGTCGCGGTTTGGCTAAAGTCGCTGCCGCCGAATTCCACGATTCTGATGTATCTGGGCGAGCATGGGGGTGCAGTCGAGCAGGCCGGGATCCCGCTCCGGAGTGTGATCAATGAAGGCAATCACCGCGTCTGGAAGCAACCAGTCGATAGCGAAGGTTTGTGGGAGCGGGCGCTGGCTGATCCCGGTGCATTCGCCGATTACGTGGTCGCCTTCGATGGCGATCCGGTATCGAAAGAGCGGCAGGGGCGTCAACTTCCGGAGTTGGTCGAGATAGAGACCACAGGACAACCCCGGGCCGTCATCTACCGGGCGCGCTAGCCCCACGGTAATCACGCCGGTTAACGCGATCAGCCCGAGCGGCAGCGAAAGCGGTTGGTTGCGGTGATAAAATCCAGCCACTTGCCGTGCTCTTTTATAGTGTGATTGGCCGATGAATTGGCATTACATCTTCGATTTGATGCGCGGAGAAATGGCGAGTGGCATCGTCTCGTCGTCTACCGCGCGCTTGCTGCTGGCAGCGGTCCTCGGCGGACTCATCGGCCTGGATCGGGAATTGAAGCATCGACGTGCCGGTCTCCGCACGAACATGTTCATCTGTTTCGGCGCCGCGCTTTATACCATTCTTTCCACGGCGCTGGCGGGTTCCGCGTCAGACTATACGCGCATTGCGGCGCAGATCATTCCGGGCATCGGATTCATCGGAGCGGGTTCCATTCTGCACGCTCGTGGACTTGTGACTGGAGTGACTACCGCCGCTACATTATTCGTAGTGGCCTCGGTAGGCATGGCGGCGGGTGGGGGCCTTTACCTGACTGCGATGTTCTCGACGGGAATGATCCTGCTGGTATTGTTCGCGCTGGGCCGCCTGGAAGTGGACTTCAACCTGAAACTGCTGCTGGTGACCTACGAAGTCACAGGCAGCACGGTGGATGAAATCAGCAATGAGATCAACCGCATCCTGGAGCCTGAACATCGCATGATGCAAAATGTGGTCACGGCGAGCACGCCAGGGCATGTGCGCCTGCAATTCGACGCCGAGGGTAGGCACCGGGAGCAGCTAGAACTGTTGGGCTTGCTGAAGCAGTCGCCCGTGTTTGGCAGCGTCGTATCGTTGGGACCGGTGGAGCGAGAGTGACTGGGCGGTCTGGTATAGCCACGATTCCGTTTGTGAAGGCCAGTGCGTGCGGCAATGATTTTCTACTGATTGATGGAGCGCTGGCTCCGCCCGATATGGCTGGGTTTACCAGACGTATCTGCGACCGGCATGAGGGTGTCGGAGCCGATGGAGTGGAATGGATGTTCGCGGACGCCTCTGCCGACGTCGAGATCCGGCTGCTGAACGCGGATGGCTCGGAGGCGGAAATTTCTGGCAACGGCACGCGTTGTGTGGCGGCTTACATTTGCGAACAGCAGGGAAGAGAGAAGATTACGATCCGCACCGGAGCGGGGGTGAAAACCAGCAGGTTGACCGCCCGCCGCGATCAGGAATATGAGTTTGAGATGGAAATGGGCGAGGCCCGTGTGGAGAGAGAGATCACGATTAAGCTCGGTGCGCAGGAAGTCCGCGGTGTACCGGTGTCGTTGGGCAATCCTCACTTCGTGATGTTCGTGAGCGAGTTTGGCGAGAACTGGCAGTTCGAAGCGGCGGCGATTCAACGCCGGGCCGAGTTCAAGCAAGGAGTGAACGTTGAGGTCGTCGTCGCGGAAGGAGTGCACGACCTGCAGGCGCGATTTTTCGAGCGCGGCGTGGGGGAGACGAGGTCTTCGGGCACGGGATCGTGCGCGACAGCGATGGCCGCCATCGTATCGGGGAAGGCCGAATCGCCGGTGCGAGTGCACACACCCGGCGGGGCACAAATGGTGCGTACCGAAAGCCAGCGGGTGTTTCTGCGGGGCGCGGCGCGAATGGTCTGCCGGGGAGAGTTTTTCTTATAGGGTTCGAGATTCGCCGCGGTTCGCAGGTGAGCGCAGGTCTCGGAAAGTTAATTCCCGGTTTTATCCGTGTTGATCTGCGGAATCTGTAGCGAATAGCTTCCTTTCATGCATTCCTCATTCACCCCGCGCACCAAGCCGCCCGCTCTTCAACCCGGCGACACCGTTGGCATCGTGGCGCCCGCGAGCAACATCAAGCGCGAACTGTTGGATAAAGGTTGTGAGGTGCTGCGGCAGCAAGGCTATCGGCCGTTCTATTTCGATTCCATTCTCGAGCACGACTTGTACTTTGCAGGCTCGGTACAGCGGCGGGCTCGCGAATTAGAGGAAATGTTTGCGCGAGACGATGTGAAGGCGATTCTCTGTGCGCGGGGAGGGTATGGCGCAAACTATCTGCTGCCAATGCTAGACCTGGAAAAAATCAAAGCTCATCCTAAGATTTTTGTCGGCTACAGTGACCCGACCACCCTGCTCACATACTTCGCTGACGCTGCGGGGTTCACTACTTTTCACGGCCCGATGGTGGCCAGAGATTGGGCGCATGACGACGGGGTGGATTTGGCTTCGTGGGAGGCAGCGCTGTCGGGGCTGTCAGAGTGGGGGCTGGGAGGGGAGTCCGGGGCGACGGGTCTCGCCTCTGGCACTGCCGAGGGAATACTCTACGGAGGCTGTCTTTCCATGCTTGCAGCCTCGTTGGGAACGCCGTATGAGATCCGTACTCAGGGCACGATTCTTTTCGTGGAGGACCAGGCCGCAAAACCGTATCAGGTCGACCGCATGCTGATGCAGTTGAAGTTGGGGGGAAAGTTTGAAGGAGTCCGCGGAATCGTATTTGGCGAGATGCTGGACTGTACGCAGAACTCGCAACAAGATTACAGGCTTGAGGAAGTGGTGATGAGGATCGTTGGCGACCTGGGCGTGCCCGTGGCGTACGGTATGCGGTCGGGGCATGTTACGCGGCGGAATATTACGCTGCCGATTGGCGTAAGCGCGAGGTTCGAAGTGGCGAAAAACGCCGCGAGTCTGAGGATTACTGAGGCCGCCGTATCCGTGGAATAAAGCCCGAAAGGCAGAGATCGCTGAGGCCTCGCGGAGCGTCGCGGACAAATGCTCGATAATATCGACGCGGGTCTCGGACTGAAGGCATGAACGATAAGAAACACATTCATTTGATTGGTATCTGCGGAACGGCCATGGCATCGCTCGCGGGCATGCTGAAGCAGCGCGGCTTTCGCGTGACCGGTTCGGACGCGGCAGCTTATCCGCCGATGTCGGATTTTCTTGGAGAGCTTGGAATCCCGGTGGCGCAGCCGTTCGATGCCCGCAACGTTGATCCGCAAAATGCAGATCCGAGCGGGGCGTCGCGCCCCGATTTGGTGGTTGTGGGAAACGCCGTGTCACGTGGAAACCTGGAGTTGGAGCGGGTTCTCGATCAGAGCATTCCATTCTGCTCGCTGCCTCAATTGCTGCACGATGAGTTTCTGCGTGGCAAGGAAGTACTGGTGGTGGCGGGCACGCATGGCAAAACCACGACTACTTCGATGCTGGCCTGGATTTTTCACACCGCGGGACTGCAGCCGTCGTTTCTGATTGGCGGCATTGCCGAGAATTTCGGTTCGAGTTTTCAGCTTGGGCAGGGGAAGCACTTCATCATCGAGGGTGACGAATACGATTCAGCATTCTTCGACAAGGGACCGAAGTTCCTTCACTACTTTCCTGCCGCGGCCATCCTGACCTCTGTGGAATTCGACCACGCCGATATCTACAAGGATCTGGACGCAGTGGAGACTGCATTTAAGCGACTGGTGAATCTTGTCCCTCGGCGAGGACGCATCGTGGCCTTTGATGGAGCTTCGAGTTCGCTGAGCCCAGATGCGGAGCCTGCGGCAGCCAGCATCGATCGATCGATCAGTAAAGCCTTCTGCTCCGTGGAGCACTATGGCTCGAAGGAAACCTCGGCGTGGCGAATCGCAAACTTGCAACTGAAGCCTGGACGCACCGCATGGTCGGTTCTGCACGAGGGCCGCCTTTGGGCTGACTTCGAGTTCGCTCTTGCGGGCGAGTACAACGTGTGGAACGCGACGGCTGCTGCCGCGCTAGCCGCCGGTTGCGGACTATCGAAAGATGAAATCTCGGCCGCGCTCAAGACTTTTAAGAGCGTGAAGCGGCGGCTGGAAGTGAAAGCGCAGGTGAACGGCATCACCATCATTGATGACTTCGCGCATCATCCCACGGCGATTGCTGGAACGCTGAAAGCTCTGCGATCACGCTATCCCGCATCGCGGCTCTGGGTGATTCTTGAACCACGCTCGAACACCTTGCGGCGGCGCGTTTTGCAGCAGGATCTGGCTCGCAGCCTGGCGTTCGCCGATGAAATCGTTGTGGCAGAAGTCTTCCGCTCTGATGCCCTGCCAGAAAACGAGCGGCTCGACTTGCCCGCGCTGGCCGCTGATCTGGGGCAACACGGTCGGCAAGTCCGGCTGCTGGCTGATGCGGACGCGATCGTGCAGACCCTGGCCCCCGAGATGCGAAGCGGGGATGTTGTGGCGATCCTCTCCAATGGTGGCTTCGGGGGCATATACGAGAAGTTGCCGGCGCGACTTCGTTCTCTGGCGGGGGAGGACAGCCATCAGAGCTCGGGGGAGGACTCGGCGAACGCGGCGGCGAAGGCATGAAATGTCAGCCCAGGAATTTCGCCTTCCAGGTTGTGGCCGGCGCTCTGGTGTGCGTGGTGTTGTCCCACGCGCAGCCATCGGCGGTCTCGCCGGGCGGCCAGAACACGTCAAGCGCTCTGGACACAGTTTCCTATAACATCTCGCTGGCGGACCCGGAGCAGCACCTGGTCGAAGTGCAGATTTTCCTTCCGGCGGGCCGGGCAGAACACCAGCTCCAGCTTCCAGTCTGGAACGCGTTGTATCAGGTGCGTGACTTCTCCCAATATGTTAATTGGGTACGCGCGAAGAACCGCGCGGGGCGTCCCTTGTCCATACGGAAGCTCGACAAGAGCCGCTGGGAAGTTACTGCAGCGCAGAATGGAGCAACGGTGGAGTATGAGATTTTCGTCGACTCGGCAGGCCCGTTCGGAGCCCAACTCAATCCGCATCACGCGTTTCTCAATCTCGCGGAAATTCTGATGTATCCCGCGGATGGGCGAAATGCGCTCATGACCGTGCGATTCGATCACGTGCCCGATGGATGGCACGTTGGCACTCCGCTCGCGTCCTCCCAGGACGGTCGTTTCCATGCGGAAAATTATGATCGACTGGTCGATTCTCCCGTGGAAATGGGCAACTTTCAGGAATCCGATTTTGACGAAGGCGGCGGACATTATCGCGTGATCGTGGATGCCGATACCGCCGACTACGACATGACAAAGATCGTCGGCAGGCTGCATAAAATCACAGCCGCGGCCACCAGTTGGATGAACGATCGACCTTTCGACAACTACATGTTCGTTTACCACTTCCCGCACGGGCCAGCGGGAGGCGGCATGGAACACGCCTTTTCGACCGCTTTGGACGTCAGTGCCGAGTCGCTCAAGGAGGGTTCAATCCCGCTGGAGGGAGTCACCGCGCATGAATTTTTCCATTTGTGGAACGTAAAGCGCATCCGGCCGCAAACGCTCGAACCGGTGGATTACACGAAAGAGAATTACACCCGGGCACTGTGGTTCAGCGAGGGCGTGACCAGCAGCGCAGAGGGGACGATCCTGCTACGCGCCGGATTGATCGATGAGCCACATTATCTTGCGGAACTGGCGGGGCAGATTGCCGAATTGCAGCGGCGTCCGGCGCATCTGACGCAGTCGGCGGAAGAGTCCAGCCTGGATTCATGGCTCGAAGGCGACGCCTACTACCGGCGTCCGCAGCGCAGCATTTCTTATTACAACAAAGGAGAATTGCTCGGTGTGATGCTCGACCTCAAGGTGCGGGAAGTGAGCCAGGGACGCGCTTCGCTGCGCGAAGTCTTCGAGTGGATGAATCAGAACTATGCGAAGAAGGGACGGTTCTTTGCCGACTCTGACGGCGTGCGGGAAGCTGCCGAAGCTGTGAGTCACGCCGATCTGAAAGATTTCTTCGCGAAGTACGTCGCTGGAACGGAAGAGATTCCCTGGAATGATGTCTTCCGCGGTGTGGGATTGCGCCTGGTAGAGGGTACAACCACGACCGCAAACGCCGGCTTCTCCGCTTCGCGGAATTTCGACGGACCCATGAAAGTAGAGGCCGTGGCGGCTGGCTCCGAGGCTGAGCGTGCGGGCCTCGAAGTCGGAGATACGATTCTTGAAATCCAGGGAAAACCTGCCGGTCAGGATTCTCGCCAGCCACTGGCTCGGTTGAATCCAGGCGACACCATCCAGCTCAAAGCAAGCCGCCGGCACGGCGAACGGATATTGAGCTGGAAAGCCGGCAGCCGTCAGGAAATAACGTTTCAGCTCAAGGATGTCGACAATCTCACCACCGAACAGCGTGCGCGTCGCGCCGCGTGGCTGAAAGGCGAAGCGCAGACGGCCGGAGCTGCGCGCCCGTGATCCGCACCATTGCGATGCTGACTTTCTGGGGCATGGCAGCCCCGGTGGCGGCACTCATTGGCTTTCCCTGGACCTTCATCAGCGGCGACATCAGCCTGCTCTACAGCATGTTCATGTGGGGGGCGTGGAACGGGGTGCGTCTGACCGGCGTACGCGTGGCAACCGTCGGTCTCGACCAGTTGGATGCTGCGGGAACTTATATATTCATGTCGAATCACGTTTCGAATCTCGATCCGCCGATTTTGATTCCTCTCATTCCGCGGCGCACATCGGTCATGGTGAAGAAAGAATTGTTCACCTATCCGATTCTGGGCCGGGCGATGCGAATGGGGTCGCTTGTGCCCGTGGATCGCGGCAATCGCGACGCCGGCATCGAGGCTGTCAAAGCTGCCAAGCAGGTAATAGGGCAAGGCCTCAACATGACGATCTACGTAGAGGGCAAACGCTCATTCGACGGCAAGCTACTGCCCTTCAAGAAAGGACCTTTCTATTTGGCGATGGAGTGCGGTGTTCCCGTTGTCCCGGTCACGATCGCGGGCACGCATTACGCCATGCCAAAAAAGAGATTTGCGATCAGGCCGGGGACGGTGAAGGTGATCTTCCATGAACCGATTGAACCCAAAGACTTCGGCAGCAGGGAGTGTCTGATGGAAAAAGTGCGCGCGGCGATAGATAGCGGCCTGCCAAAGCAATACCAGGAGACGTGAATGAAGTGTAAGAAAACATGGCCTGTATGTCTGATTTCGCTAACTCTGTGTTGCACTGTAGCCCGTGCAGTTGCACTGTAGCCCGTGCAGCCGAGCGGAGGTTAAAAAAGCAGCTTAGGGAGACCTATGAAGACTATGTCCTCTCTTTGAAGACACCCTAGTCCAGCGCAGATTAGCGTAGAGGTTTCGTTCCGGCTGTTCTGAACCGTCGCGCTTTTCTTAGTCCTTTTGAAGCGTTGTTCTTTTTCTTACCGCCCGCGCAATCTCCGGCAGCTTGGGCAAAATCGCCGAATACTTCAGCCAGGCTTTGTGATCCACTGCGGGAGCGCCACTCACAATCGCGCCTGCGTCCACGCTGCCGGAAACGCCGCTTTGCGGGGTAACGATGGCATCGTCGCCGACTTTGCAATGTCCGACCACTCCAACCTGGCCAGTAAGAATCACGCGATCGCCAATTTCGGTTGAGCCTGCCAGGCCGACCTGCGAACACAGAAGGGCGTCTTGGCCAACGCGCGAGCCATGGCCGACCTGCACCAAATTGTCGATCTTTGTGCCGCGGCCAATCCGGGTTTCGCCCACGCTGGCACGGTCAATGCAGGAGTTGGCCTGCACCTCCACGTCGTCTTCCACCACCACCGGGGCGGGTTGAGGGATCTTGTGCCAGCGCCGGTGTTCGTCCTTGGCGAATCCGAAACCGTCCGAGCCGACCACAACTCCGTTTTGCAGCAGCACATTATTCCCCAGTCGGCAGTTTTCCCGCACCACAGCGTGGGCATGAGCAAAGAAGTTATCCCCAATCTTCGCCTTGCGATAAATCACGACATGGGCGAGCAAGACGGCTTTTCTCCCGATCTTCACGTTCTCATCGATCACGACGTAGGGCCCTACATGAGCGCCTGATCCGATCCTCGCGCTGGAATGAATGACCGCAGTCGGGTGCACGCCGGGCGCATAGCTATGCCGTGAAGAAAACAGTTCGAGGGCATGGGCGAAGGCCAGGTAAGGATTCTTGGCACGCAGCATCGCCGCGGGGATGGGCGGGAAATCTTCGGCCACAATCACCGCCGAGGCTTTGGTGTTGCGTGCTCTCGCCGCATACTTGGGATTCGAGACGAACGTGATTTCACCCGGCTCGGCCTGCTCAATGCCGTTGACCCCGGTGATCTCGAAGTCAGGCGAACCGTTTTCAAGGCGGGCATTCACTGCTAAAGCGATCTGAGAAAGTTTCATGGGAATGGGCAATATGGAAAGCCGGATAAATCGTACACCAAGGAGAACGCGGAAGACCTTGAATGCGAGTCTTCCGACGTGCCGTCCAAGTCGCTGTCAAATTACCATGGGCGATCGACCGATAATCTACCGCACAGAAAGCGTGAAGGAAGTGGTCTGTAGAATCGCGCCGCCTGTAGCACTGACCCTCACGTTATAGGTCCCGGCTGGGGTGCCGGGGTCTTGCTGGTGGTGGCTACCACCTCCTCCTCCACAAGCCGGAATCATCGCCAGAAGCGCCAAGGTGATCAGCAGCAGGGGAAGATTGTGGCGACGCCTGCGCGGAGAGCCCAGGACGAAAATACCCGCCAGCGCGAATCCGCCGCCGGTTAGCCAACGGGCCAAGTAGTAAGGGCGCTGATCAAGCAGTTGTGTGATGTGGGGAGCGGTGGTCGAAACCGTTACCACAATCTGACCGCTGCCGGTGATGGAGGGTGGCCCGAAAGTGCACGTGCTCTCCGCCGGCAGTCCGGCACACGTAAAGCTGATCGCGCTGGTGAAACCGCTGGAGGCAAACACATTGATGGGGATGCTGCCCGACATTCCCGCAGCGCTGATGTTGACCAACGGAACAGCGCCCAGACTTGTGAGGAATCCGGGCTGGATCGTGAAACTCACCGACTGTGTGGTGCTGCTGGGGTTAAAACTGCTGTCGCCACTATATGACGCCGTGATTGTGTACTGGCCTGCATCGAAAGGGACAATAGGGCCGTTGATTAACAGAGGATTGCTCTCGACGGAGGTGTTGCCTTGGCTATTCAACGAGGCGGTATTCCCGTTCGGAATCGTCGCAGGGGCGCCTTTAACGGTGGCGTTGAAGGTGACCGTCCCGGTCGGTGTGCCCGTCTTCGAGCTTCCCTGCACGTCGGCGCGAATGAATACCGGGCTGCCAAACGGCAGGGTGGTAAAGGGGACAGTGTAGAGTCCAAATCTGTCCTGGGTGAACAGGCCGCTGAGCGTTGTTGCACTGCTCTCCAACAAGACCGTGACCGTGGTCGGGCTGGAATCGCTGGGGGCGTACGTGGCGTCACCGGCATAGTGGGCCGTGACCTTGTAAGTCCCACCGGGGAGTTGATTGGTGGACTGGACTGCGGCCCCGCCACTTAAGGGGAAAAAGCCAACGCTGGTTTGGCCTGCAACGCTGAGAAAGGTCGCGGCGAGCAGGGAAGCATCGCCAGTCGGAGAAATGCCCGTTCCGCTGCTGGGCGCCACGGAGATGTTTACAGTTACGGGCTGACCGTGCGTAACATTCACGGGCTTTCCGTTATTCAGAATCAAAGTGGTGGTGGTCGGGTTGAACGTCACCGTGTTCCACTGTTTCACCAAATTGGCTACATTGACCGAGCCCAGCCCGGTTGCCAGATCGTAACCAACACGGGCCTGATATTTGGCGGTTGACAGCCCATAATTGAGTTCGCCGGGTACCGCATTATTCCCCACAGTGGTGTCGTTGAAGATGCAGTTATTTATATCCGGCAAAGTGGTCGGGTTTGAGCCGTTGCACCGCCAGGCGTTTGTTATTTGCGAGGCGGCCAGGCGGTACATTACATAGTTCGCCTGGCCTTGGCGACGGGCCTGAAACCCGTTAAGGTTCCCCATCTGTTGGTCGACCAGGGCCATGATTCCGGCAAAGGAAGGCGCCGAAGCGGAAGTGCCCCACACGAAATAAATGAAGCCTTGGCTGCACGAACCTCCCAGGCACAGCAGGTAGGGATCGTGGCCCGCGGCGGTCAGCGAGACGTCGGGCAGGTCACGGACGTTATCGTTCGGTATGCCGGTTACGCCCGACTGCCATGCGGGCTTGGGGAAGCCCGTAAACGTTCCACCGCTGCCTATATCTCCGGAACTGGCTCCGCCGCTGCCCGCCGAGAGATTGGCGTTAGCGCCACAGGCGGTGGTACTGCAACTCTCGTTCCACACGCCTTCGGGTATGTACGAAAGGGCGGTTTCGGTCACTGGCGGAGCGGATCCCCAGTACTTGCTCTCCTGCCCGCCTTCGTTAAACATGGTGCCGCCCACGGCGACGTTGAAGGGCGTTGACGCGAGCAGGTTTACTGACAGCGGAAAAGCCGCAGTTGGGGAACCGGGATCATCGCAGCCCGCAGCGCCGTCGTCTCCGGTCGAAACCAGATAAGTGATGCCCTGCGCTGCGGCCTGTTCGGCTAAGGCACTTGTGCCTTTGACCTGCGCATCGGTGGCGAAATATTCGCAGCCGCCGAAGCTTTCGGTCATCACATCAGCCAGGTTGTTTTCTATGATGTAGAGCTCGGATAGGTCGATGCCGTCGGTCGTATTGGTGGTAGCCGAGACCACGAGATCAACCGTCGCATTTGGTGCGACGGCTCCCGCCCAAGTTGTATCGAGCGTAGCCTCCGCCTCTTCTCCACCACCCAGATCACCGGGATCGGGACCGTTCAAAATAACGCCAAAGCCGCCGCAGCTTCCAGGAAAAACGGAACAAAAATCTGCCACATCTTGCCTGTCATTAAATAGGTTGCTGCGCCCGACGATGCCGATAGTAATACCGTAGCCATTGATACCGGCGTTGTAGGTCGGGTTGATGTTGTAGATGGTGGCGTAGTCATGTGGTCCTAACGCATTGAGGGTCGGTTGACCATTTTGCGGGGGGAAAGTGACCAATGGCTTCTTGCCGGGCACGATTTCGAGAGTGCCCCGGTCGTTCGACACATGGATCTGCGGCTGCTTCACAAAATCGTGCAGCGTGAACACGCCAGCCGTGGCTGGCGCTAGTGCAGCCGGGATTTGCGGATCGCTGGCGTTGGCCCAGTGCTGCTCTCCCCTGACCACGTACTTATGAATTGGGGTATGAAACGCCTCCTGCACCTGGCTGGCGGAGCCGGAGAACTCGATCAGAGTGCGTCCTTTGGTCGGGCTAACTTGAAAGCCGTGCGACTCAAGCCACGACGTGATGGTCTGAACGTCGGCATCGGAAGGGCCGAACTGTTTGCCGAACTTTGTAGGAGTGAGCCACTTGTGATAGTTCGGCGACGCCTTATCCTGTTGATCGTCGAGCAGACGCCTGAGGGCGGTCTCTTGCTCGGGACTGCGCTTCAGAACCAGCAGCATTCTTTCCATCGGAAGGCTGGCCGGCGCCGTGCCGAGGTCGAATTCTGGGCGCGCTAACCGGTGAGTGTTCCCCCTGAGCACCGTCAGATGACCTTCATCCAGCGCTTCAGTGATCAGCGACCGCGCGCTGACAGTCCGCGGCGTTGTCGGTTGCGCTGTGTTGGCACTTTGTGCCTGGGAACGGGGAACTCCCGGAAACAACGTGAAAGCAATGGAGACTACAAATAGCACGGCAGTATGGGGAAAAGACGACGGCGTAGCGCGCATACACCTATCCTTCGAATCTGGCTACCCCAAGGAGGGAGGAGAGTGCAAATGCCAGAGATCCTGGGACTCGCTGGCCCGTTTCGCTCTCTATTTGCGCAGAGGACTAGCCCGGCGCCGGGGAGCAGAGAAGATACCCCATCATCAGCCGGATTGCAATGGCATTACGGGCTCATGGCATCACAGGCTCTTTCGGTAGGTTCCGTTCCGGTTGCTCAAGGGGAACAAGACGTCTATTGACGCCCAACTGCCGGGGCAAGGCTGAGTTCGACCGAATACTACAGTCCTACTCTTCAAACATCGGTACCTGGCGTGCATCGCTGGGCCCGCCCTTCCGTTGGCGACGTGTAGCGCCGATGACGGCCAGCACGGTCAAAGAGTCCAGTGCCGTCCGCGGAACGAAAATGCGCTGCGTGTTGGATCGCTGATCCGGAGGATTCACCAGATAGCCTTCGGGAATAGACTGGAGAAGGTCGACCGGCATCAGCCCTTCCAGGACCTCATTGTCCTTGAATCGCAATCGCACCCACAAACCTTCAGAGCGCGGGCGGGAGGTAAACGTCTTGCGGGTCAATGACTCCGAATCACCGAACTCGCGGACGAAATAAACGCCCTTGATCTCGCGCAGATCGATTCCGACAACGCTCCCCGCGGTATTGAGCAGTTCAAGCTTACCGTCTTCGACGAACTGCGCCGGGGCAACGTAGCCTGAGACCGAATCCCGGTCCATCTTGCGGACAATAACTTTCTTGTGAGTAGAGGGCATCAGGTGGCGCCTGCGCCCAGGGGCGCACTGTGATTCTCGCATCTTTCCGCAAAAATCTCGCAGCATACACCTTGGCAGTAGCCAAATTGTTAACGTTGTGATATTTTCTGTAGCTTGCCGCACGGTGACGTCATTCTGTCTAACTACCTTGTATTGAGCCGCTTGCACCCAGCGGCTGAGGGATGTCCTAACTCGGAGATCCTCACCCTGTGGAAATCCTGTGGAAAGCGTGCTGGCGTGGAATCCGGCCGAGCCATGAATCCGGACGTCGAATCGCGGTCGGAAAGCCGCATGAAAGCTAATGGCTGATTACATTTACACCATGGAAATCCGGTTGACCCCGGACCAGCAGAAGGGCGTCAACCTGGTGCAAGATGTTGCACGCGCCGCCGGCATGAACATTTACCTTACCGGCGGAGCCATTCGCGACATCATCAGCGGCTTCACCATTCGCGACCTGGATTTCACCGTCCAGGGCAATCCTCTCAAGCTTCAAAAAGATCTGGAACGGGTGGGCGCCCAGGTTCCCGCGGCGGAGGAGGATACGCGCACCCTGTATCTTCTCCTGCCGGGCAACGTCCGCGCCGAGCTGAGCATGGCCCGCACCGAGCGCTACGAGAAGGCCGGCAAGCCACCGTTGATTGCCCCTGCCACGATCCAGGAAGATCTCAGGCGGCGCGACTTCACCGTGAATGCCATGGCGCTCTCGCTCAATGAAGGTTCGCGCGGTCTATTGCTCGATCCATTCAACGGCGTCGCCGACATCGAAGCCAAGCTGCTCAGGATTCTTCACAATTACGCTTTTGTCGAAGATTCCTCACGGCTCATTCGGGCCACGCGGTTTGCCGCCCGCTTCCATTGGCCGCTTGAGGAACGTACGCAGCAGCGCTTTGATTCGGCGAAAGAGAACAATTACATCGAGCATATTTCCCGAAGCGCGATCGGGCATGAGATTGGGCAACTCGCCTACGAAGATGATCCGCTGCACGTCGTGAAAACTCTGGAGAAGGAAGACTGGTTGAAGGTGCTGCATCCGCATTGGAGCACCGCCAAAATAGATACAGCTGGCCTCAGCCAGCTGATGAAAACGCGCCAGCACATGGTCGATCTGGGATATACACCCGATCCCGCCCCGGCGGTCATGTATTTCCTTACCGCCCGCCTGCAGAGCAAAGACGTGTCTGACCTGCAGCGGCTGATGCCGCGCAAGGATCTGGTTGAGGCCTGGCGGGATATTGAGGATCACGCCAAAGACCTGGCCAAGCGGCTGAGCGGCAAGGAAGCCGCCACGCCCTCCCGCACCTGGCAACTGCTGTCCGACGCCCGGCCCGAGATGGTTCTGTTCCTGGCGGTTACTGCGAGGCAACAGGCTGTGGCGCAGAAGATCCGGAATTTTTTCACCAAGTGGCGCCAGATGCAGCAGAAAATTCCTTTGCCCGAAATGACGGAGTTGCTGATTACGCCGCAGTTGCGGGAGTATCCCAAGATTGCGCGTGACGTGTTCATGCTCTTGCTGGATGGCAAGCTGCGCTCGCGCACTGAGACGTTGAAGTTTCTGAAGCCGTTTGCTCCGCCTCCGCCGCCTCCGCCGCCTCCGCCGAGGCGGGGCCGGGCGGCAAAGGCCGCGGCGGCGGGAGCCAATGGGTCAACTTCGGGGACCTCGGGAACCGCAGCCACCGGCAAAAAGGGCGATGTGCAGGTCAAGGGCAAGGGAAAGGTTGCAACTGCACCGGCCCTTGCTTTGGCGGCAGCGTCAGCGAAACCGGAAGCGAAAAAACGCGAAGCCGAGAAACCTTCCAAGGCAGCGCCTGAGCCTCCAAAATCAGCCAGCAAGTCAGGCGGCAAGGCCGTAAAAAAGAAAGCTCCAAAGAAAGCCAAGAAGCGGAAATAGGGTTCGCGCAATTTCGTCTCCGGGTCCGCATCTCGGCTTATAATGTTGGCATGCGTCGCCTGTTATCCTTTGCGGCGTTCGCTGTGTTCCTGGCGCTGATTCCAGCGCAGGGACAGCGTCACGCAGGTGGTGGTGGTCGGGCCATGGCATCTGCCGGTCACGCCGGCGGCTTCACGGCGCGTGGGTCTTCTGGACACGCGTTGGGGCCGCGTGGGCGCGGGTTCGCTGCCCCTCCCGGCCGGAGCGGCTTCGGTCATTCTTTCCGTTCGTCTTTCCATCAGCCTGGCTTCCATCGACCCGATCGAGGTGACTCTCGTGATGGTCGACGCGGCTTCCGCGCTCGCGACTTCCGCTTCCGGCATGGATTCCGGGACTGCTTCGGCTGTCGCAGGTGGCGTGGATATCCGTGGTGGTACGCAGGCTATTACGATCCCTATTGGTGGTGGGATTCCCCATCTCATGATTATGACGAGGACTACGAGCGACAGCTAGCCTTGGCGGAGGAAATGGACCAGCGAAGCCTGGAGCAGCAGAGATTCCTCGACCAGCAAGATCAGGATCCGTATGCCTTGCCTTCCGCGTCGTCATCGCGAGAACATGCGCGCCACAATGAAACGAATGAGCCCGGGCAGGCTACCGTGCTCGTGTTTCGTGATCAGCGCAGGGAGGAGGTTCAGAATTATGCCATCGTAGGCCAGACGCTCTGGATCTTCTCGCCGCAGCGCACGGAAAAGATTCCGCTGGCCGAGCTCGATCTCGCTGCCTCGGCCAAGGCGAACGAAGATCGCGGTGTGGAGTTTCGCGTGCCGGGGACTGCGGAAGGGCAGTAACCTCTTCCCACGCTCATGCTGCCCATTAGAATGACCGCAACGTAAAATCATTACAGACCGCGCCCATGTCCCAATTCGTCCACTTGCATCTCCACACCGACTACTCCCTGCTCGACGGCGCCTGCGACGTCGAAAAACTCTGCCAGCGCGTAAAGGAACTGGGAATGCCAGCCGTGGCCATGACCGACCACGGAAATATTTTCGGCGCGGTCCACTTCGTCAATGCGGCCAAGCATGCGGGCGTGAAGCCCATCGTCGGATGCGAGCTCTACATCTCGAAGAAAGACGATCACAACATCCAGCGTACGCCGCCCGAAGGCGACACCTACAACCATCTGCTGGTGCTGGCCGAAAACGAAGAAGGCTACCGCAATCTGGTGAAGATCACGTCCGAGGCCTCACTGCATGGCTTTTACTACAAACCGCGCGTGAGCAAGAAATTTCTTGCGGAACATTCCCGCGGACTGATCGGCCTCTCCGGCTGCCTCAAGGGAGAAGTTGCCGAGCGGTTGGTGGAAGGGAACTACGAAGCCGCGCGCAACGCGGCCGCCACTCATCGCGACATTTTCGGCAAAGACAATTTCTATCTCGAAATTCAGGACCAGGGCCTGGCGATGGAGCACCGCATTCATCCCGGACTGTTCCGGCTTGAAAAAGATATGGGCTTGCCGCTGGTTGCGACCAATGACAGCCACTACCTTTGTGAAGAAGATGCTCATGCGCAAGACGTGATGCTCTGCATCCAGACTGGCAAGTCCATTCACGATACTGCCCGCATGAAATTCGAAGGCACGCAATTCTTCGTGAAGAGCCACGACGAGATGTATCGCGTCTTCAAGGATTCTCCGGAAGTTGTTTCACGCACGCTGGACATTGCCGACCGCTGCAGCCTGCGCCTGGAGAAAGTCGCGACACCATTTCCTGAATTCGAGGTTCCGCCCGGCTTCACCCTCGACAGTTATTTCGTGCACGTCACTCGCGAGGGCTTCGCCCGCCGACGGGAGACTCTTGGCCCGTTGGAACAGCAGGGCAAGCTCAAGCATCCGATGTCCGATTACGAGCAACGGCTTGAGCGCGAGCTGACCATCATTCAGCAGATGAAGTTTTCCGGATACTTTCTCATCGTCTGGGACTTCATCCGCTACGCCAAGGAGCGCGACATTCCCGTAGGGCCGGGCCGCGGTTCAGCCGCGGGCTCGCTGGTGTCCTACGCTCTCGGCATCACCGATCTTGACCCTCTCCAGCACGAGCTGCTGTTTGAGCGCTTCTTGAATCCTGAGCGCGTATCCCTGCCCGACATCGACATTGATTTCTGCATGAACCGCCGCGGCGAGGTGATCGAATACGTCACCAGGAAATATGGTCGTGACAATGTCGCCCAGATCATCACCTTCGGCACCATGGCCGCCAAGGCCGCAATCAAAGATGTGGGCCGCGCCATGGATATTCCCTACGGCGATGTCGATCGCATCGCCAAGATGGTGCCCACGCAGCTCAACATCACCCTGGAGCAAGCCATTGAAGACTCCCCGCAGCTCCGCGAGGCAATGGAAAGAGATGGACAGATTCGTGAGTTGATCCAGACTGCGAGAAAACTCGAGGGAATGGTTCGTAATTCTGGCGTGCATGCGGCCGGAGTGGTCATTGCTCCGCGCCCGCTCACCGATCTCGTCCCGCTGCACCGCACCAAGAACGACGAAATTGTCACTGCCTTCGACATGGTCGCCATCGAGAAAATGGGCCTGTTAAAAATGGATTTCCTGGGGCTGACCACGCTCACCATTCTTACCGATGCGCTAAAGCTGATCCTGCACACGCAAGGGCGCCCGATAACGCTGGAACAGATTCCGCTCGAGGACCCGGAAACCTACCACAGGGTATTCCACAAAGGATTGACTTCCGGCGTCTTCCAGTTTGAATCGCATGGCATGCGGGACGTATTGCGCCGCTACCAGCCGAACTCAATCGAAGATCTCACCGCTCTGAACGCTCTGTATCGTCCCGGCCCCATCCAGGGCGGCATGATTGACGACTTTGTGGACCGCAAGCACGGCCGCAAGAAGGTTGAATACGAGTTGCCGGAGCTGAAAGAGATCCTCGAAGAAACGCTGGGTGTGATCGTGTATCAGGAACAGGTGATGCAGATCGCCAATCGCCTGGCCGGATATTCCCTGGGCGAGGCCGACCTGCTGCGGCGAGCCATGGGCAAGAAGAAGGCCGAGGAGATGGCGCAACAGCGCCAGCGCTTTGTCGAAGGGGCGACGCAACGCAAATATCCACCCAAGAAGATTGAAAAGATTTTCGATCTGATGGCACAGTTCGCCGGATACGGCTTCAATAAATCCCATTCCGCCGCCTATGCTCTGCTCGCTTATCACACTGCCTATCTCAAGACCCACTATCCGGTGGAGTTCATGGCCGCGCTCCTGACTTCGGTCACCGGCTCGACCGACGATGTCGTCAAGTACATCAACGAATGCCGTGAGATGGGCATTGCCGTCGAACCGCCGGACATGAACGTCTCTGACGCGAACTTCACGCCGCATGGAGCGGCCATTCGTTTCGGTCTGGCAGCGGTGAAAAACGTTGGCGGCAATGCAATTGATTCAATCGTTGCTGCTCGGCAAAAGCTTGGGCGGTTTAGTTCCATCTTTGAATTTTGCGAGAACGTCGATCTTCGACTGCTCAACAAGCGCGTTCTTGAGTCGCTCATAAAAAGCGGTGCGATGGATTCACTGGGCCGCCGCTCCCAACTTATGGCAGTGCTCGACCGCGCCATGGAGCGCGCCCAGAAAGCCCAGCGCGATGCCGAATCCGGCCAGCACGGGCTTTTCGGAGTATTTCAGCAGGAAGTGATGGCCTCCGACAACGACAAGCTGCCGAACATTCCTGACTGGGACGAGCACGCCAGGCTCGCTGCCGAAAAAGAAATTCTCGGCTTCTTTATCACCGGTCATCCCCTGGATAAGTACAGAGACAAGCTCGAAGATCTGCGAGCCCTGAGCGTCCAAGAGATTGCCGCCATGAAGAATTCCACCGGCAAAGACGAAGTCATCATCACCGCGGGCATCATCAGCAACCTGCGCGTGCTCAAATCGAAGCGCGGAGATTTCTACGCCCTGACCATTCTCGAAGACATGTCGGGTTCGATCGATATGATCGTTTTCCCTGAGGCGTACAAGAAGTTGCAGGACAACGTGAAACTGGAAGTGCCGGTGCTGGTGAAAGCCGGAGTGCGAATCGAGGAAGGCGCGAATCCGAAGATCACCGCGGCAGAAATCTCTCCGCTGGAAGAGGTCAAGGTCCCTCTGCCCAAGGCACTTCGCATCCGGCTGCCGCTGGAAACCGCGGGCGCCGGTGCGGTAGATCATCTGCACGCTTTGTTTGTAGAACGAAAAGGCGACGCCCGTGTGTTGTTCGACGTGGAACGCCAGGGTGATTTCATGGTGGTAATGGAAGCGGAAGGCTATAATGTGCAGCCGGATCGCAACTTTATTGCCCGGGTCGAGCAATTGTGCGGTCGCGGTAGCGTGCGCATTATCAGTTGAACCTCAGCATGGACACCTCAGAGAAGGCACAGCAGGAACTGGAAGAGATTGAACGCCAGGCGGCCCAAGTGCAATCCGCCGCCGGCCAGACTGACGAAACTCGCCGCCAGCTTGTCGAGCTGCAGCAGCGCATTGAAACCTTGCGCAAGCAGCTGGTGCGGACCAATGCCATGGAGAAGACGGAGCTGGCGCGCCACATGCAGCGTCCGCATACGCTCGATTATATCGAGCGCATCTTCACCGACTGGAGCGAGATCCACGGCGACCGCAGGTATGGCGACGACCCCGCGATGGTTTGCGGCCTGGCGCGTTTTCATGGCGATGAAGTGGTGGTTGTGGGGACCGAAAAAGGCCGCGACACCAAGGCCCGAATGTTCCGCAACTTTGGCCTGCCCAACCCCGAGGGCTATCGCAAGGCGCTTCGGGTCATGCAGATCGCGGAGAAATATTCACGGCCCATCTTCTCACTGGTCGATGTGACCGGGGCCAACCCCGGCGTGGGGGCAGAAGAGCGCGGCCAGGCCGAAGCCATTGCCTACAACCTGCGTGAAATGGCGCGACTCGAGGTGCCGATCATCGCTGCCATCACCGGCGAAGGTGGATCGGGCGGGGCGCTGGCCATAGCGGTCGCGGACCGCGTCCTCATGATGGAGAACGCCATTTATTCCGTGATCTCCCCGGAAGCCTGCGCCGCGATCATGTGGCGCGACGCCAAAAAGCGCGACCTCGCTGCCGAGGCTATGCGGATTACCGCCAAAGATCTGGTCGAGTTGGGATGCGTCGACGCCATCGTGCCCGAACCCGAGGGCGGGGCTCATAAAGACTATGAAGCGGCGGCTAATCTCCTCGATGTTAGCCTGGCCCAGCACTATGCCGAGCTCAAGAAAATCCCCACTTCCGAATTGATCGTGTCCCGATATAATAAGTTCCGCAACATCGCGCAGTTTTTCAAAAGCGAATCCTGATCCGGATGCGGAGCCATCCTAGGTTCCCAAACAGGATCATCGGGCGTCAGTCGGGCGATTTCGACCGGCATGGGGAAGGGTGCTTGCCTTATAATCTAATCTTCTGCTCTACACGGCATCGAATTCCGGGCAGGCGGGTTTCTGCCCGGTATCTTAGAAGGAAGGTGTTGGGATGGCCACGACGGGTATTGCGCCGCGAGAATCATCAGGACAAGCCGGGCGCAAGCGCATCGTCAACGATATGAGCATTCAGGTGGCGACCGTAAACGGGTCCGGCTCGCAAAGCTCAAACACGGTCCTGCTGCGCAGCATTTTTCAAATGGGTGTGCCGGTTTCGGGCAAGAATCTTTTCCCCTCAAACATTGCTGGCCTACCGACCTGGTACACCATCCGTGCCAACAAAGACGGCTACGTCGGACGCAAGAAAGAAATTGATTTTCTGGTTGCCATGAATCCTGAGACCGCGCAGGAAGACGCCTTATCGCTGGCCGCGGGCGCATCGGTTCTGTATGACGAGCCGCTTGTGCTTGACCGGCTGCGCAATGATCTGATTTTCTACTCCGTTCCCTACGACAAAATCGTGGCCGCCGTCTGTCCCGAAGCCAAGCTGCGCAAGCTGGTAAAAAACATGGTGTACGTCGGCGTGGTGGCTCACCTGCTCGAAATTGAAATGGGCGAGGTGGAGAAAGCCATTCGCCGACAGTTCGCGAAAAAGGTGAAGGCCGCGAACCTGAATCTTGCGGCGGCGCAAGCGGGATTCGATTACGCGAAAGCGAGTTTGAAAAAAGGCGACGCATACCTCATCCAGCGCATGGACAAGACCGCGGGCAAGATCATCATTGACGGCAACTCGGCCGCCGCTCTGGGCTGCATGTTTGCTGGGTGCACGGTGGTGACCTGGTATCCGATTACCCCATCGTCTTCGCTGGTGGAGACGATGATCGACTACATGAAGGAATATCGCATCGGTGCGGACGGCAAAGCGACGTTCGCGATTGTGCAGGCCGAAGACGAACTGGCCGCGATCGGTATGGTCCTCGGTGCAGGTTGGGCCGGCGCCCGCTCCATGACTGCGACGGCAGGCCCCGGCATCTCGCTGATGGCGGAGTTTGCGGGCCTCGCGTATTACGCGGAAGTGCCCGGCGTTATCTGGGACATTCAACGTGTCGGTCCTTCGACTGGCTTGCCGACTCGCACCTCGCAGGGCGATATGCTGGCTACTGCTTTCCTGTCGCACGGCGACACCAAGCACATCATGCTGATTCCGTGTTCCGTGACCGAGTGCTTCAGCATGGCGCAAGACGCCTTCAATCTTGCGGAGCAATTCCAGACTTTGATCTTCGTCATGTCCGATCTTGATCTCGGCATGAACAATTGGATGTCTGATCCATTCGAATATCCGAAAGAACCGATCCAGCGCGGCAAGGTGCTGACCAAAGAAGATCTCGAACGGCTGGGCGGATTCGGACGCTATAAAGATGTGGATGGCGATGGCGTTGGCTACCGCACGCTGCCCGGCACCGACCATCCTGCGGCCGCTTACTTCACGCGCGGCAGCGGCCACAATGAGCAATCGCAATACAGCGAGCGGCCGGTCGATTACGAAAACAACATGGAGCGTCTGAACCGCAAGTTCGAGACCGCTCGCTCGTTCGTGCCGCGTCCCGAGATCGTCAAAGGCAACAACGCAAGAATCGGCATCTTGGCTTATGGCACGTCGCACTGGGGCATCATCGAAAGCCGCGACCAGTTGCGCAACGAATACAACATCGAGACGGATTATCTGCGGCTGCGCGCTTATCCATTTACGCGTGAAGTGCATGAATTCATCGAGCAGCATGACCGGGTTTACGTGGTCGAGCAGAACCGCGACGCCCAGATGTTGAGCCTGCTGAAGCTCGACCTGAAACCGGATCAGATCGAGCGCTTGCGCAGCATTAGCCACCTCGACGGATTGCCGCTCGACGCGCGCTCCGTGACCGACGAATTGAGCATGATGGAGGGCAAGTAAATGGCGACCACCCCCCCGATTGAATCCACGCCCGGCGGACCAAAGACCAACCGCATCGGCCTGAGCGTCATCGAGTACAAGGGTGGCAAGACCACTCTATGCGCGGGCTGCGGCCACAACGCCATTTCTGAGCGCATCGTCGAAGCCATGTACGAAATGGGCGTGCAGCCGGAGCGGGTTGCCAAGTTGAGCGGCATCGGATGCTCCTCGAAGAGCCCGGCCTATTTCATGAATCGCTCGCACAGCTTCAACGCCGTCCACGGACGCATGCCCTCAGTGGCCACGGGTGCGATGCTGGCGAATCGCAATCTGGTTTCACTCGGGGTGAGCGGCGACGGCGACACAGCCTCGATCGGCATTGGTCAGTTCGTTCATCTCATGCGGCGCAATCTGCCCATCATTTACATCATTGAAGACAACGGGGTTTACGGCTTGACCAAGGGCCAGTTCTCGGCGACCGCCGATCTGGGCTCGAAGTTGAAAACCGGCGTCATCAACGATCTGCCACCGATCGATACCTGCATCCTCGCAATTCAGATGGGCGCGACCTTTGTTGGACGCTCATTCTCAGGCGACAAGCGCCAGCTCCTCGCCATGTTGAAAGCGGCCATCGCGCACCAGGGCACGGTGATGCTCGATGTAGTTTCGCCTTGCGTGACCTTCAACGATCACGAAGGCTCGACTAAGTCTTACAAATACGTGAAGGACCACGAAGAGTCCCTGCAAGAAGTCAGCTTCGTTGCGCACTTTGAAGACATTGCGGTTGACTACGACGCCGGCAGCACGCTCGACGTCACCATGCACGACGGATCACATCTGCGTCTGCGCAAGCTGGAAGAGAATTACGATCCGACCAGCCGGCTCAACGCGCTTACCCGGCTTACCGAAGCTCACGAAAGAGGCGAAGTGCTTACCGGCGTGTTCTACGTGAATCCGCAGGCGCCGAGTTTCCTCGACATGCTCAACATTACCGACCAGCCGCTGGCCACGCTGCCGGAGTCGCTGACGCGTCCGGGCAGGGAAGTGTTGGAAGCGGCGATGGAAGAGCTGAGATAGGGCTCAGGTTATTTCTTGGCAAATCAGGTCGCCAACTTCGAAACCCAGAGGATACGCTCGGAGGTTCTCTGCAACTGCCCCGCTCCCCGGTCCTGAAGCGGGGGCATCTGATCGGTCCGAGACGTCCGAGACCGGCCCGCTTGACAACATCCCACTCCCGTCCTATAATTGGCACTCGTAACAGAAGATTGCTAACAGATGTGCGTTAAACCTTTATTCTCATCAGTTTACCCAAGCTCAAACCTTCTACCAATTTGAAAGGAGTTGCAACTATGGCAAAATTCACCCCACTCCATGACCGCATTTTGGTCCGTCGTGTGGAAGAAGCCGACACCACTCGTGGCGGCATTATTATCCCAGACTCGGCTAAAGACAAGCCGCAGGAGGGCGAAGTCATCTCCGCCGGCAAGGGCCGTTCTAACGACGAAGGCAAGGTATTCCCCCTGGCTGTTAAAGAGGGCGACCGGATCCTGTTCGGCAAGTACGCCGGCACCGAAATCAAGCTTGATGGCGAAGACTTCATCATCATGAAGGAAGACGAAGTCCTGGGCGTCCTCAGCGGTGCATCCCACGGAGCTAAGAAAGAGCCCGCCGGCGCACGTCGATAAAAGTTGTCATCCTGAGGGGGCAGCTTTTCGTCGCCGAAGGATCTATGGGAGCGACCGCGCTGTCCGGTGAGCAAAGCGAACCGGACAACAAAGCGCGACGCGGAGCTTCCGCATAAGTTCTCGGCTTTTCGAACGAAAACCGCAAACCGAAAACTGAGAAATAGTTCGAAACATCTACGATAACTTTAGGAGAACAAAGCAATGGCAAAACAAATCGTGCACGGAGAAGAGTCCCGTCAGGCGATCCTCCGCGGCGTCAACCTTCTGGCCGACGCTGTGAAGGTGACCCTCGGCCCCAAGGGCCGCAACGTTGTCATCGAAAAGAAATTCGGTTCGCCCACCATCACCAAGGACGGCGTAACCGTAGCCAAAGAAATTGAACTCAAAGACTCGCTCGAGAACATGGGCGCGCAGATGGTCCGCGAAGTCGCCAGCAAAACTTCCGATGTCGCTGGCGACGGAACCACCACCGCCACCGTTCTCGCCCAGTCCATTTACCGCGAAGGTGTCAAGACCGTTGCCGCCGGCGCCAATCCCATGGCCATGAAGCGGGGCATCGAGAAAGCTGTCATCACCATCTGCGGCCGCATCGACAAAGAGGGCAACCGCGAAAAAGGAGAGCTAGACAAACTCTCCAAACCCGTCACCGGCTCCATGATCGCGCAAGTTGGCACTATTTCTGCCAACAACGATGAGACCATTGGGAAGATTATTGCCGAGGCAATGAACAAGGTTGGGAAGGACGGCGTGATCACCGTGGAAGAAGCCAAGACCCTCGAGACACAACTCGAAGTGGTTGAGGGCATGCAGTTCGACCGCGGATATCTTTCGCCTTACTTTGTGACCGATCCGGAGCGCATGGAAGTTGCTCTGGAGAATGCTTATGTGCTGATCAACGAAAAGAAGATCAGCTCGATGAAGGACCTGCTTCCGTTGCTCGAGCAGATTGCCAAGAGCGGCAAGCCGCTGCTGATCATCGCGGAAGATGTCGAGGGAGAAGCGCTGGCTACTCTCGTGGTCAACAAACTGCGTGGTACGCTGCAGGTCGCGGCCGTGAAGGCTCCGGGCTTCGGCGATCGGCGCAAGGCAATGCTGCAGGATATCGCTATCCTCACCGGCGGCAAGGCCATCACGGAAGATCTCGGGATCAAGCTGGAGAACGTGCAGATCAGCGATCTCGGGCAGGTCAAGAAGATCACCGTCGACAAGGACAACACCACGTTGGTGGAAGGCAAGGGCAAGCACTCCGAGATCGAGGGCCGCGTAAAAGAGATTCGCAGCCAGATCGACAAGACCACCAGCGACTACGACCGCGAGAAGCTGCAAGAGCGGTTGGCGAAGCTGGTCGGAGGCGTGGCGGTGATCAAAGTTGGCGCCGCAACCGAAACCGAAATGAAAGAGAAGAAAGCCCGCGTTGAAGACGCCATGCATGCGACGCGTGCAGCCGTGGAAGAAGGAATTGTCCCCGGCGGCGGAGTCGCGTTGGCTCGCTGCGTGCCCGCACTCGAAAGAATGAAGGTCGAGGGTGACGAGCAGATTGGAGTCAACATCGTGAAGCGCGCCCTGCAAGAGCCGCTGCGCCAGATCGCCGAGAATGCCGGCGAGGAGGGTGCAATTGTTCTGGGCAAGGTGCTCGACTCGAAGGACCCGAACTTCGGCTATAACGCCCTTACCGGCGAGTACGAGGATCTGGTCAAGGCGGGCGTGCTCGATCCGACGAAGGTCGTGCGCACCGCGCTCACCAATGCAGGCTCGATCTCCTCGCTGATGCTGACTACCGAAGCGCTGGTGGCGGAGATCCCAGAAGAGAAAAAGGGCGCTCCTGCGGGCGGCGGCCACGGCGGCGGCGGCATGGGCGACATGTACTAAGGTCGGCTTTTAGCTCTCAGCTTGGCTCTTCGCTTGAATCTGGGCCCCAACTCGTAAGAGTGGGGCTTTTTTATGGGCCGATTGCGCGAGGACTGGATGGCGCTCTTTCGGAAAAGGGCGAACGGAAGGACACTTCAGGAAACGGCGCGCCGTGGCCAGCACACCGCTTCCGGTGAGTCGGTGAGCCGCGCAACAGAGACATTGGCCTGCTCTTGCATTTTTTGCAAGGGCGGGCCTCCACCGCAGAGTGATTCTGCATGCCGTGTAACCGCCCACCCTTCGCAAAGGGCACGGAGGATGGGGTCCCTCGGTCAGGCGCCGCCCCGGTGAAATCTATAAAAGTGGGCCGCACGCCCCTCGGCTGTCAGGCCGGAATGCGCGGCGTCTAAGCTGTGTATTTTCGAACCGCGTGAAGAAATCAAAACCGAGGAAGAGTTTAAGGCGTATGCTGTAATTATGACTCATATTCCGGAACGCCTTACCAGCCTGCGCCAGGAGATCACCGACCTCAGGAACATGAATGCGATCTATTCGCAACGGAGGGCGCACAGTCCAATAGAGCAATCGGCGGCTGAGGTGCGTGCCGGCCGCTTGTTGCAGATCAAACAGGAATTATCAAAGATGCTTAGCCGCCCCGACGAGGTTCCATCCGTGTGGTGGGACAACGCGCGCAGGGCGAAGAACGTTTCTTAGTTTCTCATTTGTCGGCGAACATGGCCTCCGCGGCACGGCAGTGAACAAATGCAAGCGGCTGCGCGCTAATTGATTTCGCGAGGCCCGTGGTTTTTCCACCATCCGAAAATCGCTCAGGGCCTTGTCCTTTGAAAAGCGCAACAGGGGGCGAAGTTTCCCGACGGGAAGGTGACGTTCCCGATATTTCCGGCTTCATGTTGGAACTAGGGTAATGAGAGGATCAGTTTTCTATACCGTCCCTGGCGGGACTCGGTTCCGCTTATTTGGTTTTACCCCGGAGTTAGTCCGGGGCTAAACTAACATATGCCGCCGCTTCGCGGCTCGAGTGTGGTGGCCCCCTTCGGCTCCACCTGCAGGCCAATTCCAGCATCTTCGTTCATTTCCCTTGTTTTTTGCTGTCGGCGCGAATCGTTTGTGCCAGGCGAAACACTGTTAATGACAGCGGATTGCCGCTCTGCTTAGAATAGCAACGACATGAATTGGCCAGCTTTCCAGATCTTCCGGTGTGTTCTAAGTCCCAGACTTCAACGTCCCCGCTTCCTGAACCTGAGAGTGATTGTGGGTGTGGCGTTGGCTTCGTTGATGCTGGCCGTGGGAGCAGCGGCGCAGCGGGATCGTCGCGCGGAGGAGGAACCGACCGCGGCGATCAATTTTCTGGTTTTGAAAGATGACAACGGCAAGCCGGTACGTAATGCGGCGGTGATTATGCATCCCGTGAATTCGCGTGGGAAACAACAGCGGGGAGGGATGGAGCTAAAAACGGATTCCGAAGGTAAGTCGAGCTTTGACGGCGTCCCTTACGGGAAGTTGCGGGTGCAGGTTCTGGCGCAGGGATTCCAGACATTTGGCGAAGACTACGACGTTAACCAGGCGAAGATGGACCTCACAATCAAACTGAAGCGGCCGCAGGGGCAATTTTCGGTATACGAGGATCATGCGAGCGAGAAGAAGGACGAGAAACCGCATTGAAGGGTCAGTCTCCGAGTCCAAGTGCCGAGGACTCTCCCATCATCGTCAGGCGCTATGGCGTGAAACTGTCTAGCTGCGCCACGTTAGTCTCCTTGCGCCTTTGCGACAATTTGCGGTGGATATCGGGCCAGAATTCTTTGACCACGATGGTAATCGTGTCGTATCCCAGCTGCGATCCCCACACGCTGGCGGTATTCGTCAAGGTTCGATCTGACCCGTAAAATCGGGGTCCAGACTTTGTGGCAATGATGGTACTCCTGGGATGATAGGTATTGGTAGAGAGTGCGGCCGACAAGGCGCTGCCCACGATCTCGGAATAGTTGAACTGCGCATTGCCCGAATCCGTGCGGGTGACAAAAGTTCGGCTAACCGCATACCCTGCCCGGTGCGTAAAACTTCCCTTCCCCGACTGAAAAAAACGCGGGTCCTGGTGGAGCAGTGATGGAAGAACGGCACCGGTCATGAAGTTTTCAATGGTCCCGTCGGCCAAGGCCGAGGCGAAACGTTTGCCATAACCCCCGAAGCCCTGGCCGAATCCGGGCTCACTATTTTCCGCCTGGCTGATACCTGCGAGAAAACCGTACCAGGGATATACAACATAATCGAAAGAGCTGCGAGCCACGACACTAAACTTCTGTTTTGTGGCAAGCGGGGAGACTTGCCCAGCGTTCTCCAGGCTCAAGAAATTCGGCAGGGCATAGAAAAGCCGATCGTTTGAAGTTCCTTGAACCTTGCCTTGAGTGCTGCTAGCGCCAGGGACGGTACTGGGAGGATTAGTCTGCTCCTGTGCCGGCGCGCTGGATTTCGGCGTTGGTTCGGGTTCGTCCTTCGTGTTTGACTGTGCAACCCTTTCGGAGGGAGTCTGTCGCGAGGAATCGGGAGCTGACGCCGGCGATACCAGCTGAGCAAGCGCAACACTTGAAAGGGAACTCAGGACGGCAAGGGTAATGAACGAGCGTACGGCGGACCTTATAGACAAGACTTCTCCTAAAAAATCCAGACTGTGGCGCAGGAGCGATCTTGTTATTCTATCAAGCCGACTCTGCCGCGTAGGACGAGGTTCCCAGTTTTACATTCATTTGCAAAATATCGTTGGAACATGAAGCGAGGAAAGGCGCCCGCAACTTTCGGACGCCTCCCGGTTGTCGATTCGATGTTAGAAGTGGAATCCCATTTGAGCGGTTAGGGCACGCGGTGTCACGTAGTGCGTGCCACTGAATGTGGAAAGGAAGTTGTATAACGCGTACTTATTGGTCAGATTGATCGCGGTAAGCTGAAAGCTGACCTGGTACTTGTCCCCGTGAAACACGTTGTCGTGTCCGATGGAAACATCGAAGAGATGGCGTGGGTCAATTCGCTGAGGGTTACGGTCGGGATCCTGTTTCCCGGGCGCGGGTATCTGCACCAGGGTCGAACCATATAGCTGCGGCGCGCAACTGGTGAGGGGTGCAAACAGTGTCGGGTGCTGACTCCCGCAAAACAATCCCGCTTGCAACTGCTGGTCCCCGGTAAGAACCGTTAGATCCACCGGGGTTGTCCTGTCATTTGCGAAAGGAACTTTGCCAGCCACCAAACCGCCGTCATAGCGCCAGTTGAAGCCGAACCACGGCCCGCGCTTCCAAGGCTGGTATTGAAGGTGAGTTGTCTGATTGAACTTCTCGTCGTGATCAATACGGAAAACGCCGCTGGGGGCGGAGGGCACAGCACCGGCTCCGCTGAGTTGCGGTGTGAAAAATCGCGCGGCCACGCGGGAGAAGACCATGAGGGCCGAGAACCCGTGGAAATTGGGCACGCTTACGCGGCCGGCATATCCGGGAATCTTGGACCTGTCCCAGGCCACCGGTAAGAAGATGGGAGTATTTCCCAGGATGCTGAAATCGAATCCGTTGTGTGTGTACTTCCAGATGTATTCGCCGGAAAACACAAGATACTTACCGAAAGCTTGCTGAAGGCCCGCGTGGAACTCATTGCGCCAGCCGGGGGCGAGCGGCGTGGGATTCGGCGCGGAACAAGCGAGAAGCGGATTTAACACGGCGTTGCTGCATCCTATGCTGGACACGATTAGATTTTCGTTGAACGGCGTTTCGAGCACGCGTGCGTACGAAATGCGAAGCACCGTGTTACTCGGTTTGATGTGGTAAGCGATTCCGAGACGAGGCTCGCCTTCTTTATGAGTGGTCAAACCGTTGTAGAAATCTCCACGCACACCGAGATTGAAGGACCAGTTGCCTTTGGTGATCTGGTCCTGGATGTAAAGCGCAAGTTGTTTTACATCGGTGTGGCGGTTAAAGGTAAACAGCCCTCCTCCACGTGTCAGATCGAAGGGAAGCAGGTCGGTGCATGGGGAGTCCAGCGCGACGTTGTTCACAAAACAGGGATTGCCATTCGCATCGTTGAGGGAGGGAAGGAACCTGTTGTCGACAACCCCCAGCCTGTCGTTCTCGTTGAGGAAAGTCTGCTGATACGTGGCTCCGATCTTCACGTTGTGGATACCCTTCACGTACGAAAGGTCAGACCGAAGCCCAGTATTTGTGAGGGTTCGATCCTGAGCCACTGTCTCCTGTTGAATCGGGGAAAGGTCGTCGAAAAGATTGGGACTTGGGTAGTAGTCGTAGTGGTCGCGCCGGACAAAAGCCCCCAGGGTGAAGACGGAATTGTGATTGAGCAATCGAGTCCAGGATGGCCCAATATTGAACGTCTTTATCTGCGAACGTTGGTCGGTGGGCCCGAGTGGATTCTTCGACGGATCGGTCTGGCCCATGCGGAGAACGTTGTCGAAGCTGTTCGGGTTTTGGAACCACGAACGCGTAAAACCCAGGTTTACATGGACCGAGTCAGCACTCGATAACTGATAGTCGACCCGGTCGAATAAGTTCTCTTCATTCCCCTGGTCGTGGATGACGGTGAACTCCGGCGGGTCCAGAAAGCGGCCACTGTTCAAACCGCTGGCCGAAATGAAATTGCCCCACTTCTCGCCACCGTAACCAAGGTTGAATCCGACGGTCGATGTGCCAAAACTGCCATAGGAAGCTGTGACGCTACCCTGCGGCTTCATAAGCCCCTGGCCCGACCGGGTCGTAACATTGATCACGACGCTTGTCTTCTCGCCATACTCAGCCGGTGGAGCGCCGGCAATGACCTCCATCGACTGAATTGAATCGAGCGGAATCTGGTTGGAAAAAACTTTGCTCTGTTGATCAGTGATGGGCTGGCCATCCACGGAGAACGAATTCTCTGCGTGATCACCCATGCCATGAAAGAGTCCGTTCGAGTCCGCGGTGATGCCCGGCGTGGCGAGCGTCACCAGCGAACTGACCGATGAAGACTGGCTTTCCAGAGGCAGCTTGTCGAACAGATTCTTGTCGACGTCGGTGTGAAAGGTTGGATCGTTTTCCACCAGATCCGAGCCGCTTTCGACCGTCACTACGGTGGACGATCCTTCCACTTTGAGATTGATGGGAACATTCACGGGAACCGAAGAGCGAACGTCCACGTCCTCGAGATGGGACGCGAACCCAGCTGAGGTTGCTGTGAGATGGTAGGGATTATAGGGAATGTTGGGGAAGCTGAACTTGCCGGATGCGTCGGTGGTAGCCGAGCGGTCATAGCCGCTCACCGGGTTGCGAATTTCGACAGTGGCGTTAGGGACGACTGCCCCGGTTGGGTCCTCGACCGTACCGTTTATGGAACCGGAATTGCCAGCCGACTGCGCGAGAGAAGAAGTGGCTATGAGAAATAACGAAATAACAGCCATGGCGACGAAGCGCCGCCGATAAGAAGTAGTCATGATATTCTCCTGACAGAAAATAGGGATTACGCCGGCTTAGCCGGATATTTAACTCGTAGTGGGAATCCCTGAATGGCAGGAGGACCGCGAATGCCCAGATCAGATGAATGGGCCCGGGCTTGCGCGATGATTTCTTCTTCTTGCAGCAGGCCCATCGCGGTGAAAAACGGCCTGGCATGATTGGAACTGGCTGTGGGCGCCGTGGTATGGGCCACGACGCAGATGGAGCAGGAGGCGGGCTCGGTCTTGTTGGCATGGTGGTGAGCAGATTCGAGTGCCGCTGTCCATAGCATCACGGACAAGCAGAACCATGCCGACCATCGCGTAAACAGCGTCATTCTTATCTTTAATCGTTAATCTTTGATCTTTGATCTTTGCAACCCTGTGCCTTATTCAATCGCTAGGTTCACTGAGGGACGTGGTGGCGAGCGTCTCTCATCGGGGTCGCGTCCTCAATGGGTATTTTATGTCTTCGGGACAAAAGCAAGTGGACAAAAAACATGACGATGAGCACGGCGCCAAAGGTACAAACGATCGCCGCCCCGGTGGGCAGATCAAACAGCACAGAAAAATACACACCTAGCGCGGACACCAAGGTTCCCATAATCCAACCAATCGCCAGCCGCCGGCCAATCCGGTCAGCGAAGAGCATGGCTCCAACCGAGGGCACCACCAGATAACAGAACACGAGCAACACACCCGCAATCGCAACCGAAGAAGTGACCACAAATCCAAACGAAGCGTAAAACAAAAAATCCCAGAAACGAATGCTCAGGCCTTTGGCTTCAGCCTCTTCCGGGTTCGTCGAAATCAGCAAGAACTGTTTGCGGAAAATGTAATGAAAAATGCCGATGACTCCGTAGAGAATCGCTGTCTTGGCAACATCGTGCATCGATACCGCCAGGATATTGCCCACGAGCATGTCCTTGAGATGCTCGGTCTCTCCGGTGGCTTTGCTCATGGCAAGGATGGCCGTCGCCGAGGCCACGGCGTAGGCAATTCCGATAAATGCCTCTTGCGGAACGTGGCCGCGCCGGGTACGCGCGAAGGCAAAGATAGCAGCGCCGGCAAAGGTAAAAGCCAGGCTAAGCCAATAGGCGCCTGAGCCATGCGGATCCATTCCCATCAGGATGGCGATGGTTGCGCCCAGAGCAGCAATTTGCGCCAGCGCCAGGTCTACAAAGATCACTCCGCGCTCCACCACATGAACGCCCAGATAAGCGTGAATGCCGGTCAAAATCAGGCTGGCCAGAAAGGGCGCCAGCAGGAATGGCAGAATTTCCATGAGTCTCCTTTATTGCGTCGACTGAAAGGCCTTGGTCAGCAAAGCAATATCGTAGTCGAATAGCTGAAAATACGTCGTGACCTCTTTCACGCCTCCCACCGAGGGCAAGTACACCACTACTTGAGCGCCAGTTTCGCGTGCGATGGACTGCGGAGTTTTCAAGTCGAAATACGGCTCGACAAGTATGATCTTGCAGTTCTCACGCTTCATCAACTGAATGAGCTCGAGGGTGTGGCTGGGTGTGGGGGGGATGCCGGGCCTGGGCTCCACGTAGCCGATCACATCCAGAGCGAAGTGCTTCGCGAAATTCGGGAGGGAGCGATGGTAGGTTACGACCTTGCGGCCGCGATACGGCTTCATTTCCGCGTCCCATTTCTGCTCAGCCGCAAGCAGCCGTTTCTCAAAATCCTGGAACCTCTGCTGAAAGAACGCGCCATCCGCCGTGTCCATGTCGGCCAGTTTGTTGGCAATGCCTCGCGCGATGCGTCGCCCGTTGTCAGGATCGAGCCAGTAGTGAGGATTGCCCAGAGGATGCACATCGCCTTCGGCGCGGGTGACGGTTCCTTGCGGAATCTCGAGGATCTCGGCAAATTGCGAAGCATCAAGATACCCCGTTGCTCCCACCTGAATTCGGGGGTTGCCGCTCTGCGTGATGAGGGGCGGTAGCCAGCCAATCTCCAACTGCAATCCCACAGCGATCAGCAGGTCGGCCTGGCGCAGCTTCAACAGAAAGCTGGGCTTGGCCTCAACGAAGTGCGGGTCCTGATACCCCTTGGCGATGGATTCAACGTTGACCTTGTCGCCGCCCACCTCCTCGGTCAACGCGGCCAGGTCGGTTGTAGAGGTTACAACGTTGAGTTTCTTAGCCTCCGCAGCGGTTGGTGAAAGCAGGGCACCGGCTATCAGGCCAAGCGCCAGAACGGCCAACAAACGAGAAAAACCACTTACCCTTTTCATCGCTCTCCTAGAAGGGGTGCGCACCGTGGGCCCCCAATGAAAACTGCACCTGCATGAACAGTTGATGAACGTCAAGGTTGCCATAGCGAGTAAACTCATACTGTCCGCGAATCTGGCTGAACTCGCTCGGCCAGTAGGTAAGGACCGCGGAGAAACCTTTGTCAATGAGATTCGCCTTATCAGCTTCACCAGAGCGATCGTAGCGTCCGCCAACGAACCACCGCCGGGCCAGCTGATAGTCGCCTGAAGCATAGAAGCCAAAGGCGCGCTGTTCCGATGGGAGTTGTTGCCGTTGACTCCAGATCAACTCTCCTCGTCCCACAAAAGAGTGGTAGATCGACCGTCGCAAGGGCTTCCAGCGCAACGCGGCGTCAATGCCATAAAGGTGAGTCAAAAAGTTCGGACCCGCTGTGCTATAGCCACGCGAATACGAGGCGCCGAGGTCAATATTGGTTGACTCAGTAATGTCCTTGTACGTCCTTAGATGCGCGATCGCGCTGACATCGCTATTACTGTAGGCGCGGTACAACGGGTGCTGCTGATCCCCGGAGTCGCCCCGAAAAACTTGCCCGGTCAGCTCCATAAATATGCCCTTTGGGGCGGGAAGTATGCGCTCGACGGAGACGCCCGCATCATCGATTCCGTCTTCGCCCGCCACCAGGTTGTTGCTTACCAGCGGCCGATCAATCCAGGGCAACACATGGTTGTGCTGCGTGTTTACCTTCCCAAAGGCCCCGCGGAATTTGCCTACTTTCGCCACCAAGCCCGCGGGCAGAGCCGTGAGTGTGATGTAGCCCTCTTCCAGATTGACCCCTTGCTCTCCAAAGGACAGGAAGAAGTCGCCTCGAGCGTAGGGGTCAATAATGGCTTGGACTCCAAGTTCCGACTCATGCATCTGAAACGAAGAAGTGGAATTCACCGGATTGTGTCCGGCGGAGCCGATGAAGTCGCCGATCATGCTGATGTCAGGGTTCAATGCTTTGGCAGCGCTGCCTCCTGCCCCGCCGAGGGCGGGTTCTTGCGTGGTCGCGCTAGCGGCCGCCACGGATGCCGGAGGTGGCATGGAACCAGCCTGAGTTTGAGGTCCAGCCGCTGCCGCACTTGCCTCGGAAGTCGTGGCAGGGGTTGGCCCAGCCACCGCAGATGGTGCCGCCTGCTGGCTTTTCAATTGCCGGATCTGTCCTTCCATGGCGACGATCCGGTCCTCGAGATCACGGATTTTCTCCATGAGGGCAGCGTTATCGGGCTGATCGGCCCTCGGCGGAGTTCCTGCGGCTTGCTGGGAATAAAGAGGCATGGCTAGCAGAACTGCCGGAATTGCGAGCAAGCTGGCATAACGTCTCATTGGAAATGACCTCATTTCGAATCTGGATCCGAGCACTGAACCAGGCCGGATCGGATAGCCCAGGTCGGTCAGGCCGCACGCTATGCTTCCGTTCCGGACGTCCTTACCATTTAGGAGAATTGCTATCGAGAGGGAGGAGGGCGTATGTGGAGCGAGGAAACGAAGCCCGAAGACTGCGCCGTCACTTTCAGAGGAACAGACAAAGCCCTTCGCACGAAAACTAGGTCAAGGTAATAAGGAGAGCAACGAAGAACTCCGGGGTGGGCCAGCAAGCAGATCGAACACTCGTGATTCGAAAGCTTCGAGGTCTCGGAGTGTACGTGAAATGCTTGAACGGACCCGTTCAGCGCGATCAAAAGCACACAGAGCAGGGCCACGATTCTAGCCGGTGATCCCATGAGGGTCAAGAGAGCCTCGAGTCGCGCGGCAACACAACGCGAATCTTTCACAATATTACTATACGCGATGACACGCATGGCCAATGGGTTCATGATATTTCTCCATTGGATTACGCAGGCCCAATCGAGCCACGGCTTGTGGTTAGGGAGTGCATCACCATATGATGTGGCAATAACCCAAAACGAGGTCATGCATGGCAGAACCGACGTATGAAGAACTGAAAGCCCGGTTAGCACAACTGGAAAAGCAAGGCGGACGCACACGCAGTGGCAGCCTGGATTTTAAGGTTGGCGAAAAGGGAGGCGTCAGCGTTTACGGCCTGGGACGTTTTCCGGTCACGCTGTACTACGAGCAGTGGATGCGACTGCTGGGCGCCTCCGAGGATTTGAAGAAATTCATGGAAGAGAATAAATCGAGGCTCAAGCTCAAGGACCAGGTGTAGAGTGACCGGGTCCTCCGCATAGACGACGGCGGTTTGGCGGTTGAACCAGCGGTGCGGAGTCCATGAGTAACCTCACCCATTAAGAAGTTGGCTGCGGCTCGAACCCTTCACGCTATAATAAAAAGATCGTGCCCAAATACTCCATTGTCGTCCCCCTGCACAACGAGCAGGAGAACGTGACCGACCTCTACGATCGCCTGAAGGCGGTGATGGAGATCAACGGCGAGAGCTTCGAGATCGTGCTGGTGGACGATGGCTCGAACGATAAGACTTTTGCCATGCTGCGCGAAATTGCAGCCGTGGACAGTCGCGTGACTGTGGTGAAACTTCGGCGGAACTTTGGTCAGACAGCCGGGCTAGCGGCAGGGTTCGACCATGCACGCGGCGAATACATTATCGCTATGGATGGCGATTTGCAGCACGATCCCGCCGACATTCCCTTGTTTCTTGAAAAGATTGCAGCGGGCTACGACATCGTCAGTGGCTGGCGCAAAGTGCGCGTGGATAACTTCTGGATGCGGCGCATCCCGTCGCGCATTGCCAATTGGATGATGGCGAAGCTCAGCGGCGTAGATATTCACGACTTCGGTACTACATTCAAGGCTTACCGGCGGGACATTCTCGAGCAGGTTCCGCTGTATGGAGAGTTGCACCGATTTATTCCGGCGCTGGCCTCGTGGCACGGAGCATCGATTTGCGAAGTGCCCATTCGCAATGTGAACCGCGAGCGGGGAACGTCGCACTATGGCATCGCACGCACCTTCCGCGTGTTTTTTGATCTTCTCACGATCCGCTTTTTGCTGCGCTATCTCTCGCGTCCGCTGCACTTCTTCGGAACCTTTGGCATGGCCAGCATTTTCGGCGGCAGTGGCATCGTGCTGTGGTTGGGCGTTGAGAAATTCCTGCGCAATGTGCCGGTCATGGCTTCGCACGGACCGCTGATGATGACGGCGCTGGGGCTGCTGCTCGGCGGCCTGAATCTGCTGGCTATCGGCCTGTTAGGTGAAATGCAGGTGCGCCACTACCACGAGCCCAGCCGTCGCGCGCCTTACTCTGTCGACCGCGTTCTGCGCTCGCAGAACGAAGAGCATAGCGTCTCGGAGTAAGTTCCTCTTGGCCTCGCGGCCGCGAGGTCTCCGTCCTCACACCTGTGACCAGTTTCGCTACTGCAAAATTCATTGATCACTGGTTGGGTACTGATCTAATTCGTTGTTGCTAAATTTCCTCGCCAGAAACGCCAAGCTTGAGGGCTTTAGCGATGGGATCAGGCACTACCCACAGGGCCACGCCAATGATTATCACAACCGCGCTACCAACCCCTTTCATGGCCTCAAGCAGCATAGACACCATTTGATCGAGATCGCGGTCTCTAGTCAATCGCGCGACAATCCGTTCGATCAGTACCGCTGCTTCTGCTCCTTCTAGGCTATTTCCGTACATTGTCCGGCGTATAATGTGCGGTTTGCCGCTGTACGGAGTTTTCGAGTCATGGTAAAGGCCGTCCAACATGAGCTCCAACTGGCGCGCCGGATGTCGCGCCTGGGAACAGAGACCGCGTTCGAGGTCCTGAATAAGGCGCGAGCGCTGGAGCGTCAGGGGAGAGACATTATTCACCTCGAAATTGGCGAACCTGACTTTGATACGCCGCGGAACGTAGTCGAAGCGGGGGTGGACGCGCTGCGCAAGGGCTGGACACATTACGGGCCCTCGGCGGGCTTGCCCGAACTTCGACAGACAATCGCGGAATCCGTGAGCCAGACCCGCGGAGTGAAGGTTACGAGCCAGGAGGTCGTCGTCGTTCCCGGTGGTAAGCCTATTATTTTCTTTGCGGTATTGGCACTAATTGATGAAGGAGATGAGGTCATATATCCGAATCCGGGGTTCCCGATTTACGAGTCCATGGTGAATTACGTGGGCGCACGGGCAGTCCCCATTCGCTTGTGCGAAGAGCGCGATTTTTCGTTGCCTATGGACGAACTGGCTGCGCTCATCAATGACCGGACTCGTTTGATCATTCTCAATTCGCCGCAGAATCCCACCGGGGGGGTGCTGGACCGCAAAGAAATTGAGCAGATCGCGCGGGCCATCGGCGACCGCAATATTCTGGTACTGTCGGACGAAATTTACAGCCGGCTGGTCTTTGACGGCGGCGAGCACTTCTCGATCATGTCCGTGCCCGGGATGCAGGAGCGGACGATTCTTTTGGATGGTTTTTCGAAGACTTATGCCATGACAGGCTGGCGCATGGGCTATGGCGTGATGCGTCCCGATCTGGCCACGCACATTACGCGGTTGATGACCAATTCCAATTCCTGTACCGCAAGTTTTACCCAGGTGGCGGGAATTGAGGCGATCCGGGGCGATCAGAGTTCGGTCGATGGCATGCGCGAGGAATTTCAGCGGCGGCGTGACGTGTTTGTAGCGGGGCTCAACAAGATCAAGGGTTTTTCCTGCCGTATGCCCAGGGGCGCATTCTACGTATTTCCCAACATCACGGCGACGGGCTGGAAGTCGAAACTTCTGGCAGACGCCTTGCTGGAGCAAGCCGGCGTAGCGGCGCTTTCCGGGACGGCTTTTGGCGCTTTCGGCGAAGGCTATCTGCGCTTTAGCGTCGCCAACTCGCTCGAGAACTTGCGGCAGGCGCTGGAGCGAATTGGGGAGTGGACGGCCAAGAATCTTTAGCCTTTCTTTTTGTTTAAGATCTGCGATGCCTGCCAAGAAGAAAAAGTTAAGCCCGAACGCGAAGCCGCGAGCCGACCGTCCGCACATGCCGGGATATGGGCTGCCGACGGCAGCGACGACGGGACTGCTTCCGTGGAGTTGGGCCGAGCAGCGTCTGAAGAAGTCGCACAACTACTGGATCACCACGGTCAAGCCCGACGGATCGCCTCACACCATGGTGGTCTGGGGTTTATGGATCGACGGCCAATTCTTGTTCAGCACGGGGAGTAAGTCGCGGAAGGCGCGGAACCTGGCGAAGAATCCCAACTGCGTGGTTTCGACCGAGGACGCGCACGAAGCGGTAATCGTCGAGGGCACTGCTCGGGTGGCGGACGTTCCGACTCGCCGTCGATTGCTTGCGAACTACTCGGGCAAGTACGACTGGGATATGGCATCGATGGAGAACGACATTCTCTCGATGAAAGAGCCGGTGTTTGCCGTGCGCCCACGAGTGGTCTTTGGACTGTGGGAGAAAAAGTTTATGGAAACAACCACGCGGTGGATGTTTCACTAGCGTGGTCTTTGCCGGGCGAGCAATGAAAAAACAACTATGAGCAAGACATTCCGTGTCTTTGTTACCTGTGACATCGGTGATTCCCTGAACGAGCTACGCGAGCGCGGCTATGAGGTCGAAGTTTATCCCAAGCCGGAAGCTCCTCCGAAGAGTCTGATTATTGAAAAAGTTAAATCCGGAATCGATGGAATGATCACAACCCTGCGCGATCAGATCGATGGAGAAGTTTTCGAGGCGGGCAAGAACACGCTGAAGGCGGTGGCGCAGATTGCCGTGGGCTTCGACAACATCAATCGTGCGGACGCCAATCGATACAAAATCCCGTTCACTCATACGGCCGACGTCCTTACTGAAGCAACAGCAGAATTTGCCTTCTTCATGACAGGCATGCTTGCACGCAAAATGTGGCCGGCTGAGCATCTGTTACGGAAGAATCAGTGGGGATACTGGCATCCGTACCTGCCATTTCTGGGCGATGAAGTTACGAGCAAGACGGTTGCGATCATTGGCACCGGACGCATCGGGCTGGCCATGATCAGGAAATGCTCTGGCTTCGACATGAATATGCTGTGTTATGACCCGGCTTATGAAAATCGCGACTATATAAAGGCCATTCAGGAAATCATGGATCTGCGCCTGGCGCGAGGCATCACAAAAGAAAAGAACTGGATCAAATACGTGCCGTTCGAGGAGGCACTCGGTGAGGCGGATTTTGCCAGCGTGCACGTGCCGCTGTTGCGGGCCGGCGAAAGTGCCACCCCGACGTACCATCTTTTCAACGAGAAGACACTCCGCCTGATGAAGCCGACAGCGTATCTGGTGAACACATCACGCGGGCCGGTGGTGGATGAAGCCGCGCTGGCCCGGGCTTTGCGAGAAAACTGGATTGCCGGCGCAGCACTCGACGTATATGAGAAAGAGCCGCTGCCCGCGGACTCGCCGTTGCGCGATCCTGCCATTGAAGACCGCTGCCGTTTGATGCCGCACTTCGCCAGTGCGGCGCGCATCACGAGGCTTTCTGCGGATCCCAATAAAGGCATGGCTGGACGCTGCGTGCAGGGCCTGATCGATGTATTGGAAGGCAATTATGGCGGCGACGTCACGAAGATGCCCTACGTTGTGAACAAGGAAGCGTTTCAAAAATGAATGCTGCGCTGGCGCGGGCTATTACGATTTGCCGCTGCACGGCGGAGCAAAAAAATCTCAAGATCCGGGATGGGTGGATGATCCCAAAAACTGTGTTTTCTGCTTTTTCACGTCTAATCTGTGGCGCTGGCCTTCTCGCCTCTCTCTCATCAGCTCAGACTCCCGTGGCTGCGCGGCAACTCAGATTGGTGCCTGAGCCCAAGGAAGTGCAATCTCATGAGGGCGCTGGCTTCCGCGTTGGCCCCGGAACCGTCATCCTGGTGGATCGGCGGCACCAGTCGGAGGATCGAATTGCCGCGGAAACACTGGCGGAAGAAATTGCTGAGCAGGCCGGGCTTGACGTGAGTATCGTCGGTGCGAACCAGGCTCCGCGGCAAGAAGCGAAGGCCATCGTCCTCGGAAGGCTCGAAGATCGTGGCCGGCGCGAGTTTCTCGAATCCAAGGGAATCAAGATCGACGATTCCATTGGCGACCAGGGCTACGTGCTGTACGCGGACAAATCTCACCTCATCGTCGCTGCCCATACGGGACAAGGACTGTTTTATGGAGTGCAGACGTTGCGCCAATTGCTCCGTCCGGAAGGGAAGAGTCTCGCATGCCCGGCCGTGGCCATTCGCGACTGGCCGAGCATGCCCTGGCGTGGAATGCAGGACGACGTAAGCCGCGGTCCGATTCCTACCATGGAGTTCATGAAGAAACAGATTCGGACACTGGCGTCGTACAAGATCAATCTGTTCGGACTGTACCTGGAGCACGTGTTCGATTTTGCTAGTCAGCCGCTGATGGCGCCGAAAGAGGCGGCACTGACGCGCGAGGAAATCAAGACCTTGGTCGAGTACGCGAAGAAGTTTCATGTGGCGGTTCTTCCTGAGCAGCAGGCATTCGGGCATCTGCACCATATGCTGAAATATGAGATTTATTCTGACGTGGCTGAGCGTCCGCATGGACATGTGCTGACTCCCACCAAAGAGCAGTCGTACGACATCATCAAGAGCTTCTATGCCGAACTGGTCCCGCTCTTTCCAGGACCGTTCCTTCACATTGGCGGGGATGAGACCTTCGAATTGGGGCAGGGTCAAACCGCCGACCGGGTTAAGGAAGTTGGCGTGGGACGCGTCTATCTCGAACATCTGCAGAAGGTAAGTGGAATCCTCGAGCCCTACCACAAGCAGCTCATGTTCTGGGGAGACATTGCGGTGAAGTATCCGCAGCTGCTGGGCATTTTGCCTAAGGACGTGATCGCTGTGCCCTGGGAATACGACGCGAAGTCCAACTTCGACAACATTATCAAGCCTTATCGGGATGCGGGTTTAGAGGTGATGGTGGCGCCCGGTACGCAGACCTGGAACCAGATCTGGCCTGACTTCGATGTGGCTTTGGTAAACATTCGAAACTTCGTGCGCGATGGGCAAAAGCTGGGCGCTCAGGGCATGCTCAACACCACGTGGAATGATGATGGAGAGTCTTTGTACGAGATGGCATGGCCAGCTCTGACATTTGGCGCGGCAGCAGGATGGCAGGCCGGAGAAGCAAATATCGACAATTTCAAAGATGCTTATGATTGGACGTTTTATCGCAATGACGACAACAGCTTCCGCGACGCGCTGAACAGCCTGGATCAGGCGCACGAAGCCCTGGCCAAGGTTGGTATCCATGAGGATACGGACGACCTGTTCTGGGCGGATCCATTTACGCCGGAGGGAGCAAAACTGATGCAGAGACTTTCACCCGCGGCGAGGGAAATCCGCCTGGGAGCCGAACATACGCTGGAAGCGCTCTACCGCAATCGGTCCAAGGCGCGGGTGAACTCGGACACCCTCGGAGATATGGAAGTGGCCGCGTGGCGGTTTGATACGCTGGGCATGAAGATTCAATTCACCGAGGAAATCAACAAGTTCTATTGGGACGCCTTTCAGAATCAGACCGACGGAGACCGAGTCGGGAATGACCTGGAAGAAATCACCGCGATCAACGCGCGCCTGGAAGACTTGCGGGACTCCACGACGCGAGTGCGCGAAATGTACCGCAAAGCGTGGTTGCAGGAAGATCGCCCGTACTGGCTCGACAATCTTCTGGTGCGCTACGACAACCTGGCGCGCGAATTTCAGGCGAAGATCGTGGCGGTGCGCCAGGCGCGCAGGCAGTACTACGCCACCAAGGCGCTGACGCCACCGCAGGAGTTGGGATTCTACCTCGAACCGTAGGCGGTGTTTTTCCCTCGCGCGGTCGCGACTCAGGAGCCGCTCACCCGTTCATGTTCTCCGATCGCACCAACTGGAAGCTCACGCGCAATCGTTTTACGAAAGCATGGGAAGAGATGCGCGCGGCGGGAAGGGAAGTGCTCGACCTCACCATCTCGAATCCGACACGTGCGGGATTCGATTACGACGAAGCGGCGATTCTGGGTGCGCTATCGTCGCCACGGGCAATGGATTACGATCCGCAGCCGAAAGGTCTGCTCGAGGCGCGCGAGGCGGTAAGTGGCTACTATGGCGAGCAGCAGGCCACGACCGAGCTCGATCCGGAACAGTTGATCCTGACCACGAGCACCAGCGAGGGTTATTCCTATGTTTTCCGGCTGCTATGCAATCCGGGGGATGAAGTTCTGATTCCCAAGCCGAGCTACCCGCTGTTTGAATTTCTGGGTGATCTTCAGGACGTCAAGTTGGTTCCCTACCCGCTAATTTACGATCACGGCTGGCAGATCGACTTTCCGTCAATGCCGAAGGCGGTCAGCCCGCTTACGCGTGCGGTCGTGGTGGTGCATCCTAACAATCCCACCGGCTCATACCTCAAGCCGGGCGAGCGAGACACATTGAATCGATTTTGCGCTGAGCATGATTTGGCCTTGGTCGGGGATGAAGTTTTTCTCGATTACGCTCACGACGGTAGGTCACGGTCGAGTCTCGCGCTCAATCGCGAGGTGCTGACGTTCACTCTGAGTGGGCTGTCAAAAGTATCAGCATTGCCACAGATGAAAGTGGCCTGGATGGTGGCGAATGGACCGAAGGCACAATGGAAAGATGCGGTGGCACGGCTGGAGGTGATTGCCGATACATATTTGTCAATGAATGGGCCGATTCAGTGGGCGGTGCCGATTTTGCTCGAACAGCGGAAGAGTATTCAGAAGCAGCTTCTTGATCGGGTGCTGGCCAATCTGGCGGAGCTTGACCGGCAGCTGGCTACTCGGAAATCTTGCCAACGCTTGGGTGTGGAGGGGGGATGGTATGCGGTACTTCGCGTGCCAGTAACGGGGTCGGACGAAGATCGGACGATCGAACTCCTCCGCCGCAAATCGGTGCTGGTGCACCCGGGACATTTTTACGATTTCCCCGGGGAGGGGCATCTGGTGCTGAGCCTGATTGGACCCAAGGGTGAATTCGCAGAGGGGATTCGCCGTGTGCTCGAAATTGTTGATTGTTGAAGGAGAATCTAAAATGCTGAACCATTAACAATTCTACTTTTTCACCAGGAACGGATTGCTCTCACGTTCTTCTCCGATGGTGGTGAGCGGCCCGTGGCCGGGAACGACGACGGTATCGTCCGGCAGGGCGAGAACGGTCTGATGCAACGATCGAATGATCTTCTCGAACGATCCGCCGGGAAGGTCGGTGCGCCCGATGGAGCCGGCAAATAATGTGTCGCCGGCGATGAGCTTATGTTCCGCCGGGAAGTATAGGCAGATGCTGCCTTCGGTATGTCCTGGGGTATCGAGCACATTGGCGCTGAGCGAGCCCGCTTGGACCGTGTCGGCGCTGCCGACGCTTTGGTCGATTTCGACTTGGCCGGGAGCGGCCATGCCGACCCAGGCAGCTTGCACGTCCAGCATTTTGAGCAGAGCAAGGTCATTCTGGTTGAGCAAAATAGGGGCGCCGGTGGCGGCGCGCAGCTTCATCGCTCCGCCCACGTGATCGATGTGAGCGTGAGTGACGACGATTTGCTTGACTTTGAGATTATGCTTGCCGAGGATAGCGAGAACGTCGTCGATGTCGTCGCCGGGATCGATCACCATGGCTTCGCGCGTGCCTTCATCTCCGATCATGGAGCAGTTGCACCGTAGCGGGCCGACCGGCAGTATTTCGTGAATCATGGTTTCATTGTAAATCGCAGCGTGTAGCGTACCTAAGCACCCGAGTGCCGAGCAGAAACAGGCTGGATAGTGGAAGACTTGCTGCGCCGGCTTCTCGGGGAGACAATACCAGCCACGCTGCGGGGAGGGTTTGTGGCCGCCAAATACCGTCAACATGGTTATCAGGACCGCGACGCTGAACCGCGCCGTGGAGCAGGAGAAAAATCAGGGGCACCGCCGCCGAACAAAGACAACACGTTCGGTCCCAGACCGGTGAATCTGCCGGGCACGCGCGCGGTCTCGCGCTGCACCCAATGCGGCACGCTGCTGCCCACTCCTGCGGGCGATAAGTGTCTCAAGTGCGGATTTGAACTGCATTCTTGCAAGCAGTGTGCGTATTTCGATCCGGGCAGCCGGTTCGAGTGCATGCAACCGATCACTGAGCGCATTCGACGCAAGGACGCTCGCAATGAGTGCGCCTTCTACGAGATTCGCGTGACCAGAGAAAAAGAAACTTCCACACCCGCCAGCCTGCGTCCGAACGACGCGCGTCAGGCATTTGAGAACCTGTTCAAGAAATAAGGACAAATTCCTGGTGGCAGAGACCGCGGAGAACGGCCGCAGAGGTCACAGGATTTCACGGTTTCTGCGTGGGCCGCAAAAGAATCTCGCTCACGAATGACTGCGGAGCCTGCGTCACCAGCATCTCCAGCGCGTGGGCCACGTCTTCCGGCTGAAGCATCTTCATGGGATCTTTGCCCGTGTGCGGGCTCAATTCGGTATTGACTGAGCCGGGACAAATCACACTCACGCGGATGTTCTGTCCGCGCAGTTCTTCGGCGACGGAATACGTTAGGCCGTTCAATCCCCACTTGGAGGCGGCGTACGCGGCTCCGTTGGGTAGCGCGTTCTTCCCGGCCAGCGACGAGATGTTGATGATGTGGCCCGACCCGGCTTTCACCATGAGGGGCGCGAAGGCACGAATGGTATAGAAAACGCCGCGGAGATTGGTGTTGAGAATCTGCTCCCAGGCGTCTGGCGGCAACTGATGCAGCGGGCCACCAAATCCGCCAATTCCGGCGTTATTCACCAGAATGTCGATTCTGCCAAATGCCGATTCAACCCGCTTGGCGGCGGCCTCCACGGAGTTGACCTGAGTCACATCGCAAGCGATGATTTCAGATCTGCCCTGACTCTGGGCGATGGCCTGTGCCGTGTTTTCCAGGGCGGCGCGGGTACGTCCGCACAACACCGCGGTTGCACCCATGGTGGCGAGTTTGCGCGCTATGGCCGCGCCGATGCCGCGGCCTGCGCCGGTGATGATTGCGACTTGCGTGTCCAAAGGTCGTTCTGACTTCACCAATGGTCTCCGATAGGTTAATTCGTTCGATGAACGGCGAAAACCCGCCATCCGGCGGAGGTTCGATCCGCACCTTAACAATAACAATAAAGTGGAGCATGATGGGGAAGTGGCTTGCCTTCGGCGGGAGAGGTACTTATAATCCGGCGAACCCGTAAAAAGGGGTCCACTGCCTGGCATTCTGAGCAAGTGCCCTGTTTTTGGGGGCGGTGCGGAAAGCCCGAGACCATTCCAGCAGAATTTGAGAGCTCGAATAGCGGTCAAGGCGGAGAAGTCGTTGTGACGATTACGTAGGTCCTGCTAAAAGTCAATTCCCGGAGATCCTAAGGAGCAAGACTGATGAAAAAGATTCTGGTCACGGCGGTGCTCGGGTTTGCTGTAGTAGCAGCGGGTCAGGTTGCGCAGCCGGCACAGCAGCCCCAGGGGCAACCAGCGCAGGGACAGCCTGCGCCCGGACAGGCCGCACAAGGACAACCTGGCGCTTCACCGTCGCAAGCGCCGGTAATTAAAGATCCGGCCGAGTACAACGCCTACGTGGGCGCGGTGCAGCAAAACGATCCGGCTGCGAAGATCAGCGGCCTGGAAGCATTTCTTACCCAGTATCCCAACAGCGTCATGAAGACCCAGGCGCTCGAAATTTTGATGGGAACCTACCAACAAACTGGGAATCAGGCCAAAACGCTGGACGCCGCCACCAAGCTGGTGCAGGCCGACCCGAATAACGTGCGCGCACTGACGTTGCTCGCCTATCTAAAGCGTACGATGGCGCAGGCGGGGCAGAATCCTCAGCAGAACCTGGCGGACGCAAAGAAGTATGGCCAGTTGGGTTTAGACGCACTCCCGAAATTTAACAAGCCCGAAGGTACTTCCGACGCGGACTTTCAGAAGATGAAAGACCAGATGTCGGGAATCTTCAACGCAGCGGTTGGTATTGCTGCGTTGCAGGACAAAGACTACGCGACAGCGCAGAAAAGCCTTAAGGTGGCTGCCGACGCGAACCCGCAGGACTTCAGCATCGTGTACCCTCTCGCTCTGGCTTATCTGCAAGCCACTCCACAAGATTCGATCAATGGCATTTGGTATGGGGCTCGCGCCCTTGCGATTGCGCCCACGCCACAGGTGGCTACGCAGATTGAGCCGTACATAAAGCGACAATACGTGAAGTATCACGGCGCAGACGATGGCTGGACAGATTTGGTGGCAAGGGCGAAGGCGAGTCCGACGATGCCGGCGGATTTCACGATCAAGCCGGCGCCGACCCCCGCGGATCAGGCCGCGGATCTGGTCAAGTCCAAGGATCCAACGAAGATGGACTTCGCCGAGTGGGAATTGATTCTTACCGTGGGCAAGCAGGAAGATGCTGACACGGTTTTCAACGCCATCAAGGGAAAAGCAGTGCAGTTGGGCGGCGCAAAAGTAATCAGTTCTTCCCCTGCCAAGCTGACTCTGGCTGCTAGCCTGGATGACATCGACGCGAATAAGGCGGATGTGGAGCTGACGATGTCCGCTCCGATTCCCGCCAAATTGCTACCCAAAGAAGGGGCTACCATCGACTTTGAGGGAACACCGGAGACTTACACCAAGAATCCGTTCCTCATATCAATGGACAAAGGCGTGCTCCTCACCAAGAAAGCGCCTGCCGGTACGCCCAAGAAGAAGCCTCCGGTTCGCCGCAAGCCGGCGGCGCAGTGACACGGGCACGCTGAAAGGGAGTGAAACAGGCAGCCCGCAAGTGTGTGCGTGAAAACCCGCTGTCAGTAATCCCGCACATGGCAAATGTGTCCCTTCGTCTCGCTGCCGGATCTGCGCAGCAGGCGGCTGGTTACGGAGCGTTCCGACAGGTAAACAGGCGCGTCAGGTTGTAAGCCATCGCCGCCAGCGTGAACTCCGAGTTCTCGGACACGCAGCTTCCTCCGTTGTCTCAGCGAGTCCTGCCGTGAGAATTTGTACTTGATTAGATCTTACGAAAATAAACAGGTCGCTCTTCGACAATACAGGAGAGTCATCACGGCGCGGCTTCACCGGCCCATATTGGCGCCAGGCCGAGAACTCGCTCGGCCTGATCTGATAGCGTGCAAAATTTCCTTCATGCAGGCTCAGAAGCTCGCCCTCAGCCATTTCCTTGAAACGATCACGCTCTGCTGGCGGAATGTTCTCCTCGACCCAGGAAGCAATGTGGTCCTTGCCCTTCGTTTCAAGCACGAGGAAATTTCCTGATTTGTAGCCTTCCCCAAATCTTGGTTCGAACGCACGGGGTTGATCTCGCTGCTGGCTACTCAGCGGCGCTTCTCGTTGGTTTCATGGGCCGCGGATGCGGAACCGCACTTCCGGTGGTGTGGGAGGACGGCGATTCGGAGTTTTTTGGGATCAGAGTTCACGGGGTCAGAACCGAGTCATTTGGCGAGCCGCTTTCTTTTCCATGGACATAGGGCGCGCACTGCGCGGGGGACGCTTGACGCCAGCGCGGAGCTGACGAACGTCTATCTTCAACTCGGAGATCGTACGGCTGAGAGTATTGCGGTGCATGCCCAGTTCGCGCGCGGCGCGGCACTGGTTGCCCTTGTTTTCCTGAAGCACGGTGAGTATGAATCGCTTCTTGAACTCGCGTACGCCTTCGGAATAAAGAATGTTGCTCTTGTACATCTGCAAGACGAGTGCTTCCAATTGATCTTTCACGATGCGTCTCTCTCTTCCGTTTGAATTTCTGTTCTTACCGCATCTATTTCGAGCGTGAAGCGGGAGCGCCGGTCAAATTGCGAGGAGCTCGGTGCAGCAGGTCCAGGCCCTCATAGAAACGGGCTCGGAATTCTGACGGTGCAACCCAGATTGCAGCCCTTCCCGCAACTAGAAAGTAAGGCGCCAGTTGTGAATCCTCCAGGAGCTTTGAGGTCGGAGTGAATGCCGTCAGGCCCATCAGGATGACGGCCACCATCAGTCCGCCTTTCAGCAATCCCAGTACTCCGCCCAAGAACCGGTCGAAGCCGCTTAACCCGGCCTCTTTCATCACCCAGCGCGCGATCCTGCCGGCGATAACGAACAGCAGGACGATGGCAAAAAAGATCATGAGGAAGCCGAAAATGTCAGCCAGCCACTCCGACTTGAAAAACGACGACAACCACCCCGCCAGGCGGGGATACTGCCAGGCGGCCACGATGTATCCGACAATCAACCCCGCCATGCTCAGGGCCTCAGCGAAGAAGCCCTGGATGGCTGCGGAAACCACGTTCAGGACGAGCAATGCAAAAATGATCCAATCCGCCCAGCTCATGCATTTCTCCGGTGGGCGGCCGAAGGGTTACACATCCAGTCTGTGCCCGGTCAACTGGAAGTAGGCCTCGAGGTATTTTTCGCTGGTCCCGCGGGCCACCTCAAGGGGCAAGGCGGGCGCAGGCGGCTGCTTGTTCCAGCGAATTTTTTCGAGATAATCGCGAACGTACTGCTTGTCATAAGACTCCTGCGCCTGGCCCGGCCTGTACTGGTCTGCGGGCCAGAAGCGGGAAGAATCCGGCGTGAGCACTTCATCCGCCAGGGTGATCCCCTGGGCGGTGCGCCCAAATTCAAACTTGGTGTCGGCTATGATGATGCCGCGCTGGCGCGCATAGGCCGCGGCTTTCTTGTAGATCTTCAGGGTAATGTCGCGAAGTTGCCCAGCAGTTTCGCTGCCCACGATCTTACGCATCTGTTCGAAGGGGATGTTTTCGTCGTGGCCGGTCACCGCCTTCGTGGCCGGGGTGAAAATGGGTTCGGGGAAAGCATCGGACTCGCGTAGACCGGCAGGTAATTCGATGCCGCAGACCTTCCCCGTCGCTTTGTACTCCTTCCAGGCGGAGCCTGAAATGTAGCCCCGTACTACGCATTCCACGGGAAACATCTCAGCTCGCTGTACCAGCATGGAGCGGCCCCGCAGTTGGTCGGCGTACTTGCGGACCGCCTGGGGATAGCGGTCAACGGCGGCCGTGATGACGTGGCTGGGCACGATATCCGACAGAAAATCGAACCAGAACAAAGAAATCTGGCTTAACACGCGTCCCTTATGGGGGATGCCCGTTGCCAGGACATAGTCAAAGGCCGAGATACGGTCGGTGGCGACAAACAGCAGGCGATCGTCATCGAGTTGGTAGACGTCTCGGACCTTGCCGCTGGCGTGGAGTGGAAGGTCCGGGAAGTCAGTTTGCAAGAGGACGGTATCGAGAAGTTCGGGGCTCATGATGAAATTCTACAGGCAAGGGAGCGTGGCGTATTTTAGCCCCTCAGAAAAATTTGTCAACGAAACAAATTCACAGGTTGGCAAGAGTGCTTTTATCTCCTTGAAGAGAAAAAAGTTGACAGCCGGGAACTCGAGCGGAGGGATTTTCGGATTGATACTCGAAGAAGGCAATTGTGGAAAAGCTGAGGACGAGAGTGGATATCTGGAAAGATTTCAGTTTGAGGCGAACAGGCGTCGGCCTGACCGTCTGGTCCGCCAATCATTCCGCAAGCGAGAGATAGCTGGATGGCGTACCGACGAGGTCGGCCTATTCAATTTGTGCCTAGGCAGTCGCTCCAAAGCGCACCGACACCAACTTGGAGACCCCCGGTTCTTGCATGGTGACACCATACAGCACGGGCGCAATGCTCATCGTCTTCTTGCTATGGGTAATGAGCACAAATTGGGTCTCGAGGCTCATTTCCTTTACCAGTTCGGTGAAGCGACCGATATTGGCTTCGTCAAGCGGAGCATCGACTTCGTCCAGGATACAGAACGGGCTAGGCGAGTACTGGAAGATCCCGACTAACAGAGCCAGCGCCGTCAGTGCCTTCTCGCCACCGGAGAGGAGCAGCACGCTCTGCAGCCGCTTGCCGGGCGGCGAGGCCACCACGTCGATACCGCTTTCGGCGCTATTCTCTTCGTCGGTAAGCCTCATGAAGGCATTTCCTCCGCCGAAAAGCTTCTTAAAGGTCATCTGGAAGTTTTCATTGATGCGGGCAAAGGCCTCGGCAAACTTTTGGCGTGAGAATTCGTCGATTTCGCGGATGGTAGCGGTGGTGTTGTAGATGGAACTGACCAGGTCTGCGCGCTGAGTTTCGAGGAACGAATGGCGCTCCGCGGTTTCTTTGTACTCCTCGAGTGCCATCATGTTCACCGGGCCCATGGCTTCGAGCTTCGCCCGCATTTCGCGATGGGCCTGATCTTCGGCGGCAAGCTGCTCTCCGCTAATCATGGGAAGGCTGGTATCGGCCATCAGGATTTCACGCTCGATGCCGAGTTCGTTCAGGCAAGTCTGCGACATGTATTGCGCGTCAGATTGCAACTTAGCGGCTACTGCGGAGATGTCGCCGCGACGGTCGCGAGCCTGATCCAGAAGCTGGCGGGCATTGCGGAGAAGCTCGTCGATTTCTGCCAGGCGAGCGCGCAGTTGCTCCGATTCAAACTGCAGAAGGCCTTCGCGGGCCTGACTGGCGTTGCGCTCGGCTTCGAGGTCGGCGGCCTGTTGCTCTAATTGATCGCTGTCCACTTCGCGCTGCAGCTTTTCGGCAGCCGCCGCGGCGATCTGCGATGTCAGGGCGTGCACGCGCTCGTCCATCTCCGAGCACAGCGAATCGATGCGCTCTAATACTGTCGCAGCCGAGCGGTGGCGCTCTTCGAGACCTCCGACCCGGGCCGCATGCTGCGCCGTCGTCTGAGTGGCTTCTTCGCGGCGCTGCCGCAGTGCGGAGAGAGATTCCTGGGCTGTGGCAATCTGCCGCTCCAATTGCTCGCGTCTTTCCTCGAGGGCGGCAATCTCAGACTGCCGGGCCCGAATCAGGCCATGCTGTTCGGAGCGCTCCTCTGCCAGCCGCTGTAACTCGCCCTGGGAAACTCCCAGGCGCTCGCTGACACGAGCAATTTCAGAGTCGAGTTGCTGCAGCAGATGGCCCGAGGTCATGGCCTGGTGCTCGGCCTGGCGCTTTTCTGCTTCGAGCCGCTCCAGCAGGGAACTGAGATCTTTCAGTTCGCGGCCCCAGGTGAGCACGCGCATTTCTCCATCGCGCAGGGCACGCTCCAAGTCTTCCAGTTGCCGGCTAACCTCGCGAAGCTCGCGCTTCATAGACAGTGGTCCCTCAGCGCGCTGCTTACCCCCAGTCACCGTCACGTTGTGGAAGCACTCGCCCGATTGGGACAAAAAGAATGCGTCAGGATTCTCCAGGGCGAGGCCGCGTGCGACGCCACTCTCAGGCACGATGTATCCATCCCGCAGCTTCGGCAAAACGACTTCGAGCGACTTGCCGAAGCCGTCGAGCACTCGAATGGTGTGCTTGAGCGGGACAATCGACTCTGCCGGCGGGGCGGAATGCGCAGCCTCATCGAGCACAAAGGAGAACTTGGCTTGCGAGTCTTCGGGGTGAACGAGAAATGTCGCGCGTCCATCGACATCGGTGCGGAGCAGGCGCAGGCCTTCGTCGGCGGCATCCCATGATTTGACCACGATGTAGTTCAATTCATCGCGCAGAAAGTCTTCCACCACGCGCTCAAACCTGGGCTCTACCTCAAGGAAGTCGGCAAGCACGCCCACCGGGGCCAGCCCGCTTTGCATCACTCCGGATTGGAAGAGGCGGCGAACGGACTCGGTGGAATATCCGTGTTCGGCGATGACTGCTTCGAGTGAACCTTTCTTGCCCAGCGCAGTGGCGAACTCGGCGCGGAGAAGGTCGAGGTGTCCCTTGGCCTGGGTTTCGTCCCGACGTTTGCTTTCGATCAAACGGCGGAGGTGGCTGAGCTCTTCGGTTATGCCGCTGACACGTTCGGAAACCGTCTCAAATTCGAGTGCGAGTTGGCCACGCTGACCGCCGAAGGCTTCCACCTGTAGATTGGCGTTGGCGATCTCGGCTTCGAGCCGGCTCGCTTCGCGGTCTACACCGGCCCGCCGTTCCTCAGCTTGCGCAAGCTGATTGCGCTCGCGCGATGCCGAGGACACGATGTCAAAAATGGCCACTCGCGATTCTTCCTGCTGCTGTTCGAGACTGGAGAGGCATTCCGCAACTGCGGCAGCTTCCTGCTGAGAGCGTGTGAAATCGTTCCTGGCAGCGGCAAGATCGGCGCTGGCTGATTCCAGCATTTCACGGTTGGAATCGCGCTCCGACTCGAGTGCCGTCAGCCGATGGCGAGCTTGCGCTAGTTCAGCCTCAGCCGAAGCCGAGCGCACCATCAATTCAGCGCAGCGCTCCTGGTTGTGCCGCCGACGAGCCTGGGCGCGATCGATTTCCAGCGTAATCTGGCTCAGCCCATCGAGATTCTCGCGCAGCTCTCGCTCGATGGAGTAGCCGCGCTGAGTCCGTTCACCGTGCTCAGCCTCAAGTTCTTGCACGGCTTCGGTGCGGTGGCGCATCTCATCGGCAAGAACATTGAGTTGGGCATCGAGCTCAGCGCTTTGCTGATCGAGCGCGGCAAACTTGCTGGCCAGCACCACGCGCAGCTTGGCTCGCAACTCTTCTCGGAGCTTGGCGTAGCGCTCGGCCTTGGATGCCTGACGCTTCAGCGAATTCATTTGCCGCGTGACTTCGTCGAAGATGTCGTTCACGCGTGCCAGATTCAGTTTCGCCTCTTCCAAACGCGCTTCGGCGAGCCGTTTTTTTGTTTTGAATTTGGTGATGCCGGCAGCTTCTTCGAGAATTGCGCGCCGGTCGGTGGGGCGGCTGCTCAGAATCTGACCGATGCGTCCCTGTTCAATCAGCGCGTAGGATTCCGGCCCCAGGCCGGTGCCCATGAAAAGTTCCTGAATGTCGCGCAAGCGGCAGAGCTTGCCGTTGAGCAGATATTCACTGTCGCCTGAGCGGAATAGTCTGCGAGTGACCACAAGTTCGCCGGCGCGGAATTGCTGCTGATTGAATTTGCGGCGTCGGATTTTGAGGATCACCTGCTGACCGCTGACAGCGGCGGACGCAATAGGTACCACGGCACCGCCGGAATTTCCAAACCATGCGAACGCCGGCTCGTCATCAGGGAAGGCGTCGGCCAAACTGTTTGCCCGGGGGCGTAACCCCGCGACTTCTGCCGTTTTGCCCGGCTGCGCTTCGTCGAGAGCGCTTGCAGTCTCTTCGGCGGCACGAGCACGAATTGCGGCCTCGTCCCAATCGTCCACAATGTTGGCGTCCGCGAGAAGCTCTGCGGCCGCACCTTCCGGCATGTCGTCGGCAATCTCGATTTCCGTGGGAGCGTGGAGGTCGGAGCCCGGATACACCTCGGGATCGATCAGGGTTAACGACACCTCAGCCATTCCCGTAGGTTTGCGATCGCGGGTGCCGGCGAAGATCACATCTTCCATGCGCGCACCGCGCAACGTTTTGGCCGACTGCTCGCCGAGTACCCATGAAATAGCGTCGGCAATATTGGACTTGCCGCAGCCATTCGGCCCGATGATGGCCGCAATGCCATCGCCGTGGAACTTCAGCTCCGTACGGTCACAGAACGACTTAAAGCCAAGAACATGAAGCTTCTTCAGTTTGAGCAACGTTGACTCCTTGAGACTCCATGAGCGCGCCAAATACTTTGATGCCGGCCAGCAAGCCGTTCCGAGCCTAGTTACTAAGCAGGTTCGTCCGCCCGCCCAGCACGTATTCCCTCAAATCAATGCCGTCCCGGGCTGGAGAGGGCGGGCCCAAATTTAAGCTACTGTAACGGCGAAATCGCGCCGGGGTCAAGCAATATAACACTATATATTGTATGCCCTTACGTGCCACCACGTTAAGTTGCACACAGATTGCGGCACATGCCTGGTTTTACGGGTGAGGAAAGCAGTGAGGTGGGAGAACCGCGAGAGCAGAATCATGCTATCGCAACCCGGAAAGGGAAACAATGGAGTTCGTATCCGGGTGGTGACGCGCCCACTTAAGCGCTAACTTAAGGAATTGAATTCGTCCGTTTGGATGATGGGAGCTTCGGATTGCTGTTGCGCAGGGTGTGAGCAAGGCTACGTCGGAAACCGTCGGTCCAGCGCTCCAGCTTAGCGCGAACCAGCGCAACGACTAACCCCTTCCCGCATGTGGTATCAGCGTATGCAACAACACGTCGGGCGATGGAAACCCACGCAATCGCTCGACTGCACCCGAAATCCCACGCCATTTGCTGCCATTCGCTGGGAAACAACGACGCGAGCACCTTCCAGTTGTTTTCGACGATACGCATTCACCAAGCATTAGGTCTACGAACACGGAAACCAGTTCCTTTGCGCTTAGGGTCTGCCAAAGATCGATAAGAATCAATGATTGCCTTTTTGGCAAAACCTGCTTCTGGCAAGGCTTTCCAGGCGTAAATCGATTGAAATCCCATAAGACAGCCCGCATCCGCCGCGAACGCCAGCGGCTCCCTTCAAACGACCCTATCGAAACTGCCCACCGCCAAATCCTGCGGATCGCTACCGTTCTGTCATCGGAGCAGTTCCGATAGGGATCTAACGTTTGTCGGGACCAATTCGGAGCATAGTTCCGGTTAGCGTCACTCGCGAGCTCTCTGCCAAAAGCGGCATTCCGGAGTGGATCAACCTGCCGGTACACCGCAGGCCGCACCATAAAATCGAAGGACCCGTCGAATGTGGTGGCCGATGAGGGCCGCAGCATGATTCTCCAGTGCACCTTGGCGAATCGCGTCGTATTCGATCGGGAGATATTGGCTCAGCATGGTCAGCGGACATGAAAAGAGATCGAGATTGTGGAGCAGGCGCTTTACTTCCTCTTGTACGGAGGGCTGGGGCCAGTAATAACGACAGCGGTCGCTGAAACTGAAGGCACGCGAGAGGCGCAATTCGTCGTCGTCGCCGCGGTAGTACGAACGCCAGTACGCCGGGTTGCGCAGCATCTCGAACTCCAGTGCCTCGCGCACCTGCGACGATCTCACCTTGCGCTTGTGGCCAAGGATCTCGCGTTCTATGCCGCTCAGAGCAAAAATCGCTTCCCGATAGGCGGATGTAAGCCAGGGGCCGACCTTCAAGATTGCAAAATGGTCCTCCACCATCTCTGCTAGAGCGGCGGGGGCCTGGTAATCGGTGGAATGGGCCTCATAGACAAGGGCAGGACTTGCAGGCAATCCTGCCGACAGGGCATGCACTTTCTGGCGATCGTAGTCGAAAACCCTGGTGTCGCCGAATTCCACAGCAGGTTGAACGACCAACCCGACGATGTTCTCCCAAGCGGCGAACAAGCCATGTGCGCGGAACGCGGAGCGAAAGATCTCCAAAGTGCGATAAACATCTTCGACCATCGTCGGGGCGGGACATTCCCCCTCTGCCACTTCTCCGCCCGGAGGCGGGACCTCGGTTCCGATGACGTAAAGCGGTCTCGGCGAACCAGTCGGCATCTCCTCGCAAGCGTCTTCGGCAGCTCGGCACAAAGTAGCAGCGCGTTCCGCTACGGCCTTCTCATCGAGACTCTTCACGTCGTCACCACATGGAATGCTCGTGTCCAAGTGGATCTTCTGATATCCCGCATGAATGCAAAGACGAGCCAGATCGCAGGCCTTCGCCATGGCCGTAGCCAACGGTTCGCTGCGCCAAGCAAACGGACCCAGGTGGTCGGCTCCAAGCAGAACGCGACCTACTGGCAATCCCGCCGAGGCGGCAGCAACGCGAACTGCATCAGCGAATTGCTGCGGCGTCATACCCGTATATCCGCCGAACTGGTTAACTTGGCTGGATGTCGACTCCACGTGAAGACAGGTACCGTCTTCGAGCGCTTGCTGAATGGCTGCATCGATCACTGCCGGGTGCGCGGAGCAAACTGCGTAACTGCCGACAGCCCCGCCGCCGCGATTTCGCTGGACGACGCTTCGCAGATATTCACTTGGCCCCTCGGCCATCGTGGGGCGATCCGTCTCGACGCGATTAGGCCTCTCATCCATCGCTTTCGCATTATAGATTCTTGAGCTGAGTATTCGCTTCACTGAGGTTGACCCCATCAAGTAGTATGCGATGACGATCGTGCACACATAGGGAGATTGCTGCCGTGCCGAAAAGAACTCGAAGACAGGTTTTCAGAGTTGGACTAGCGGTTACGGCTGACATACTGATGGTCGCGCTGCCGTGTGTGGCCCAGCAATTGACGAACGACGAGCTGTCCCTGACGGTCAACGCGCAGGAGGGATCGTACCAACTGTCTTTGCAGGACAGTCAGCCCGTGCTCAGGTCGCGTGTGGCAGCACAGGTTGACCACCAGTGGCTTCGCTCGAGCGATTACCCGCGACACCAGGCTTCGGAGTCTACCTTCGAAGATGATCTCGGCCCCGGCCGAGAGTTCACAGTCATTTGCAGCGGACTTGACGGTAAACCCGATCTTGTTTACGTGCTACAGCTCTACAAACAGCGCCCTTACGGCACCGTCCAGGTAAAGGTGCAAAATCGTGCGGGAAAGGAAGTAACTGTGCAGGCCATTCGGAGTGTGGAGGCCATGGGTGAGCCGATCCTCAATCTGGGTGGCGATCAATCGGCCGACCGGGTTCTCTCCGACAGTTTCAGCGAAGATTGGCCGGACCTGGCTCTCTACGACCTCGGGGGAGTGAGCGGCGGGATGCATCGCGGTGCAGGAAGCCAACTCATCTACAACCGGAAGAGTAAGCAGAGTTTATTTCTTGGCGCTCTTACCTCAGACCGATTTCTGACCCTGATGCATCTGAAAGCTGAGGGTATGGGGGCGAAGACCAAGATGGCCTCCTATACCGTTGAATCCACCGGAACCACGGAAATCCAGAAGGAATTCGATCTGAAGGATTCTCCCGCGGACGACCAGGTCGAATTGAGCCTTCCCGTTGAACCCGGGGAAGACATCGTTTCAGAGCGATTGATGTTCGAGGCCGGACCGGATTACCACAATCAACTGCTAGCCTACGGTGATGCGGTTCGTCGTCTGCACCAT
>QIAN01000248.1 GCA_003225005.1 Acidobacteriota bacterium | reverse complement strand
CCAGCATCAGCGAAAGGTGAATCGGAGACAAACTCGAAATTGCCTTAGTTATAGTTAGCGCCTATTGCAAACGTCCGATCTTTGCGGAAATCCGAAAACGGAAATCCTAAACTGGCATAGCCAGAACCAAAGAGACGAGTAAAGTAAACGCTCATGAGAACTCCCACTCCGACTGCTGCCACGCTGGAACCGGCTCTGGGCACCGACTTGAAATGCCGCTACGCCAAGGAAGGTGCCGGTCAATTGGGTTGTTTTGATCGGGTCATTATCCATGGCACATTGGTGGATGTTGCGCACCCAGGCGCACTGCTGATTTCCATGAATCAGGCGGGATTTCGCGCGCGAGACTTGGCGCGTTTCGCTCAGCCGATCACCCGGCAGGTTCGAGACCACATCATCGGTTTGGCGCGCCGCCATAAGGTCGATATCGAAATGGTGACGCGAAAGAACTTTCGGCAAGAGGACCGGATTGCGGCGATTCTCCAAGAGCGAGGCACTCGAGCCGGATTGGTCCATGTCTTTGCAGTCAAGGAGAGCGCCACGGTGTTTGATACGCGTCACGCGCGGGCCGACGGCTACGCGCAGGTGATCACTCGCCGGGGGTCTTGTCTGCATTACTATCTGTATTGGATGCACGAGCAGTTGGGCTTGATCCATGTGCGAGTGCCCACTTGGTTGCCACTGCGCTTGCAAGTGTATTTCAATGGTCACAACTGGCTGGCCCGCCAACTGGATCAAGCTGGGATTGGTTATCAACTGGTAGATAATGCCTTGGTTGGCTGCGAGGACTGGAAGCGAGCCCAAGAGTTGGCGGACGGGCTGGAGGCGCGTACGCTGCATGCCCAATTGGATGAGTTGGCTCGACTGTGTTGTCCGGCCGCCGCACAGTTTCCCAATGGATATCACTGGTGCCTGACGCAGGTCGAATATGCCCAGGACCTGGTGTTTAAGGATCCGGCTCGACTGGACCGGCTGTTTGAGGAATTGGCGCGCCAAGCCATGCTGGTGATTAAGGTTGAAGATGTGGCTCGTTTTCTGGGCAAGCGCGTGCCTCAGAGCCATGAGACGCCGCTTAACAGCCACTTTGGCCGACGTCATGCTGGTCTGCGGCTCAAGCACAGTTTGGGACCGGCCTCTGTGAAACTTTACAACAAACCCGGAGGCATCCTCCGGTTGGAGATGACGACCTATGATGTGTCGTTTTTCAGGCACTACCGACAGGTAGTACATCAAGACGGGACTAAGGAGAACGCACTGGCGACGATGAAGAAAAGCATTTACAGCCTGCGCGATCTGGTCGAACTGATGCAGGCGGGACTTAATCGGTATAGCCAGTGGCTGGCGAGGGTGGTGGAGCATAGCGCTGGCCGGGCTGAAGTCGCCAAGCTTGGGCGTCCAGAGCACGACCAGCGGGGACGCAGTTTTCGGGGATTCAATCCGTTTCTGCAAGAGGATACTCAAGCCCTGGAGACGGTGCTGCGCGGGGAGTATGCACTGGGCGGACTGACCGCTCGGCGCTTGCACGGTGTATTCAAAGACTGGACTCGCGGTCGCATCGGTCGGTTGCTCAAACGATTGCGCTTGCATGGGCTCTTGCGCAAGATCGCTCACAGTCACACCTACTATCTGACGCCGCTGGCTCATGCTCGCGTTGCTCATGGCGCTGTGTTTCATCAGCCACTTCAATCGCGCCAGCATGGCCAGCGCGGGTGATGAACGGTTGATGAAACAGTTCAACATCACGCCTGAGGCTATGGGCTGGGTTTATTCGGCGTTTCTCATGGTCTATACCATCTGCATGGTGCCCGGAGGCTTGTTCATCGATCGTTTCGGGCATCGTGCGGCGCTCATGCTCATGGGATTCGGCACGGCGCTCTTTTGCGCGGTTACCGGCGCGGTGGGCTGGGGTTTCGTGGCGGCGGGCCAGGTCT
>QIAN01000247.1 GCA_003225005.1 Acidobacteriota bacterium | reverse complement strand
CGTGGGGATGTCGTCTCAGCCAGCGCTTGGCCGCTTCGTTTTTGTGAATGTTGAGGTTGTCGAGGACGACGTGCAACTCCCGTTTTGGAAAGGCGCCGACCGCGTCATTCATGAATCGCAGAAAGTTCACCGACGTGCGGCGTTGTTTGATGTGTGCCACGACCTCTCCGCTAGCGATCTCCAGAGCAGCCAGCAGGGTCTGGGTGCCGTGACGGACGTACTCGTTGGTCCAACTCCGGGGCTTCTTGGCACTCAATGGCAACAGAGGCTGGGTACGGTCTAGCGCCTGAATGCCGGTCTTTTCATCGACGCAGAGCACCAGCGCGTGCTCGGGCAGGTTCAAGTAGAGGCCGACGATGTCCAGCAGTTTGGCCTCGAAATCGGGATCGGGACTGAAGGGGAAGGTGCGAATCCGATGGGGCTGCAGACCCGAGACAACCAACATCTGATGCACCGTGCTGGAAGGCAACCCCAGGTCTGTGGCCAGCGTGCGCACGCTCCAGCGGCTGTAATGTTCCGGCTGCTGACGCACCCGGCTCTGCACTTTCTGCAGGATTTCCTGACTATGCTTCGGTGGCCGTCCGGAACGAGCTGCATCCTGCAAACCATCCAGACCCTGGCTTGCAAAACAGCGGCGCCATTTGCCTACCGTGACTTCGGGAACCTGCAGGGCGGTGGCGATCTGCTGATTGGCCTGTCCCGCAGCCGCGGCCAAGACAATGCGACTGCGCAACGCCAACTGCCTGTCTGAGCCTCTACCACGCAGGCCAGAGATAAAACTGAAAGAGCAAGCATGAATCTCATCTTCATCTCCTTTGCAGCTGAGCAAAATACGTCATAAGTTCACCTCGAAAACCGGCGCAGGCTTGAGTAGATTCCGTGACTGGTGCCTCGAAGCGGGGTGCTCACGAACTGCAACAATAACACGCCGTCAACTGGCCGTCAGCCCGGGATTTTTTGACATCCGCGTTGACATTCTCAAACGCGCGAGTAGGATAATCGCCGGCAGAGGCACAGACAAAATGAACAAATCAGAAACAAAAACTGATCGCAGGACTTTCCTGACTGGATCAGCGGCGCTGATTGGCGCTGCCGTGGTCTCTAACGCGGTTTCGTACGCTAGGATTCCAGGTGCGAACGATCGAATTTCGCTCGCCCACATTGGCCCGGGAGACCGAGGCCAGGAACTGGACTGGATAATTGCCCAGCATAAGACCACTCACAATGTAGAGATGACGGCCGTCTGTGATTTGTGGAACCTCCACCGCGAACGGGCCGTCAAACAAAATTCTCAATACTATGGCCGGGCGCCGCGTGCATTCCAGTATCTGGAGGATGTGCTCGCACTTCCCGACGTTGATGCGGTCGTCATATCCACCCCTGAGCACTCGCACTCGCCCATTCTGAAAATGGCTGCCGAAGCCGGCAAAGATGCTTATGTTGAAAAGCCGATGGGAAACGTTGTCGCTGAGGCCAAGGCGGCACGTGACGCGGTAAAGCAACACAATCGGATTGTCCAGGTGGGCACACAACATCGCAGCGAGCCTTACCCCCGCGCGGCTCATGACTTGGTGCAGACTGGGGCTCTGGGAGACGTAACCAAAGTAGAAATTGTTTGGAATTATCACGGACCCAGGTGGCGCGGGCGACCGGAATCAAAAAAAGTGCGCGAGCAGGATACCGATTGGCGCAAATGGCTGATGACCAAACCATACCGTCCCTTTGACCCGCAGATCTACTGCGAGTTCCGACTATATAGGGAGTTTTCCAGCGGAATTCCTGACCAGTGGATGAGCCATGCCACAGATCTGGTGCATTGGTTCACGAATGCGAATTTTCCTCGCTCTGTCGTAGCCCATGGCGGCATCTTGGCGTGGCCCGATGGCCGAGAGAATGCGGATACCTTCCAGGCACTGATGGAATACCCAAAGGGCTTTCTGGTAAGTTACTCGACGAGCTTTGGAAACGATGCCCCTTCGTTCACGCGCTATATGGGCAAAAAAGCGACGCTCGTTAACCACGGCGGCGAGGGCAGCCCGCGATATAGCGTGGTGGAGGAGAAGGGGAACCACGAAGACAATCCGGATATCGACAAGCTAAGGCCATCGACGGATATTCTTCTGGCGGGTGGAACCACGCTTCCGCCCATGGGCATGGGTGATTTGACGCTGGAACATACCGCCAACTGGTTCGAGTGCATGCGAGCGCGCCAGCAGCCTCATTGCACCGTCGATAATGGTTTTTCGCATTCCGTAGCGTGCATCATGTCGACAGAGGCTTACTGGTCGGGCAAGAAGCAATATTGGAATGCTGCTGCAGAAATGATTCAGGACCACCCGCCAGAGAGCTGACTTCTCTCCACAAGGTGGTCCCGTCTACGAAGCAGTCTCAGCGGCTGCGCGTATAGCTACCAAATTAACTTCAGAGCAAACTGGAGCTGCCGATTATCGGCTGCGGTACTGCTAATCGAGTTGAACGAGCCGATCTGGTTGATATTGAGCGGCCCCACAGGGAATCTCCCACTAGGATCGTATTGCGGATAAGTGTCCACAAACGGGTTCGGCATGGACAAAAGCGGGTGGTTCAAGAGGTTAAAGGCTTCGAACCGAAACTGCAGGTTCAGGCGCTCCGTAATGGCTGTGGTCTTCATGGCGCTGAAATCCACGCTCACGAATCGGGGACCACGCAGAACGCCGCGGTGCGCGCTTCCGAAAACCTCGGCATCAGTCGGCAAGGCGAAGGCCGAAAGATTCCACCAGTTAAGGAATGACTTTGGCGCGCTGTTGGGATCGCCGACGAGGTCACAGTAGTCCTGCTCAAAACCAACATTGTTGACTGCCGCATCGCTAGCTGTGAGGCAGGACGCGGAAAAACCAGTGCGGACGAAACTGATTCCGCCGATCTGCCATCCCCCAATTAGCTTTTCCACCGGGCCGGACCAACCGCTGCCCCAATGCCGGCCTTTGCCGAAGGGAAGCTCGTAGAGCGCGCTATTGACCCAATTAAGCCTGGCATCGAAAGCAGAGGGGCCGTAATCCAGTTTGAAGTCGTAGACGTGGGGAGTAGAGAATCCATTGCCGCCGTCGCGGGTTCCTGAGGCCGTGTCTAGGCTCTTGGACCAAGTGAAAGAGCTCAGAAATGTGAACCCTCCCGAGAAGCGCCTTTCCACTTTCGTTTGCAGCGCGTTGTAATTCGCCGAGGTTTCGTTGGTGAAGAGGTTGTAAAAATTTGTCAGCGATTGGTAGCGCTGCGGCAGGTAGGTGACCGGTTGCAGAACTTTATCACCCTGCATTGCGGGGTAGGTCTGGTTGAGATCAAGCAGGTGCGGCAGGTGAGTGGAAGCTGAACCTACATAACCGATTTCCAGAACCGTGTTCTTTGCAAGTTCCTGCTGTACACCGAGACTCCATTGTTGAATGCGGGGAGTCTTCAGGTGCGGATTGACCGTGAACATTGACGGCTGGATGATCGTTTGCGAGGTGTTGCTGAAGATCTGATCGACCACCGACAATTCCGCCTTGCGAATGAACTTCGCTGCGCGTGGGGCATTGCGCGCAAAATCAAACCAGGGGTCGGCATTCATGGGCGAATAGAAAATTCCTGCGCCGCCGCGGACCACGGTCTTGCCCTTGCCGAAACCAGGCGACCATGCGAATCCGAACCGTGGCGCTATATTGGTGCGGTCCGTAAATACAAGATTGTGGCTCAGGCGATTGTCCCGCACGTAAGGCAGATAGGTCGGCGAATTGGGATCCGAATCAAACGTTACTGGCGGAAAACCGGCGTAGGGATCGCCGCTTCCGGGCCGTACCACGACTGGTATAGGCCCACTGAAATCCACGTTCACCATCGCGTCATTAAGATCGTGCCAGAACGGCGCCACATCATAGCGCACGCCGAAATTCAGGGTTAAATTGTTCCTCAGCTTGAAGTCGTCCTGCGCGTAGTACGCTTGCGCCCAGCGGAACAGATGAACATGTGAATCGCCGCTGGCCACTTCCGAATCGTTGCTAATCCCCAGCAGCATGGAGGCCAACGACAATCCGCCACTCCCATCCAATGCCCCGGTAGCGATCGCAGGGGACACAAATGAGGCACGGGCAATGTTGTGCGACAGGAGATTCAGATTTTCATGGCGGATATCCGCCCCAAGCTTGAAGGTATGGCGACTGGTGGCTACGGAGAAATCATCCCCGTATTCGTAGGTGGCTTGTAGTTTGCGAAGGGGATGGCCGAAAGCGTCTTCGCCGAGATTTAAGGAAAGGCTGTCGCCTTCGCCGAGGAAGTTTGGCGTGCCAAAATCAATCGGATCATTGGAAACACCCGGAATCCCGAGCGACGCAGCCACATTAGTAGTCCCCGCCAGTGGACCAACTCGGCTGGAATTGACACGCAACCAATTCACTCTCGCCTCATTTACTTTGGTGCCGCTTATCGTCCAGGAATAATGAAGAGTAATGGTCTGCGTTTTCGCGGATTCCACCAGTTTCTTAACTGGTTGCACATCGTTGGTAGTACTGTCTTCCCGCGACCAGGAATACCTGCCCCACAGATTAGTGTTAGGAGTCAGAGCATAGTCAAGCCGGCCCGCGACTTGATCGAAGTCTGTGGGAAGACTTACAACCCCGGTGAGATTGTCCAGCGTTCCAGGCAGGTTCGGCGCGGGCACGTACTGAGAACTGGAAAGAAAATTCGCGACAGGCCCGTTCCAGCACTGCTGCGGGATGGTCATATTGTTCCAGGGGACGTCAGTTGATGGGTCGGAATTGAAGCACCCAGCCGGCAGGGTGTTGCCGGGAAAAAAGTTCGGGTTGGCGCTCGGGTCTGTCGGATGTGGCATGAAGATCGGGATGCCATAATCTGTAAAGATACCGTTGCGGGCGTTGTTCGTTGGTACAGTAGCGATCTCAGTGGCACCGGTACGGTCGCGCAGGCCTTCGTAACTGCCGAAGAAGAACATCTTGTCGGCCACGATCTTCCCGCCCGCGGTTCCGCCGAACTGGTTGCGCCGGAAAGGCGGCTTTGGCGCTCCAGCTTTGCCGGCATTGATGTCGTTGAAGAAATTCTTTGCATCCAGGACATCATTCCTGAGGAAGTCGTAAGCGGTACCGTGAAAAGTATTTGTGCCGCCCTTGGTGACTGCATTCAACTGCGCGGCGCCACGGCCGAATTCGGCCGTATAGGAATTGGTCTGTACCTTAAATTCTTCAACTTCATCAATGGAAGGCACCGACCCAAATGTGTTGAAATCCGGCGAGGTGTTAGTGGCGCCGTTCAAGAGAAAATCGGTATCCTGAGATCGCGTGCCGCCCAGCGAGTACTGATCACTAGCCCGTCGTCCCACATCTCGGACCTCCTGAAATGCGGTGTTACCGTCCTTGGTGAAAGTAGCTCCCGGCCCTAAGGTGGCCAAGTCCAGGAAGTCGCGGCCGTTTAAGGGCAGGTCCGAGACGCGCTTCGTGTCAATTACCTGGCCTACAGTGGCGGATTCTGTGTCCAGTAGCGGCGCCTCAGCGACGGTGGTAACGATGTCGCTCACCTGGCCCACCCGCAGGTTCACATCAACGCGGGCCTTCTGGTCGACCTGCAACTCAAATGGGGAGACTACAGCAGTTTGAAACCCCGCGCGCTTTACAGTCACCGAATAACGCCCCGGCTGTAGGTCAGTGACTACGTAAGAGCCTGTTGCATTTGTGCGCGTAGTACGTGGTGTATTGCGATCGACATTGGTGACGGTCACCTCAGCGTCGGCGACCACGGCGCCGCTTGGATCGAAGACCAGGCCGGTCACGCTGCCCGTCCCGATCTGTCCCAAACTGATGGTTCCCATCAGCAAGACATACGACAGCAGAAACAGGAGATGTAACAGATACTTTTGGGCCTCGATTTCGACTTTTCTCAACACAGGTAACTCCTTTCGCCGCAGAGCGCCGTACGTGAAAGAATGAAGGGACGTTGAGCGCGTCAGGCAGATCCAGACCGTATGGCGGGGTGCTTGTACCACGTTTTTTGGGTCATTGTCAACCATTTGCAGTACCTTGGTCAGCTACTAAGGGATGCCCAATGTTAGAAGATCGCGCTGAACCGAAGCCGTTTTGGGTTTTTGACTTCTTCACAATCGAAGTATGCTGGCCAGTGTTCCCCCCATGATCATCTGCTGCGTGCTGGCTGGGACATCACAGGCGTTGAACAGCGCTCGATATTGCTTAACTACTTGTGCGATCCCATCCAGGCCACTGTCAGATCCGAACACCAGCTTAATGAAGGCGCTGGGGTCATTGGCAGGCGTCTGCGTTTTCCATTCCCCCTGGCCGGACCACCAGAAGAAGTTCTTGAATTCAGCGAGGCGCCCACTCATCTTTGTCAACGTGGAACCGCTCAGATCGAAAAAGACGTTGGGATTCCAACGAGCGACCTCGGCAGCCCACTCATATTCTGGATTGCCGCAGTGAGCTCCGATGACGGTCAATCTCGGAAAGCGGCGGGCAATCTCCTCCAGATGAAACGCCCGCATTCGGTAAGAAGCGACGTCCTCCGGCTGATCAAAACTACGACGCAGGACAATGCCAGTGTGAAACGTGACTATCCAACTATATTCGCTCGCTAGTTCATACACCGGCAGATAGGAAACGTCGGTATATGGCTTTTTTACGAACTCAAGTTCACCCAGTCCACGATATCCCAGAGCGTGAAAGTCCTTGATCTGCGTCAGAACATCGGGGGCGTCTAGATCAACAAAGCCGAACGGAACAATCTGCTTTGGATACTGCTTCGCCGCATCGGCCACCTGCGCGCGATGAGCATAAGGCGTAAGCAGGCAGGCGGTAAGGTTTATCCGCTCAGCCAGAGTCACTAGATCTCGAATGAAATTTGGGTTGTTTTCATCGAAGTGGAGATGAATATCCACAATGCGATCACTGGGAGTGACGGCATTGGGGGAGAGCTTGTCTAATGAAAGTCTCCCGGTTGCCGCTTCAACAACAGCAACCAGTGGAATTGCCGTGGCGGCACCCCTCAAGAAGCCTCGCCGTGAGATTCGAGCGCCCATGGATTCCTCAGCCAGAGAATGAGAAGCACTCTTTCAGGCAAGTGTGTAAAGAACCAGGACGATACTGTCAAGAGAAAAGGCGCGCAGGCTTCGAGTGGTCAAGACGGCGGCCTTGTGTCCGCACGTGATTGTATACTGAGAAACGCGCTACTGGTTAGGAGATCGGGGGCAGGATCACGCTTTTTGCCGCGGCAGCGGAGGCCGCTTCCAATGGCGAAGAGCAAACGCAAACGAGTCCCGAAAACGGTCCTCAAATTACTCTGGTTTATGAGGTCGCGCACGGCCAGTGCGTAGTGCTGTGTGAGAACAAGGGAGTATATGAGGATCACTCGGAGCACGAGGGAATATCAGACTCCAGCTGCATCTTTCAAAGGTATCGGCGGCTTGCACGGTAAAACCGACTTAAAACGCCGGAATGGGCGTTCACCAGTTCAACACCATAGTCTGCCCCGCCGTGACCGCAGCCGGGCGGGTGTTATTGCCGACCTTCACGGTGTATTTTCCCGCGGGCAAGGAGAGGGGCTGGTTGACCTGTTTGGACGCAAGCTGCGTGCCGGAAGCGTCGAGCACAGCGTAGTAATCCGAGCCAGCAGCCTTCACGGTCAGGGATCCTGCCTGATAATCGCCACTGCGACCAGCCTCAACCTGAACAGACATGGGGACATTGTTGAGCTTGGCTCGGTAGGCCCCGGGCACCAACGAAAGCGGGTGCCCCAGATGAGCGGAAGCCAGCTGCGTACCCACGGAATCGACGATGGCATAGTACTCATCGGTTGAACCCTGCAGCACCACCGCGCCGGTCGTGACCTCGGCGGTGACGCCGGAAGCAATGGTCTCCGGCGTGGTCGTGTTATTCACCTTTACGTTGTACGTGCCGAGAACGAAGGCGAGCGGCTTCTCCAGGTGCGCGGAGGCGAGTTGCCCCCCCGCACTGTTCGCGACGACGTAGTATTCGTCGGTCGAGCCGTGGACGACCAACGTGCCGGAGGGAACATTTGTGGATTCGCCGGCGCGGACATCCGCCTTGGCGTCGGTGTTGTTGATGCGGACGGTGTAACTCCCTGCAAACAAGCCCAGCGCGCGCCCCACGTGGCTCGATGCAAGCTGCCTGGTCGCGGCGTCCAGAACCGCATAGTATTCGTCGGTTCCGGCGTCAACGTTGACAGTTCCAGGCTTCAATTCGAGCATCGAGCCCGCCTGCAGGTTCGCAGCAGAGTCGGTGTTGTTCAGGCGAACCTGATAACTTCCAGGAAACAGCGAGAGAGCCGAGGCCAAGTGCGCCGAGGCCAGTTGCTGGGCTGCTTTGTCGAGCACCGCATAATACTCATCGGTCTTGCCGTCGACGAGGACCGCGCCCGTCGTGCACTTGGTAAGCATCTTCGACTGGGCCGAGGTTGCATGCATGGAGTTGTTAACCACCACCTGATAGTCTCCGGCCGGCACGGGGGTCATCCCATTCACGTGCGCGCTTGCAATCTGTTTGCCTGTTGTGTCGCGCACCATGAAGTAGGTGTCGGTGGAGGCCAGCACTTGGATGCCGCCCTGGCCCGAAGGGACCGCTGCGCCCGCGGACATTTGTTCATAGGTGCAAACTCCGTCTGGAGGCGCGGCCTTCTTGCAGGCCACCAGGAGAAGAGCGGCCAGGGCGGCTATCCCAATGGTCAAATAAGTAGGTGCTGATCTCGTCCCCGTTGACATTACCGGTGCCTCCGTTCGCTCCTCTGGGCTGCAGTTTGTTTCCCCTCGAAAACGTCCGGCATTGTACACCCGTTTCCCCACTCGCCACACCCACCCGCACGCTGCCGAGCTGTAGCGCTGGCTGGAGGACGAAGTCTCCTAAAAGCGAGACAACAAAGAGAAGGGGAGGAAGAACCTCCCGCTCTGTTTTCTTCTTGCTCGGTCGTCTTAGAGGTTCCAACAAAACCGATACTCAGTTCCTCCAGCGTTCTTGACACGCAGGGGCGCAGGAGTGGGGTTGGCACAGGCCGAGTCCATAAAAGCGTCGACCGTTGAGCGTGAGTGCCACGTTGGATGTGTGTGGTGGGGCTTTGTTAGACGCTCGCTTTACAATCCTGGTTGGCGTGAGATTCGGTTGCGCCGCACTTGCCAGTGGGACTATGCTGTTGTCTCGCCGGCAGGGCGGGGACGGCACAAGGGTTTTCACCGTTTCCTCTGTCTTAGGTCCGACCGAAGCGCAACGGTGTCAGGCTGGACCACGCCCTACCCTGCCGCTGAAAGGTCACTCTTCAGAAATTCCCGGCAGGCTCCCCGGCGCGCCTCCCGCGGACTCAGCCAATAGAGCAGAGCGGCTATTGCGAGCCGCACGACAGATCGCCCCCACAAGAGGTACGGCGGATACATCCTGCCAATGTCTGTTATCCACAGCGAAAGGAGCGGCGTCAGCGCCAGAATGCAGAGCCCGACAATCAGCGCGTCCACGACGGCCACATTGCGTACGGGATTGCGTGAAGCGAGCCAGGGGAGCGCGGCGAGCATGAGTACCATGCCGCCCATTTCCTTGAGAAGCGACAGGAGGAGTGTGGATACCTCTCCTTCGGGGGGCCGCAGAAAGATCCGCACGATGAGGGGTTTCTCGGCAAAGATCATCAAACAGGCCTCCGAGTGCAGCCCATAGTGAAACCATCCGTAGGAGAATCGGAGAGCGCGATACGGTGGTTCGGGCATAACGACCTCCTCCCGATTCCAGTGATTGTACTTCCGAGAGCACCGGGTGGAACTGGAGGTTCTGTGCTCAAAACCACGTTGTGCTCCATGGTTCCCGGTTCTAGAATTGCTCTGATCACTCCTTTTGCGCGGAGGTTGCTCATGCCTCGCTACGAATTCTTCTGCACCAATTGCAAGAAACTCTTCTCAATGGTCTTGTCCCTCGTCGACTACGAGGAAGGGGACATCCTATGCCCCCACTGTGGCAGCAAGGAAGTCGAGCAGTGCTGGTCCGCCTTCAGTGCCATCACGTCGAAGAGCGCCTGAAGCCAGTGACTAGGGAGTTCGCCTGTGCGTTTCGACAAATTCTCTTTCGGCTCCATCCGCATCGACGGCAGCACCTACGAGCACGATGTCATCATTGATCGCGGCGAAATCCGCAGACGCAAGAAAAACCCTGCAAGAAGTTCCGAGAGCAGTTCGGCCAGCCAACTCGTCATCGGCAGTGGTGCCTACGGTCGATTGCCCGTGATGCAGAAAGTAGAGCGCGAGGCCGGAGGTCACAAAATCAAATTGCTTGTTCTGCCCACGATCGACGCAGTCGAGGTGTTGAAGCGAGACCCCAAAGACACCAACGCAATTCTGCACGTGACCTGCTAACACTCACCCTTCCGCCTTGCTGCACCATTTCTGTTGCCGTTGACACTGCCCAGGGACCAGCGTAGGTTGGTGGCATTCCAAGAACGACGTGGTCGCCGCGAAAGCTGCGCGACATTCCTTTCACCTTCTCACCAACCGAAAGGAGCGTTTCCCATGTACATGAGAGTCGTTGAATTAACCAGCAAGTCCGGCAAGGCACGTGAGCTGTGCAATACCATTGATGATAAGGTCCTGCCCATTCTGAAGAGGCAGGCCGGATTCGTCGACGAGACCGTAATCGTCTCCGACACGGAACCGAATCTGGTCCTCGCGCTCAGCTTCTGGAATACGCGAGAGGATGCCCAACGCTACGAGCGCGAACAATTCGACACGGTGCAGAAGACCGTACAACACTTGATGGAGGCTGCGCCCGCGGTTCGTACCTTTGATGTCCACGCTTCCACCGTCCACAAGGTAGCTGCAGAGAAAGCCGCCTGAAACAACATACCGCGCACGAGGGCAGGCCACACGTGGCCCGCCCACCCTGGCGCCCTTTAAGAAAGGAGGCACCCAAGATGAGTGCGAAAAACGTGAAAACACTCCGTGCGGCGCACGAGAGCTGGAACAAGCGCGACTTCGCGGGCGTAATCCGCAACAGCGCTGCGAACCTCACCTACACCGACCACGCTCGCCCCCTGACGCTAAACACCCGGGAAAAATTCAGAGAGTGGACTGAAGGATGGGCCAAGGCGTTCTCGGACGGCCGCATTAGCAATCCCCAGTACATTGACGCAGGAGATATTGTCGTCGCCCAATTCACTGCCGAAGGCACCAACGACGGCCCATTCGGGTCAATGAAGCCCACCGGCCGCAAAATGTCTCTGCCTTTCTGCGAAATCTGCCACTTCGACAAGCAGGGGCGGATCGTATCGGGGGGGTGTTACTACGACCAATACACACTCTTGACTCAACTCGGTCACATCCAACCGCTTGCCGTGGCAGCATAACGCGGCAACTCCTCACTCACACAAAAGGCGCGCTCCCCGCGCGCCTTTTTCCCTTATCAGGACGACGCCAACTGCGCGCCCTGGGCGCGTCAAGCCCGGCACCTGGACACCCTCCACGTGACCCTTCGGTCGGGGCTGTGGCCAAGCACCTTTGGTACTTGGCCGCTCGGTGATTTCATGGGAGATTACCCATGGTGATGGGGGGACTCACTCGCGTGATGTCCGACCCATCGCAGCCCGAGCTCTAATCCCAACACGCGCGCAAAGGCAGATGTATGAACAAACACCTGATCTGGATCGACGGCGACGACTTCAGCGGCTGGTGCTGCTCCCACTGCACATGGGGTATGACAGCTCCTCGCCTGGAGAGTACGGTTGCCGCGCTCACCTTCAACCGAGTTGCGCAAGAGGACTTCGAGAAGCACGCCTGCGTCCACAACGCGCAAGGAGACGCATAATACGCGGTCGCAAAGAAGCCAGTTCTTTGAACATCAGCGGAACTCCAAAAAGCCCTACAAATTCTGACGTTCTGTCGGTTGGATGACGCAAGGATCTGAGAACTAGGCCTCATAAGAAATCCGGGAGCAAACCCGCAGAATTCGTGACCTCCGGAACCCAAACTCCGGCAGCGACCCGCGCCGAGAGTCACCCTTCTGTGATTTCCCGCAGTGTCCATTTAGTGTCCAGACTGGAGAATCGCGGGAATCCGTAAGACCAATAAGACAGTCGCGAACCCTTGCTAAAGAACGAGTTGCAGTGTAACGACTGAACGCACGTCACTTGGGGAGGCACGATGAGCCATACTCCCTCGGACCTGAATAATCGAGGCCAAGTCGGCGGCTCCTTCAGTTTGCGGGGATTTGACAGGCCATGAGTTGTAAAGCGAATGATGATGGTCAAAAAGTTTCATTGCCCACCGCGGCGTTGACTGTCCCAACCAGTCAGCCTAACATTTCTCGCCAGTGGGCGCCGCGTCTGAACTCGTGGGCCAGACCATCTCACACTACCGCGTCCAGTAGAATTGTGACGCCGGTGTGACGCAAAACCCGCCAACTCTGCCAAAATTGACATCATTGACAGTTCGCGCGGGTTCCGATTCAATAACTTACGTGGCTGCTACGCGACCCCGCGAATTCGGCTTACAGGTTCGGCTGCCGCTTATTTTAACTTGCTTTCATTCGAAGGAGCCTCATGTCCGCACCCAGCCGTCGACCGGAAATTCGCCGCCGTCGAACTCGCAACGAGAAAATTGCAAAGCTTCGCAAACGCCTGTCCGCAGCGCAGTCTGACGCGGACAAGAACCGCATCACCGCAAAGCTTCATCGCATGTCAATTGGTTCTCCGGGCGAGCCGCTGCTGAAATAACGCATCACTTGCAGCGTCGACTGCGGGACATAGCCTCGCCGACGCTGCTGCAGATCCACGTCAAGCCACGCCACCGCTGATCTTCCGCTTCTCGCCGACTGGGAACTCGCTGGTTTGGCCGCCGTGCCGCTTGTCGTTGCCGACTTGATGATAGACGTCGAGAATCCGGTGTACTGAGCTCTCCCACGAAAACTTTGCTGCCTGCTGGTAGCTGCGCTCTTTCATCCTCTCACGCAAAGGCTGGTCCACCAGTACGCGGTGCAGCGCGCGCATGATTTCGAACACGTTCTCTGGATTCACCAGCACTGCGGCATTCCCCACCACTTCCGGCAGCGACGACACATTCGAGGTTACGACGGGCGTTCCGTGGGCCATTGCCTCCAGTGGCGGCAGTCCAAATCCTTCATAGAGCGAGGGGAACACGAAGATCTTGGCCTGATCGTAGAAAGTACGCAGCACTTCGATGGGGACAAATCCCAGAAAGCGCACGTCGTTTTGCACGCCGCTGCGGATCACGGTGCGTCGCAGGTCGGGGTTACCGGAAAGATCATCTCCAATGATAATGAGCTTTAGATCGGGGAACACCTCATCCTTTTCCAGTTCGGTTTTCAAAGCGGAAAACGCCTCGATCATGCGTACAACGTTCTTGTGCGGACTGATGCGTCCGGCGTACAGCAGGAATGGATACGTTACCTGGTAACGCTCAACGATCACCTGGCGGTCGGCGGGGGTGGCATGACCGTGCAGAAAGCGTTCGTCGATTGCGTTGTATACCACCTCGATGCGCTGCGATGGAATGTCCAACAGCTTCTCAATTTCCGCCTTGGTAAAATTCGACACAGCAAAAATACGGGCTGCGCCCCGTAAGACCTGGTTCGTCAACTGGACATGCAGGGAGCGCCAGAAGCCGTTCTGTTCGCGCGCACGCGACATGTGTTCCAGCATGTCGTGTACGGTCATGACGTAAGGGCAAGGCAGGACTCGCGGAATCGAAAATAGATTGGGGATGTGGACGAGGTCGCACTTAAATCTTTTCAGGATTGCGCGGAACTGCCGATAACCTTGGACGGATCGCTCCGGCTCCATGAGTGGGACGGTGTGGAAGTTAGGAGGTAGCGATCCGATTTCCTTGACTTTTGCGGGGGAACCAATCAGAAGATACTTGTTCTCGCGATCGAGTTTTCCCAAGGTGCGGACGACGTTGCGGATGTAGGTGCCTACGCCGAACTCAGTCATCCGTCGGATGTCGATGGCGATTTTCATCGAAGGCATTTAACCACAGAGGGCTTAGAGGTACGCCGAGGAATCCCGGTCGCTCTCGGTTTGCTATCAGGCGCGCGCTTCCACTTGCACTCTGGCCCTGCGCTCGGCGTAGAGCGGGAATGTCTCGCAAAGCTCAAGGACCTGTTTGCGGATTCTCGCCAGAACTCCGGTATCTGTGCGGCTGAGGAGCGCCTCCGCGATCCAGCGCCCAATCTGGCGCATTTCGTCCGGTTTCATCCCGCGCGTGGTCAGGGCGGGGGTGCCAAGGCGAATGCCGCTGGGCTTCATTGGCGGGTTGGTGTCGAAAGGGATTGCATTCTTGTTGACCGTGATAGCAGCTTCGCCCAGAGCCTTCTCAGCCTCGCTGCCCAGCATTCCCTTGGAAAAGACATCGACTAGCATCAGGTGGGTGTCCGTTCCTCCGGAGATGATGCGGAAACCTTCGGCAGCCAGGGTTTCGGCCAACACTTTTGCGTTGGCGACTACCTGCTTCGCGTAGTCGCGAAATTCCGGTTGCATGGCCTCGCGGAAACATACAGCCTTGGCCGCTATGATGTGAACGAGCGGACCGCCCTGCATCCCGGGAAAGACAACTTTGTCTATAGCCTGGGCGAACTCGGCTTTGGAAAGAATCATGCCCGAGCGCGGGCCGCGCAACGTCTTGTGCGTGGTCGAAGTCACGATCTGCGCGTGCGGAACTGGCGAAGGATGCGCACCTCCCGCCACCAGCCCCGCGAAGTGGGCCATATCCACCAGGTATAGAGCGCCCACCTTGTCGGCAATTTGCCGCATGCGGGCGAAATCGATAATGCGGGGATAGGCGCTGCCTCCGCCGATGATCAGCTTGGGACGTTCTTTCTCGGCCAGCTTTTCCAGATCGTCGTAGTCGATGGTTTCAGTTTCTTTGGTCACGCCATAAGGGACAATGCGATATGTCTTGCCCGAAAAATTCAGATGATGGCCGTGCGTGAGGTGTCCGCCATGCGCCAGATTGAGGCCGAGAATGGTGTTTCCGGGCTGGAGCACTGCGGCATAGGCCTCCATGTTGGCCTGTGATCCGGCATGCGGCTGCACATTGGCATGCTCGGCGCCAAATAGCAGCTTGGCGCGGTCGCGGGCCAGGTTCTCGACCACATCCGCAAATTCGCAACCGCCGTAGTAGCGTTTGCCGGGATAGCCCTCGGCATACTTGTTCGTGAAAACGGAGCCTGCGGCTTCCAGCACAGCCTCGCTGACAAAGTTTTCTGAGGCGATTAGTTCCAGGCCTTCATGCTGGCGGCGGGTTTCGTTGTCAATCGCAGCGGAGATTTGCGGATCGTTCTCGTACAGTGGGCGGTACATCGGAGAGTTTCTCATGGCTGTGAATTATTCCGTTTTCGAAACCGTTTCGTAAATGTTGGGCCGGTGAAGTTCCATGTACCACTGCGGCGCCTTCACCGGTGTGAAGCCAAACTGCGAGTAGAGGCCGTGCGCATCACGAGTCAGCAAGGTCCAGCGGCGCAAGCCCTGCAACTCCGGATGCTTCACGATGCACTCCATGAGCCACTTACTCAATCCACGACCACGATGCGACTCGAGCACGAATACGTCCCCGAGGTAGGCGTAGGTGGCGCGATCGCTGATCACACGGGCAAAGCCAACTTGCGAGCCTTTAGCATCATAAATGCCAAAGCAGAGTGAATGTTCGATGGATCGCGCCACCACTTCTCGCGAGATACCTTTCGCCCAGTAAGAGTTCGTGAGAAAGCCGCGAATGGCGTCCAAATCCAGGAGTTCGCGGTCTGTGCTAATCAGGAAATCGCCCTGTCGATGCTCAATGATCGCTTCAGCGTGGCTTGGGGTTGGCGCAACCCTCATAGGGACATTTTACCGCTCAAGTCGGCTTCCGAGTCGAGGGATCGAAGGCTGGAGAGCGGGAAGCCCCAACCGTTGCGGGTGCGTCTAGGCCTTAAACAACCAAAAGATCTCTAGTTCTCAAACGCCGTACGCAGGAATGACGCCAGTTGCCAGCCGTCCATATATTTGTACGGTGGTTCACCCATGGTGTAATGGCCGCACGGCAGAACCACGATTTTGTGGTCCAACTGACGGCGTTCGAATTCGTCCACGACCTGGCGCGAGAGATCAGGCAGGAATGTCAGATCGTACTTCGCGTAGATGATGAGCGACTTGCGCGGCCAGCGTGAGAAGCGGTCAAAGTACGACATGGGGCTGACTGCCAGCCACATCCGGCGCAAGCGCTCCAAATCGATGTCAGCTTCGAGCGCCTTCCGGATGTGCCTGGTTGACTGGCCGCGCCAGACGACGTCGGCCACGTACGTTGATGCATGATTGAACGCCGCCACCCGAATGCGCGAATCATGTGCGGCAGCAATGAATGCGTAGCACGAGCCGAGACTTGTACCTACGATTCCGAGCTGACTGTAGCCCTGCTGCTCCAGCCAATCGAGGCAGCATCGAACGTCGACCACGCCCTGGCGCACGGCGTGAAGCGTGCGGCCGATATTGGCGGAGACAGCATAATCGGCCCGCTGTATCTCCGCCGGCATGCGGATGTCGTGATACGGCATGCTCAGTCGCAGGACTGCTATCCCGAGCAAATTGAGCACGCGACAAAGACTCACGTAGGCAACTGCGTCCGAGTTCCAGTGCGGCAGGAGAATGACGGCGCGGCGTCCTCTGGCCGGAAACCACCTCGCGTTCGCCAGATCGTTCTCTGGATGCGGCGTTCGCACGGGCGAGGTAAAGCGAAGGAAATCCGCCGATCTGCCCTTGACCTTGGCTTCAAGCTTGAGATCCAGAACTTCGCGCGTGCTGAAAACTTGCACTTCACGGTGTTCTAGTCGGTAGTCGTCGGGGCGGTCATAGGCGTAGAACGTATCACTGTCCGCAACAATTCGACGGTTCCACTCGACGAAAAACTTCTCCGGATCGTCGGGGATTTGTCCCGGACGCCAACCATTTCGGTGCGGCCAATCCCGTGCCCACTCCACGCCCCACTCCAGCGGACGGACCACGCGATTGTTGTCGACCGAGGTGAGGCGGTGCTCCCAGTCGTACATCCATTGTGCGTAGCGTGAAGCCATGGCCAATCTCCTAGTTTAACAACCTGTGGCGAGTTGGCTCGGTGGGAGGCATTCAACGGTTGCAATAAGCGGTTGACTCTGCGCATTTGATCCTTAAACGGGGCATCATGGCGAAATGCTCCTCGTTTGTGACATCCCTCACGAGAAAATCGGCTGTTCAGCGCGATATCAAGGCTGAAGTGAGTTTGCAAAAGCTGCTTGAAATTGTAACTACTCCGTGACACCGGTCTATTCCGTGACACCCCGTGCCCCGGGACTGCTCTGTGCCCCATGACAGCCTGGACCGGTACTCCAACCATGAAAACAATCTAGTTGCTGTACCTTCGGGGGACGCGTTTGGAGATGTTGCAGAGAATTTCGTAGGGGGTGCTGTTGGCTAGTTCGGCGTGCTCTTGGGCGTCCACGCTGAGGCTGTCTTGCGATCCAAGCAGGATGACTTCATCTCCCACCGAGATTCCAGGGATGCCGGTTACGTCCACCAGCGTAAGATCCATTGAGATGCGGCCCACGATGGGCGCGTAGTGCTCCCGCACAATTACTCGCCCGCGGTTGGAAAGCTGGCGATTGTATCCATCGGCGTAACCGACAGGCAGCACGGCTACATGTGCAGGAGCTTTTGTAACGTATGTTCCGCCGTATCCCAGAGCTTGATTAGCGGCGAAGTCGCGCAAGGAAAGAATCCGCGTCTTCCACGTAAGCACCGGCTTCACCGGCAGGCGCAGCGTGCCTCCGCTCACTTCCCGGCCCGCACGCTGGAAAGGTAAATAGTATCCGTAGAGCGCGACTCCCGGACGCACCATATTGTTCCAGGTCTCGCGGCGGGAGATCACTGCGCCGGTGTTGGCCATGTGCACGAAGGAGGGTTCCAGACCTGCGCTGCGCCACATGCGCTCAGCCTCCTCGAACCGGCGCTGCTGATCGGCAACCGAAGGCGCATCCATAATTTCGGACGACGCCAGATGAGTCGAGACCCCTTCCGGAACCAGGTGTTTCGCAGTCTTCAACGCGGCCAGCACGGCGGGAAGTCCGTCCAGCGATACGCCGAGGCGTCCCATCCCCGTATCGACTTTCAAGTGCACGGGATGCCGCGGCACATGCCATGCGGCCGCAGCTTTTTCCAGAGACTCGATGTGCCAAGGTTCCCAGACGGTGGGCGTCAGTCCAAGACGCACAATCTCATTCTCCTCACCGCGCCAGAAACCTGTCATCAAAAGAATGCGCGCCTCGATGCCGGCTTCCCGCAGCGGAATTGCCTCATCGAGTGACGTCACGGCCAGCCAGGTGGCTCCCTCCGCTTCCAGGGCACGCGAACATTCCACGGCCCCATGGCCATAGGCATCGGCTTTCACCACCGCACAGACGGTCACGCCGGCCCCTACATGTTTCCGCACCGTGCGGAAATTTTGCCGTAAAGCAGACAGGGATACCTCCGCCCATGTCGGGCGGGTAGCGATGCGACTCAGAGTTTCTGCGGTGGTTGTCACTTCAGCTCGATTATAGCGGCAGCATTCCGAGGAGTTAGGTTACGCATGGGCTACTCCCGCATGATTCTCGCGTTGAATATGGGAGTTACAAAACTGCGGTCTCGCTCCAACTTCCGGAGAGAGAAAGTTCACCGTGATTTGCATCTCGACCTCGACCGGTTCGCTGTTGAGGACGTAGGAGCGATCGTGCCGTTAGATGACCGCATCGATGGCTGCGCGAACCGACATGGGATGGCCAGTAGGGACCCGCAGGTTTTCGATCGTGCCTTGCCGGCTGATCACGGCCTGCAGCACTACCGGTCCTTGAATGCGTGCGCTTTTCGCGCGAGCAAAGGGTACTCGGGCTTTACTTTGTAGATGAGATCCCCCTCCCTCCTACGCGATAGTCGTACCCTGTGAGCTGGCGGCGGTGGAGGAGGAAGTGCTGGTTTCGCTCCGGTGCCAATCGAGTTTGAGAATTTCATTGGTATCGCCGGAGCCGGTGCTGCCCGCAACATACGGGCCGCTTGCACCCAGCTGCGGCGGTGCCGCGTCATCGGCGACATTCTGGACACCGATTGGAATACGCCGTGGTGCGAGCAGCACGTTTCCCAAGATTTTGCCTGGAGAGATTGCGGTGGACTGTAGATGTGAAGGCGTGGGGTGCGGCCCGCGAACGTTGACCCCAGACAGTTTCCAGCAGACTGTCGGCAAAGCGTTGGGGAGAGCAAAGAAGAAGGCCACGTTTTCCACGCGGCCTTGGGGAACTTCGGACACCTTCGATGGCCCCCAAACTACTTGGGAGGCTCGGTCGACTTGGGCGCAGGCTTTGGAGCTGTACTAGTCGCCGGTTTCGGAGTTGTACCAGTCGCTGCTGGTCTTGCGGCCGGTTTGCTGGTCGTGCCGGAGGAGGTTGGCGCAGGCACGCCTGACTGCGCGTTGTAGGCATCGACGATTACCTTGGTGATGTCCACCGTCTCGCCATACCACAGCACCGGGCTCTGCGGCCAGGGCTTGGTCGTATCCACGATCATGCCGAAGCCATTGTCCTGCGCATATTTCACGATCATCGGGGCCATCTTCTGCAGGATGCGCTGGGCGATTTCGTTCTGCTGGTTCCCCGCTTCTTCCTGGGCGTCCTGGACCGAGCGCTCCAGGGACTTCTGCTTGGTCTCAATTTGCTTAACCAGGGTGGCACGGGCATCCTCATTGAGCTTGTCGCCCTGAGTATTCAGCTGTTTCTTCATACCCTCGAGTTCGTCGTTCTGGCCTTTCAGTTCATTCTGCTTGGGCTCAAGCTTCTTGCTCAGAGTCTCGAAATCGCGGCGTCCTTCATTACTGCCGAAAATTGCTTGTTCAATGTTAATGGTTCCCACCTTTGTACCAGAGCCTATCGTGGGGGCAGAAACCGTTGGACTAGCGGGCGAGGCAGCCGGGCTCGAGGCAGGTAAGCCCGCTGGAGTGGAGGCGCTGCTGTTTTGAGCCAGTGCGGAAATCGCGAAGAAAACCGCAGTGGCCAGGGAAAACCGCAAGAACTTGCTTGTCATTGGATCGATTGAACTCCTTGGAACATGGTTCCGGGAACGATTAAGATTTCCTTCTCAGGTAACGCCGGGCCGTACTTACGAGGTCCCCGCTTACTACCAACGGCCGCCAACGGAAAAGGCGCACTAGATTGCCAGCGTCGCCCGCCGAGACGGTCGGCGTGGCGTCCACCCTAAACGGCATCATGCCATGGCGTGGATCAGTAATAATTATAGAGACGCTCGTTACCGCCCGTCAAACCGCTTCCTCAAGTTTCGCGCGTTAAACGCCCTCAAAACGTTGTCGCTACGGTAAACCGGAATGTCTTGCGCGGTTCCCGCAACAAGAAGCTTGGGGCGTAAGTATTTACCGCCAGGTGATAGGTATAGTCGCCGGCCGCACCCGCGGGGAACATAGAACGCGTAATCGGAATCGGCGGATTTGCAGGCGAGTCCAGGCGCAGCGGATTGTATGCCCAATAGATACGGAAGGGCGCGTTAATTACCGGCAGAAACATCTGCAATTCCAGCCCCGTGGACATTCTGGGACGCCAGTTGGTGCTGGCCAACACCTGGAGGTCTTTCGAAGGAACCGGATTCAACAGGTTGCCACCCGCGCACTTGAAGCCGGCGTCCAGGGCCGGGCATCCGAATGCCGTACTGATTACGGTGTCGTATTGCTGGCTGGCAATTTGGAGCTGCGAACGTCGAATTATGGGATCGATGCCAGTATCCAGAAACGGCGCGAGAGCGACAGGGCCGAAGATCGTGATGCGGTATTCGAGGTTGGTGATCACGCTCAGATCGCCGCCCGGGAAAGTGATCTGATCCACCGGTATGGGCACAGTGTAGTTTCCCATTCGAGGGTTGGCCGGGTTGAGTAGCACCGGCGTACCATCTGGGTTTGTCAACGTAATCGTGCTGGCGCTAGGCAGGAATGCCACCGGCGACACGGAGCGAATGTCAAATCCGCGAATATCGTTTTCACCGCCCATATAGAACCGCTGGAATGGCGGGGCAACCAGGCCCCCAAAGCCACTGATGAAGGAGCCTTGCGCTCGGAAGCCCCACGTATTGTGCCGGTTCTGGACTGGGAACCACTGCTGGTAATTCGCAATCGGCCGAATGGATCGTACCGTTCCTCCCAGCCCTGCGAACTCGGCACCAAGCGTTAATTGCCGGCCGCTGTGCGGTGAAATCGGGCTGTCGATTGTATTGAATGAAAAGCTGGGGAAGATCTTGCTGGTGAGGATGCCGGACAGCGCGTTGGGCCCGGAGATTCCGCGAAACGCCAGAAATTCGAACAGGTTCTTGGACGCAGTGCTCAACGCAAGCAAGGATGAACGATCTAATGAATACGTGAGGCCGACACGCTTGAACGAACGGTGCAGCGGATAGCTTAACGATGTGGTAAATCCCACGCTCGATTGCGTGTAATTCTGCAGATTCTGCAGGACGGCGCTGGGCAGATTCAGGTTCTGTCCACCCAAAATGGAGAGCTGCTTGGCCTGGTTGTAGCTGATCTTATTGGCGTAGACGGTGAAGCCAAATTGCAGCGGCCGGTCAAACATGTAGGGTTGGGTGAAACCGAACAACGCGCTGCGGGCAAGGTTGCCAATACTGGTCTGGATTTGCAGGGTCTCGCCCAGCCCCAGGAAATTATTGGTGGTGTAGTTGATGCCTACGAAAGCGCCTTCCAGTCCGCTCACGCCTCCATTCAAGCCGATGCTGTTCTTTCCTTTTTCCTTGACCTTCAGCGTGAGGTCCACCGTGCCGTTCTTTTCATCCAGTTTGCGGTCGGTGACGTTGGGGTCGTCCGGCTTCAACTGGTCGAAGTAGCCAAGCTGGTTCAATCGGAGCAGGCTAAGTTCCCACCGCCGCGAATCGTAAATATTGCCTTCTTCAAGCGCAAGTTCGCGTCTGATGACCTTGTCGCGAGTTGTGGTGTTGCCCTGGAACTCGATGCGGCGCACGTAGAACTGCTTGCCCTCATCCACATCGATTTCAAGAAAAATCAATTTCTTTTGGTCATCGAAGGTGGTATTGGGTACCGAGGTGAAGTTGATGTATCCCAGCTGACCATAGGCTTTTCGCAGCGCCTCCAGGCCCTTGGCGATTTTCTCGCGGCTGAAGACATCTCCATCCTTTATCGGAAACAAAGAACGCAGCGCCTGGACATTTGCGACGGCCTTGTTATTTTTGAAGGTGATCCCGCCAAGCGTATAGCGGTCGCCCTCCTCGATCGGCATGGAGATGTCGACCGCTTTGCCTGGTCCGTGCTGGAGGAGGGGAATATGGAAGCCCTTGTGGCCCGTGTCGTGAATCACAGTCTTAGGGTCGTTAACCACGACCTTGAAATAGCCACGATTCTGGTATTCCGCCCGTACGCGCTCTGTATCCTCTTCCAGCTTCGTGGCGTCGTAGGTCTTGGCGAAAATGTTTTCCAGGAAGATCGAATGGGGAACACCAATCGGCTTCAGATTCTTCATGGCGGACCGCAAGATCCGTGCTCTGATGTTTTGGTTGCCCTCGAACTTGATCTTGCCCACTTTGACCTTGGGCCCTTCCTTCACCACGAACGTGATTCCGACCGCCGCAGGCGGAATCTGCCGTACTTCAGACCGGATGGTCGCAAACTGGTGTCCGTGCTCAGAGAGCAGGCCCTTGATTGCCACTTCCGCTTTCTTAATGCGGGTGGGATCATACTGGCTTTCCACCGACAAGCCGACTTTCGCCTGCTTAAAGCGGTCGAGCACGTCGCTGGTCGAGACCGAGCTCAAGCCTAAGTAATTTATTTCTCGGATGGTTGGCTTTTCCTTCACTTGGAAGATGATCCGCCAGCCCTTGGGCGTCTGCTCCCGGAGGATCTTGATATCTTCGAAGTAGCCAGTGTTCCACAGAGAGTTGAAGTCGCGCTCCAGGCTGGCGGGGTCGTAGATGTCCCCGGCATGAGTAAAAATGCGCGCCCGAATGGTATCGGCGGGAATACGGCGGTTGCCCTGAATGTCAATTTCAGAGATTACTTCGGTCTGAGCCCAACTGAGGGAGGCCAGGGATAAAAGCAGGGCCATCAGCAGAGCGCAGGCCGGAGCAGGGCATCCCCTTCTTCCTCCTCCTCCTCTTCTTCTGACGCAAAAGTTTGTAAATAAAGAAGATGGCAGTTCAGAAGCGCCGAAAGCGCTGCGCCCGCGTTTGGGCACAAAAAAAGTCTCCGGATGCAAGCGAAAAAGAATCGCTACGACCTCAGCCTCTGGGATGTGAGAAAACTGCCATTATACGGTAGAGCAATGAAAGGCGTCCAAGCCGCAACTCTTCTGGTCAAACCTCGGTTGCTTCATTGCGATGGCCGGGAGAGCTCCACCTCCACCAAGACGGAATAAAACGTGGCCGAGTTGCCCATGTCGGTAAGTTTTTCCGACGTGAGGACGTTAATATTCCGGATTCCGGGGCTGAGCTTCGCCCAATTGAGATGCGCGGAGACCACGCCGGGCTGTACGGCGCCGTCCACGCGGGCTTTGAGCGTGATTTCGCCGCGCCCATTGAACACTCTGACGGCGTCACCTTCGGAGATTCCTCGCGACTGAGCGTCGGCGGCGTGCATTTCGAGCAGCCCGGGCTCTTCCATCTCCTGAATCGATGGGAGATTCGAGAAAGTTGAGTTCAGAAAATTGTCGGACTTGCGTGCCAGCAGTTCCAGGGGGAAGCCTTCTCTCTGTTTTCCATGCCTTGATTCCGCCGGAGGAGTGAATTCAGCGACGGGGTCCAGTCCCTGCGCTTTCAACCCATCGCTGTAAAACTCGGCCTTGCCGGAGGGAGTGCGGAAGTTGCCGTAGGCGAAAGGAAGAAAAGGTTGGGTGGCGCGCGTACCCTCCCGCGCGCCTTTCGGGGAATCAAAATTCAAGCGCACGTGCGGCTCACGTTCCAGTCTCTCCCGGTCAATTCCTTCCAGCCAGGGATTGTTTGAATCTAAGGCGGCATCGATCATCTCGTCCACACTCTGGCGGAAACATGCTTCTTCAAACCCCATACGCTCGGCCAGCACCCGGAAAACTTCCACGTTGGAGCGGCATTCGCCCAGAGGCGCAATGGCCTGATCGGACGTTTGCAAATAATAATGCCCATAGGCTGCCTGCAGATCCTTATGTTCAAAGAAGGTGGTCGCGGGCAAAAGAATGTCTGCGTAGTCCGTGGTGTCAGTAAAGAATTGCTCGTGGACCACGGTGAACAAGTCCGGCCTCCGCAAGCCGCGAATCACGTCGTTGTGGTTCGGACATACCGCCGCCGGATTCGAGTTGTAAACGAACAGAGCCTCCACCGGCGGATCATTGAGGGTGTTGAGCGCCTTGCCCAGCTCCACCATATTCACCACGCGAGCGTCGCGCCCGAGCGCAATCTTCATCAAGTCAGGACGCTTCAGCGCGTCGCCGTTCAGCTCAAACGCGCCGCTCGTGGACAACTGCAATCCACCGCCCGCTTCCTTCCATGAACCAATCAGGCAGGGCAACATGGCGATAGACCGGGTCGCCATGCCTCCGCCTTCCGAGCGCTGCACGCCATAATTCACGCGAATCACGGAGGGTCGCACGGTGGCATACTCGCGCGCCAGTCGGCGTATGTCCTCAGCCCCAAGGCCTGTCCATTGCGCAACACGCTGGGGAGGATAATCTTTAACTTTTTTGCGCAGCTCTTCGAAACCTAGCGTGTACCGGGCGACGTAATCCGCATCATGCAGATTTTCGCCGATGATCACATGCATCATGGCCAGCGCCAACGCGGCATCAGTGCCCGGATTGATCGGCAAATACCAGTCGGCGCACGCAGCCGTGCGCGTGCGGTAAGGATCAATCACCACCAACTTCGCGCCGTTTCGGCGGGCCTCCGCGATGAACGGCCACAAGTGAACATTATTGCCGTGAATGTTCGACGCCCAGGCGATGATGTAACGCGAATGCCGGAACTGCTCCGGTTCGGTGCCGAGTTGTACGCCGAGAACAGACTTCAATCCGGCATCGCCGGCCGCCGAGCAAATTGTCCGATCCAGTTGCGATGCGCCCAGGCGGTGAAAGAATCTGCGGTCCATGGAAGCGCCATTGAGCATGCCCAGCGTGCCCCCGTAGGAATACGGCAAAATCGCCTCACTGCCAAACTCGGCAGAGATCGTGCGCAAGCGCCTGGCGATCTCATCGAGGGCCTCATCCCAGGAGATGCGCCGCCAAACCTGTTCGCGCAGGACCAGGTCTCGGCCCCGGTCCATGGGCGCGCAGCGCGGCCGCCCAGCCTGTGCAACAGCCGTCGCCACAGCCAGCCCCTTCGGAGCAATCCGCCGCATGGGACGCAGCACTCGATCGGGCGAATACACTCGATCCAGATATTTGGCCACCTTGCCGCACAAAAACCCGCGCGTTACGGGATGCGCCGGATCCCCCTGAATTCTTGTCGCCCGTTCACCCTCAACCGTGATGAGCACCCCACACGCATCTGGGCAATCATGCGGGCATGCGGCGTGGATAACCTTCTTCACGGTCCCTTGATTATACGGGGGCTGGCTAGGGAACGATGAGAATGGAGGAACTATTTCAGGCCGAGGTAAACCGCAACTTGTGAGTTCGGGATAAGTTACTTGCAGCGAAGCCAATTTCGCATCCGCTACTTTATCTCCAACACTTCTTTTTCTTTCGCCTTGCTCATCTCTTCCATCTTCCTGATTTCATCGTCGGTGAGCTTTTGAATTTCTTCCAGGGAACGCTTTTCGTCATCTTCGGTGATCTTCTTGTCCTTCATCGCTTTCTTGATGGCATCATTGCCGTCGCGCCGGATATTGCGCACCGCGGTGCGATGTTCTTCCAATACTTTGTGCAGGTGCTTCACCATTTCCTGGCGGCGCTCCTGCGTCAGCGCAGGTACGGGTACCCGGATGAGTTTGCCATCGTTCATCGGATTGAGCCCCAGTTCTGCCCCACGAATTGCTTTTTCGATCGCACCTACCTGCGATGGATCAAAGGGCTGCACCGTAATCATCTGCGGTTCCGGCGCGTGCACTTGCGCGATCTGGTTTAGCGGCATCTGCGACCCGTAATAATCGACGCTCACGCTATCTAACATGTGCACGGAGGCGCGCCCCGTCCGCGTGGCAGCCATCGCCTTGCGGAAGTCTTCAACCGCCTTTTCCATGCGCGTCTTCAGCTGGGTATACGTTTCTTTCAGGCCAGGGATTGCGGCCATAGAGGCTTGCGCCATGTTGTTAGCTCCGTAAAACGGCAGGAATCAAAACGCTGCATTATAAACCCAGTGGAAACCATAAAGCCGGCCGCGGATTCGCGACCATGCTCTACGCGCGCACGGTTGAACCGATCTTCTCCCCGCTAAGTACCTTTCGGATATTCCCGTGCTCGTTCAGATTGAAGACGATGATGGGCAGGTTGTTATCCTTGCACAGGCTGATGGCGGTGGAATCCATCACCTTGAGGCCCAGCTTCAAGACGTCCATGTAGCTGATGTCGGTGAACTTCTTGGCATCCTTCACGACCATGGGATCGGCGTCGTAAATGCCGTCAACTTTGGTCGCCTTGAGAATGGCGTCGGCCTTGATCTCCATCGCACGTAGCGATGCCGCCGTATCAGTCGAGAAATACGGATTTCCCGTCCCCCCAGCGAAAATCACCACTCGGCCCTTCTCGAGATGACGCAGCGCCCGCCGCCGGATGAAGGGCTCGGCTACCTGATTCATCTCAATCGCCGTTTGCACGCGGGTATAGACTTTCTGTTTCTCGAGCGCGTCCTGCAGCGCCAGCGCATTGATTACCGTCGCCAGCATGCCCATGTGATCGGCGGAAACGCGATCCATATCTCGCGCCTGGTCGGCAACGCCGCGAAAGAAATTGCCCCCGCCCACAACAATCGCGATCTGGATGCCGAGCTGATGGGCGTCAGCCAGCTCTGCCGCAATCTCGTGAATCCGCGAAGTGTCGATGCCGAAGCCCTGGTTTGCCGCCAGAGCCTCGCCCGAAAGCTTGAGAAGGATCCGTTTAAAGGAGGGAGTAGTCATGGAATGGTACATCCAAGATACCGCGGTATCGATTCTGTAACGCCGGGTTCCTTCGACTTCGCTCAAGACAAGCGCAACCGCCGTCCTGCGGCATCCCGGCCACGCCCGAAAGCATTAAAAAAGGGCTGCCGAAGCAGCCCCGGAAACTACTCTTCCTTCGCCTCAGTAGGCTTAGTGGAAGCAATTGTCGCCCCGGCTTCGCCGACCTTGAAGCGAGCAAAGCGGCGTATGGCAATGTTCTCGCGCAGCTTGCCGATCTTCGTTGCCATGAGCTGCGCGATGGAGACGGCCTGGTCTTTGATAAAGGGCTGTTCCAGCAGGCAGACCTCTTCGTAGAACTTGCCCATCTTGCCTTCGACAATTTTCTCGACTACGTGCGGTGGTTTGCCGGTAGCGGCCGCCTGCGCCCGGTAGATGTCTTTCTCGCGCTCAAAAGCCTCGGGCGTGACATCTTCCTTGCGCACGAACTTAGGATCGCTCGCCGCGATGTGCATGGCAATATCGTGCACCAACTCTTTGAAGTCGTCGGTGCGAGCCACGAAATCGCTCTCGCAGTTTACTTCCACCAGCACACCAATCTTGCCGCCGGCATGGATGTAGCTGGTCACTGACCCCTCGCTGGTCACCCGGGCCGACTTCTTGGCCGCGACCGACACGCCTTTCTTGCGAAGAATCACGACCGCCTGCTCCATATCGCCCTTGGCTTCGGTCAGAGCTTGCTTGCAATCCATCATCGGCGCTCCGGTCTTTTCCCGGAGATTCTTCACCTGTGCAGCAGAAATATTCACTGTGGTAGTACCCATATCGATGAAAATCCTTCTTCGATGAAAATCTCACTTTTCGATTAGATGCGCCCTAACAAACTTTGACCCGCGCCGGACGACCCGCGCGGGTCTGATTTCAAATGCCCGGTTTGTCCGTCTTTCGCAAGCGACCACCGACGAGGGAACAGTTCTAGACCGTCTGGCTCTCGGCTTTCGGCACTTCGGCTTCCTCGGGCGTCACGGGCTTCTTGTGGACCCCAGGGCCGAGCACTTCCTCCATGCTGATCTCTTCGGATGCGGCATCGGCGGCTTCTTCGGCATGGCTCTCGCCCACAGCCGCTTCCGCGGCCTGAGCGGCGTCCGCGGCGGCGGTCATCTCGGCCACCTGCTTGTCGCTCATGAACTGCGCACCCTCGGCAATGGAGTCCGAGATCTTCGAAGTAAACAGGCGGATTGCTCGCAATGCATCGTCGTTGCCTGGAATTACATAATCCACTTCACTGGGATCGCAATTTGTGTCAACCACGGCCACAACCGGAATACCCAGTTTGCGGGCTTCGCGAACAGCGATCTGCTCCTTATTAGAGTCGATTACGAAGATCGCGTCCGGCAACCGGCTCATGTTCTTGATGCCAGCCAGATTTGCCTGTAGATGCTTGCGCTCGCGCTCCAGCTTGATTACCTCTTTCTTCGGCAGCAACTCGTAACGGCCATCGGTGGCCATTTCGTCGAGTTCCTTCAGCCGCTTCACCGACTTCTGCACCGTGACCCAGTTGGTGAGCAGTCCACCCAGCCACCGCTGGTTAATATAAAAGCCGCCGCAGCGCGTCGCTTCCTCAGCAATCGCATCTTGCGCCTGGCGCTTGGTGCCCACGAAGAGCACAATCTTGCCCTCGGTCGCCAGTTCCTGCACGAATTTCGACGCTTCCTTAAACATCTTCAGCGTTTTCTGCAGGTCAATGATGTAGATCCCGTTGCGCTCTCCGAAGATGTATTCCTTCATCTTCGGATTCCAGCGCTTGGTCTGATGCCCGAAGTGCACACCCGCTTCGAGCAGCTCCTTCATGGTGATATTTGCCAATTAACCTCCTTGTTTGGTCTGCATCCGGCGCTCACCCTGGGGCTGCCCCGGATTGCCATTCCCGTCCCCGTACCAAGGCACGGGAAGAATTGAACACCTAAAAAACAACTAGTAGCTTCTAGCTCTTAGCTTCCAGCCAAAAACTAAACCTTTGTCATGCGCAACGAAGCGCGGAATCTCGTGGCCTCGGAATCTACCGCTTACTGAACTGGAACCGTTTTCTCGCGCCCTTTTGGCCGTACTTCTTGCGCTCTTTGCCGCGCGAGTCGCGAGTGACCATTCCCTCGCTCTTCAGCTTCTTGCGGAGTTCCGCGTTGAACTGCATCAAGGCACGGGCTATGCCCAACTTCACCGCGTCCGCCTGTCCCCGCACGCCGCCGCCGAGGACATTCGCAGTCACATTGAATGAGGCGGCCGTGTCGGTCGAGGCCAACGGAGCCTTGGCGCTGGAACGCTGCGCCGGGGTCACGAAATACTGTTCAAAGGGACGCCCATTTACTTTGAAATCGCCGCTTCCGGGCCGCAAATAAACCCTCGCAATCGCCGACTTCCGCCGTCCCGTGCCGTAGTACTGAACCAATTCAGCCATATTTAGCTTCTAGCTCCTGGCTTCCAGCTCCTAGTTCAATTCCCTAAGAGCGAGCCTTCCAGACTTTTCCCAAAATCAAAGCTCCCCGGCCTCATCCTGAGCGCAGCCGTTTTTCAGTTGGAGCGAAGGATCTTGCGCCTATCGTTCTCGCCTTCCGTTTACGCCCGCACTACAAGTGCCAGCGTCTGCGGCTTCTGCGCCTGGTGCGGATGCTTGTCGCCCTTGTACACATTCAGCTTCGAAAGCATATGCGCCGCCAGCTTGTTCTTCGGCAGCATGCGCCGCACCGCATCTTCGATCACAGCCTCGGGCTTGCGGACGAGACGCTTTCTGTAATCTTCCGTGCGCAGCCCGCCGGGATAGCCCGTGTAGTGGTGATACTGCTTCTGCTCCGCCTTCATTCCCGTGGTCTTGATCTTTTCCGCATTGATCACAATGACGTGATCGCCGGTATCGAGAAACGGCGTGTACTGCGGATTTTCCTTACCCATGAGGATGCGCGCCACCTGCGAGGCCAAACGCCCGAGAGTCTGCCCATCCGCATCCACGACGTACCACTTGCGCACAATTTCCCCCGCTTTGGGGAAATAGGTTGACATCGGAACTCTCCCAGAAAAAAAATGAAAACGCAAAGAAGACCGCTCGTTGATTCCCCAGCGAGGACGCCAGGCCATCAGGCGGGCAACCGCAAGAGCACCAAAGACTTTAAGATACCGTAGCTTGCGGAGGATTGTCAACGCAGAGTTGCCCAAGGTGTCGTTAGCACATGATATGTCCGGTTGAGATAGCACGTGATATGTCCGCTTTTCGGGCGGTGAGGATAAGAGACCATGCGAAGCATGGTTTCTTACTCGAAGGCCGCGATGGAGCGGGCAATGAAAGTACAGGAAGTAATCTTGCGGGCGATGGCGAAACGGATCAGGTG
>QIAN01000246.1 GCA_003225005.1 Acidobacteriota bacterium | reverse complement strand
GTTCGTAGCCCTCGGTCCGCAGCCAATTGCGCATCTCCTTGTGAACCTCGTCGGCCTCCTCGTCGAGGCCCCGGTTGAACAAGTTCTGCTCGATGGAGCTGAACGTGTGACGCTGCTTGTGGGGATCCCCCTTCAGGAGTTGCAGGTAGTCTGCGGCGGCGTCGCTCTCGGAATTGCCGCCTTCCCCTCGGAACTCCCACCACTTGATCTCCGAGAAGCTCAGGTCGATGGGACGGGGATAGCCGCTCTTGTTTCCGATGGCAGAGAACTTGTTGATCTGCGCTTGCTTGAGAAGGATGCCCTTAGCCCTCAAGTTTTCGGGGTTCACCTCCCCTTCGAACGAGCTAACGGAAACGGCTAGTTCGCCAATGGTACTCCCCGACAGGTCCAGGCGTCCGGGAATCCTGGCGCTTCTTTCCACCAGTTGCTTCGTTTTTTCGTCGCGGATGAGCGTCGCGACGATGAGCTTCTTGGCAAACGTGGCCAGGTTCGCGATAACGGTGCCATTTGGACTTTCGGCCGTCGGCGCCTCGAACTTCCTGAAGACCCCGGTAATGTCGGCTACGCCCTGGCGCTTCAGTCCGGTCATGGCGATGACCTTCTTGATGACCTTCTTAGCGAACGTGGCCAGGACCGCGATAACGGTTCTATTTGGACTTTCGGCCGTCGGCGCCGGGTTTGCAAGGACAAGGCCGGTGATGTCGGCTTCGCCCAGGCACTTCAGTCCAGTCATGGCCAGGTGCGTCGCGGCCGCGCGGTGGCCAGAGCCGCCCTTCCCGATATGGAGATCGCGCTGGATTTCGGCCTCTTCGAGGGTGATCCCGCCCTTGCACTGCACGCCAGACAGGTCGACATCGCCAGTGGCAACCGCTTTGGCTGCGATGGACTTGCCCACATAGGTATTGCGGATTAGCAAGAGTTGCGGGAGGTTGGCCCCGCCAAGGTCAATCGAACCGTGAATTGTGTTGCCCCGAGGGGCGTCCGACTCCAGGAAGAAACCGGTTCCGACCCGCAGGAAGTTTGCCGAGAGATCGCCCGTCAGAGCGACATCCCGGAATCCCACAGCGTTGTACTTGATGACCGCGCCATACAGTTCAATGCTCGTCGAAGTCTCGACGTTCGTACCAGCCCGGACGTCTTGGAAGACCATGGACTGTTCGATGACGCATTGCTGGAGGTCGATTCCACCCAGCGTCGTCACGTGGAACAAGTGCACGGCACCATCGATTCGAACCCTGCTGGCATTGAGACTGCCAGTCGACCACAGTCCGTTGATCTGCAGACTATCCGCGGACAAACCCTCGAATGAAAACGGTTGCGCGGTGTCGATCCGCGGATGGTGCCCACCCTGCACGAGAAGGCAGTTGATTATTGAGAGCGTGCCCTTCAGACGCGCCCCCGACAGATCCAAGCCATTCTCGAAGACGCACTCCTCGAAGCTGAGTCCGCGGTCCGAAACGAGAAGTCGCAGGTCGAGCCGGCCCCGGAACCTGCAACGACGGAAACCCCGAACGGGAAGGGTTTCCCGAGTCAGTTGACCGGTCACGACGCGATTCTCAGCGACGGTCGGTGGCCCATATGCCCTCTCCAATTCCCATGCCGCCAGCGGTTCCGTGGGCTCAATGACGGTTTTCAGTGGGCGATAGGGGAGATAGGAGTTGTCTTTGCCTCCGGCGGAAAGCATTTCATCATGATCCGTCATTTCAATCGAGCCATCGGCCAACACCTTAAAAGTCGCCTTGAAAATCGTTTCTCCATAGAGTACCCAGGCGGCAACCTCGAACGCTCGCTGAACGCCGAATGGTTCCACCTCCGTTGCCGCCGGCGCCGCAATAGCCGCGAGCGCGGCACCGATAGAATCGAACCGGTCGCACTTCGCGTCGGTCAAGTCCAATTGACCGATGGCAGCGTCATCCTTGCTCTTCAACACCATGAACGGTGCGTCGTCACCCCACACACGGCGGGGGAAAGAGGCTACGTAACTGGCTGCGTCCGCCGCAGTCCGAATTACTTGCCCATCCCCCGATTTCGACCGGCGCTCTCGCAGTATCTCGTTCAATCGGTGAATCGGAAGAGACGGCGCGGACACCATTGCCTCGTCATACGTCATCCTGATCGAGCCATGGGCCAATACGGAGAAGGTCACCTTGTAGATGCCTGCTCCATAGAGTACCCAGGCGTCAACCGCAAACGCTGGCTCAACGCCGGATGGTTTCACCTCTCTTGGTACCGGCGCTGTAATGGCCGCGAGCGCGCGGTCTTTGGAATCGAAGTAACGAGGATTGAAGTCCGCGTCGGTCCAGTCAAATTTACCGATGGCGTCGTCATCCTGGCTCTTCAACACCATGAATGGTCCCTCGGGACCCCAGACATGGCTGCCAAAGAAGACCGCGTAGGCGGCTGCGTCCTCTTCTGTCCGAATGACTAGCCCATCCCCCGATTGCGATCGTATCTCGTTCATTTGGAGAATCGGAGACGACTTTGAGTCCAGCGGGAGGGCCAAGCCGGGCTTCCGGAGAAAGCCGGGCTTCCGGAGAATGTATGCGGTCCTCGTTTCGTCTGAATTCGCGGATTCAATTCTTAACAAATCGAGATCGTAAAACGTCAGGCGCTGGCGGCTCCAGCGGCCCAATCGGGTTGGATCGAGCGCTGGTACGATGCGCCGGTTAAGGTCCGAGAGGATGAACGAAGCATCCTCAGGAGGTACCACCTCCCAGCCCTCCGGGTCCGGAGGAAAGCGTACGTCGGGAACCCCCAGACTAGCACCTGGATTTGCATGGCAGTTGTCCGGCAGACCCTTCAAGAGGACCTCCGGGTCTCGCTTGGCCGGCGAGACTTCGCCTTTCCTCCCCGGGTCGAGTTCGCTTGGACTGTCCTTGGTGAAGATCCTGAATTCACGCCAGACCAGGGCATCGAGCTCCACCATGCACGCCTCAACCCTTAGGCTGTAGCCGGTGTCTTCTTCAGCTTTGATGCTCCTCAAGCACGCCTCCACTTCCTCCTTCTCGCTATCCCGCAATGGCGTCGGCCAGTCCAGCACCCCCCAAGTTCTGGAATGCTGGTCAAGATCCTTCACCAGCAAAACGGATCCCCACCCTGCATACGCCAGTGCATAGTTCAGGACTTCCACAACGTAGTCGCGGATGGTTTTGGAGTCGATTCGGATACATTCGAGGCTACGTTTCTCAGCAATGACGTCTCGAATCGATCTCTTACGATCCAGGAACGGCACAACGACGACGTTCGGGTCCCCATCGAAGAACAGGCACCAAAACACGCGAGTCTCTTTAGGGTACTCGGCCTTCACCTGCACCAGGCAGCCGCCTTGCAGCAGAAACGAGGGTCTCCTCACATCGATCACGTACACCTGCTGCGGCACGGTGGTGGGCTCGGGATCCCCTGCTCTCAGGGGCCACTCTGCCTTCAGGCGCTCCACGAGACGTCGCTCCCGAAGATGAACTAGGGCTCCAGCTTTAGTGGCATCCAGCTGCTGTGGAGTCGGGCCGACTTCGGTTTCCGGCTCAGTTTCTGGCTCGGTTTCTAGCAATGACGGAACGGATGCGCGCACGATGGGCTCTCCCTGTCAGACATTCGGAAGCTGCGCTAACGACAATGGGCGGTGTCAGTGACACGGCACACGTCGCCCGATGAGATGGCTGAGCCTTTACACTCAGTCCGGGATGGCGTCAGTAGGAGGCGTCAAAGCGAAGGGAGCAGATCTGCAGAATCCGCAGAGCCATCGGCCTGCGACCCAGAAGGTAGCCCAACGGGACCGCCGCACGATAGGGGTCGCGGGTAACCCGCCGTTGACACTCGCTCGGAATCTCCTCGCCCTTATCGATTCATAGCACCCTTCGGGAACGCCGCGTCGATCGCCTCCCGCTCGGCGGCGCTCAGCGTGACCGCGGCGGCCGCTGCGTTCTCCTCCAGATAGCGCACCCGCTTGGTGCCGGGAATCGGCACGATGTCCTCGCCCTGCGCCAGCACCCAGGCCAGCGCGAGCTGCGACGGCGTGCACTTCTTGGCGCGCGCCAGCTCGTCGATGCGCGCCACCAGCTCCAGGTTCTTCGTGAAGTT
>QIAN01000245.1 GCA_003225005.1 Acidobacteriota bacterium | reverse complement strand
TAAATCCACACCGCTCCTCCCGAACGGGGGGAAAGTTTCTCGCAAGAGGAACCCATGGCGGTGCGGACAGCAGGTCAGGGAGAAAGCGAAGGCTGCTCTGTAATGGAGCAGATACCGGTTGCGTCGGCCAGTCTGACAACATCACCGGGCGCGAAAGTGAGCAGACTTCCCTGAGGTGCTTTACACGAGAAAACTCGGCAAATCGGCTTATGAGGCAAGGCAAATGACGACAGCGCAAACTGTTGGTGCGGTCTCAAGCGAAGCGGGGGAATGGTATGCCATCGATTGGCAGGCCATCCACCGCAATGTTCGCCGACTCCAAGTGCGTATCGTGAAGGCGGTGAGGGAAGGCAGATGGGGCAAGGTGCGAGCCTTGCAACGCCTGCTGACCCACTCGTATAGCGGCAAAGTTCTCGCCGTTCGACGGGTGACGGAAAACCAAGGCAGGAAGACCCCGGGGGTGGATCGGGTAATCTGGGACACCCCAGAAAAGAAGATGCAGGCTGTGCATGAACTCAAGCGTTGGGGCTATCAACCTCAGCCCCTTCGACGCGTCTATATCCTGAAATCGGATGGCAAAACGATGCGTCCCCTCGGAATCCCCACCATGAAAGATCGAGCCCAGCAGGCACTCTATCTACTGGCACTGGATCCCGCGGTGGAAACCACGGCTGACCATAACTCATATGGGTTTCGTCAGCAGCGGTCCTGCGCCGATGCCATCGGACAGTGTTTCAATACACTATCCAAAGACAACCCGCAGTGGATTCTGGAAGGTGACATCAAGTCCTGTTTCGACCGGATTTCGCACGATTGGCTTCTGGCTCACGTCCCCATGGATCGAGCCATTGTCCGAAAGTGGCTGAAGGCCGGGTATTTGGATAAGCACGTCCTCCACGAAACTTCGGAAGGGACCCCACAAGGCGGAATTATTTCGCCAGCGCTCGCCAATTGTGCGTTGGATGGACTGGAACGGCTCTTGTAGGAAAAGTTCCCGACAAGTAGACCTCTCCCCTCCCTCGGAGGTAAATCGCCCTGTGTCAATCTCATCCGCTATGCGGATGATTTCATCATCACCGGTAGAACGAAAGAACTACTGGAAGGGGAAGTCAAGCCCCTCATCGAGCAGTTTCTAAGCGAACGAGGGCTGGAACTTTCTCCCAGGAAGACGGTCATCACGCACGTGAAGCAAGGCTTCGATTTTCTCGGACAAAATGTGCGCAAGTATCCCAATGGGAAACTGCTCATCAAGCCTTCCAAGAAGAACGTCACAGCTTTCCTGGACGGCATCCGTAAGAGTATCAAAGCCGCCTTGGGCATGTCGGCGGCCGATCTGATTGATTGGCTCAACCCCAAAATACGGGGCTGGGCTAACTATCACCGGCATGTAGTGAGTAAACGCGTTTTTCATCGCGAAGGCACCAGCAAAAATCTCCCGGCTGGCTCAAACGGAAATATTTTGAGCGGCAGGGACACAATAACTGGAGATTCTTCGGGGAAGCACGCGACAACGACGGCAACCTACGTAAGGTGCACTTGCTGCTCGTCAGTCGCACGCCCATTCAACGACACGTCAAGGTCAAAGGCGAAGCCAACCCATACGACCCCGCCTACGAAACCTACTTCGAGAAACGCGAAGCGGATCATATGGCAGCGACGTTCCGGGGTACTCAAACACTTCGCTTTCTCTGGAAGTTCCAACGCGGGCTCTGCCCCGTATGCAGTATCCGGATCACCCGAATCACGGGATGGCGTCTTCATCATCGCGTCCCCCGTGTGATGGGGGAGGGCCACGAGTGCCGAGAACCGCGTCTTCCTCCATCCAGAGTGCCACGACAGGGTTCACCGCCAAGGGATATCTATATCACCACCGCGTCTCCCCGAAAGAGGCGTTCAAAGGGCCTGAGCCGGATGACGGGAAACCGTCACGTCCGGTTCTGAGAGGGCCGGCCCCCAGCAATGGGGGCCTGCTACTCGGTTCCAGCGTTAAGGCGATTTAACCACAGTGATACTCACGTACGATTCACAACCCCCCCGCTTTCATTGACTTGCCTTTCCCTTCAACGTAGTATTCCCTTGCTGCCATGATCGGTCAGACCATTTCTCACTACCGCATTGTCGAGAAGCTCGGGGGCGGTGGGATGGGGGTGGTGTATAAGGCCGAAGATACAGAACTCGGTCGTTTTGTTGCCCTCAAGTTTCTTCCCGACGAAGTTTCCCAGGACGCGCAAGCGCTGGAGCGGTTCCGCCGCGA
>QIAN01000243.1:3064-5760 GCA_003225005.1 Acidobacteriota bacterium | reverse complement strand
GAATGCGAAGCATTTGCCGGGGCTGAAATTCGTTTCGCAATTGCTGATTCCGGTTTCCGGTTTGTACGCGGGGCAACGGTGCGGCGGAGTGAGCATAAAGATTGGCGAAAAATCCGCGGTGCGCCCGATGCGTATGGGGCTGGAAATTGCGGCGGTCTTAAAAAAGCTGTATCCGGACAAAGTGGATCTGGCGAAGACGATAACGCTGCTCGGCAACGCCGCGACGGTGGAGGAACTGCGAATTGGCGCTCCGCCAGAAAAAATTGTCGCCGACTGGAAAGACGACCTGGCCGCATACGAAAAGACGCGTCGGAAGTATTTCTTGTATAAGTAGCGCGACTTGTCCCAAATATCACACCGTGCCTGCGGTCTACATCGAAGAGCACTGCCAGGAGTGGCCGTGCTACCGGTCGTAGTACTAATAGACCTGCGCAGTTGTGGCTCCGGCCACGGCCTTGTGGTAGAGTCCGCGCATGAGAGTTGTATCCCTCCTGCCTTCGGCCACGGAAATCCTGTTTGCGCTGGGATTTGACCGCGAAATTGTGGGCGTAAGCCACGAGTGCGACTTCCCGCCGCGGGCGCGCACCAAGACCATCGTGATTCATTCGCGCATTGATAAGGATGCGGGGCCGCTCCAAATCGACCGGCAAGTGCGGGAATACGTGGAGCGCGGCGAGAGCCTCTACGCCGTGGACACGGAGGCGCTGCAAGCGTTGGCACCGGACCTGATCGTGACGCAGGATTTGTGCCATGTCTGTGCGGCTTCGCCGGACGATTTGGCGAGCGCGCTTGCGAAATTCGATGCGCGGCCGGAAGTGCTGTGCCTGAACCCGCAGGATTTGGGCGACGTGTGGCGCGATATTTTGTGGGTCGGCGAAGAGACGGGCCGGAGCGGTTGGGCTCGCTGCAATTGCAAATTGAAGAAGCCGCCTCCGCGAAAGAGTACCGGCCGCGCGTGGCATTTCTGGAATGGCTGCAACCGATTTATGTCGGCGGGCACTGGGTGCCGGAGATGATTGAGTTTGCCGGCGGGCGCGACGTCTTTGGCACGGCGCGGACGCCGTCGTTCCGCGTGACGATGGATGAAGTGACTGCCGCTGCGCCGGACGTGGTGCTGCTTGCACCGTGTGGATACACGGCGGAACAGGCCGGCGAAGAGTTTCGCGGGATGAAGTTGCCCGATGGCTGGCACGATATTCCCGCCGTGCGCAACGGTCAGGTGTACGCGCTGGAAGCGAACAGCTATTTTTCGCGTCCCGGGCCGCGGCTGATGACCGGCCTCGAGATTCTGGCCAAGGTCCTGCACCCGCGAGTAAAAGTAAGCCGCGAAGCCGAAGCGTCGATCCGTCCGCTGCAGATTAAAGCGCACGCCGCGCAGGCTTGATTTCGTAACGTCTGCTTGTCCTGGAAGGGCTTCCAGCCGGCGTCCTCTCCCCGTTGTAGGGTCGGCTTTTTTATCCCGAGCGAGCCAAGGGACCCAAGCCGGCCTTTCTTCCCGCCGCTGACGAGTTCCAAAACGGAACTCCACCCTACCCCCCTCCCCTGTTTTTTCGTAAGTATTCATTCTAAAGCACTTAAAAACACGAATTCCATAAGTATTGATTCCAGAGGACTTACTTGATTTTGGGGAAAGGCCGAGAGGGTGGTTGTTCGCCGCGAGGCAGGAGGAGGGCGTCGAACCAATCACAATGCAGCCTATCACGGCAGGAGTATAAAGTCAATACCTATTTATATTCGGTTAATTCGAATGGCTTGAGGGAGACGAATAGCCTATTTCGAAAAGAAGTTTCAGGCTCTCCAAATTTTCTGCTTGCGCTCGCGATCGGCAGCATAGGCAAGACACGCCCGAATATCTTCTTCCGTGAGATAGGGAAATTCCCGCAAAACGTAGACAGTGATGCGTAACCCGCGGATGCAGGGCTTCTCGCCGCGCTTGCCATGGGTTCCGAGTTTGCCACTGAGTTTGCCGTCTCTGCCTTGCGTGATCGCTGTCAGACATCGAGGTTGCTAACTGATTGCGGTACTACGATCAGTGTGGGGGATTCTGCGCCCGCTTACGGATCTCGGCTTGCATCGACTGCCCTTGTTCGATGGTGAATAGCAAGTTCCCGGTTAGAGCCTGCCGAATCTGATGACGTTCCCACTGCTTTTGCATAATCCCGGATTCGGAATGGCTGTTCAGACCGAGCAGTAGATGCCCAATTTCGTGGGCAATGACGCTTCCTAGAATCACGGGAATTTCGAATTCCGCGTTGTCCCTTTGAGCGCTTCGCACTGCATAGTTGACATAGGCGCTGGCGACCAGCGGAACCACTGCAAAGCCAAACACGGAATCTTGGTACTTGTTATTTTTCGCCTCGGAAATCAGGCGCAGCACGATCTCCGTTGGCTGCAGGGGCTCGCTACAGGGATCGGCTGCTGATTCGTTCTTGAGTGAACAGTCCAGCCACTCAGCTCGCAGCCCAGCTTTTGCCAAAATCCTGGCGGCCTCGCGCTGTGCTCCATTCAATATCCCCGGGGACACATGCGCGTAATCATCCACCCGAATTCGGATTCCGGGGGTGTTGTCATTCACCGCGCACCGAGCCGTTCCGGCAACCAGTGTGAGTGTTCCGACCAAGCCAAACAACAACCTTAACTTAAGCCAATTGGCGTCCTTTCTTTTGTAACTGATCGACGCGCTTTCGTCGGAGTGC
>QIAN01000243.1:516-3039 GCA_003225005.1 Acidobacteriota bacterium | reverse complement strand
GGCAGTGCTACCTCAATGCATGGCAACTCGATTGGGGTAAGTGAAAAATAGAATGAAACTCAACGCGTAATTCGTTGGACAGAAAGCAGTTATTTGGAGTTATGGAGGGCCTGGGCCTGGCGCGAAGCCTTGCATGTTGCAGGTTCAATGCTCAATGCTAAGATTCCGGGGCAACTGTGAGGGCCGCGCCTTTGCCGAGCGCTAGCGATTCGCGTCGATTCGTCCGCTTCGGAGCGTATGAAGTGGATCTGCAAGCAGGAGAGCTTCGCAAAGGCGGGATTAGACTCAAGCTTGGCGGGCAGCCATTTCAGGTTCTGGCCATCTTGCTGGAACGCCCAGGTGACGTCTTCACGCGCGAAGAGCTGCAAAAGCGACTGTGGCCGGAGACTTTCGTTGATGTCGACCACAACCTCAACACTGCCATCAACAAGATCCGCGAAATACTGGGTGATTCTTCGGAAAATCCCAGCTTTGTTGAGACGCTTCCCCGCCGCGGTTACCGTTTTATCGCACCCGTTGAAGGTGCCGTCGCGACTCCACCCGAACTCGAACAACCACAAGCCCAGACTCAGCCCGCCCGGCTGACTCGCCGCGCCATTCTCGTCGCCGTTGCTGTGTTTATGGCAGGCGGCGCTGCGGTCTATGAACTAAGACACCGCCCGGTCGGGCCCGTTCAGCGGGCCCTTACTCGACTTACCTTCGACGAGGGACTGCAGACCTGACATCTGGGTCCAACAAATCACTGGCGGCGATCCCGTCCAAATTACAAAAGGGCCGGGGCAGAACTGGCAACCAGAGTGGTCGCCCGATGGAAAGTATATTGCCTATCGTTCGGAAGATGGCGAAGGTGGTCTGTTTGTTATTCCTGCGTTGGGAGGCAGTGGCCTGGAAAGAAAAGTCGCACCGTTCGGCTTTCGCCCTCACTGGTCTCCCGATGGAACTCAAATCTTGTTCGACACTGAATTTGTCCCCTTGTACCCCGACCATCGATTTTATGTCACTGGACTCGACGGCGCTTCCCCGCGCGAAGTCTTGGGGGATTTTTTTTCAAAGCACGGCATCTCACCCGAAGTTGCGGTTTGGCAGCCCGACGGTGAGCAATTTACGGTGTGGGGCGCAGGGCCTGAAGAAGTCACCGTCAATTGTTCCTGCTTGCCGGATTCCTGGAAAATTCCATTCGCCGGTGGCTCCGAGCAGAGGTTGGAGATAGGTCCGGCGATACGGCAAGCTCTTGGCAGGGTTGCCGCGGACGGGAGCGCGGAATTTTCCATTGGAAGTTCCAATTTCGCATGGGCGCCTTCCGGCAACGCCGTCTACTATGATCAGACCTTGCGGGGCGCAAGAAATATTTGGAGGATGAGCATTGATCCGCCGAACTTCCAAGCTACCGCAGTCGAGCGAATGACGGCTGGTCCGGGTCCAGACGCCGGGGCAGCGGTCTCGCCAGATGGCAAAAGGCTGGCGTTTACGTCCCAGTCCGAACAGATCCGAAGCTTGCTGTTCAATTTCGACGCGAATACCGGCCGCATCAGTGGCGCCGGCCAAGTCATAACTTCACCTGGAATGACTTCGTTTGAAGAGAATCTCTCCCGCGACGGCAAAAAACTCGCCTTTATATCTGTTCGAGCGGGCAAGTGGGAGATGAGAGAAAAATCGCTGGTGGACGGCCGAGAAACGCCGGTCATTTACGACGACGACCGTCGGTTCTATCCTCACTGGTCTTCCGATGGAACTCGCTTGGCTTATACCCGAATTAACTCCCGTTCGGGTCAAAGCCAAATCATGCAGTGGTCTGAACAAAACCGTGCTGAACAACCACTCGCCTCTTTTCCTGGCAAAGATCCCCTAGTGTTCGACTGGTCATCTGACGGACGCAGCTTGCTTGTATCACTCCGGGAGATTGCCAGCAAGCGAGAGGAAGTTTGGACGTTACCGGTTGCCGATTCTGCAGGCTCCGAATCTGGCCCAAGAAAAACGATTGCGAGTTCCGATTACGATATTTGGCAGCCTCAGTTCTCCCCTGACCAGCGCTGGATCTTGTTTGAGGCCAGTCGAAGCGTTTCCACGGGCGCGGAATCCACTCTTTATGTGATGCTCGCCTCGGGCGGCCCCTGGGTTCGAATTACCGATGGTAAACAATGGGACGACAAACCCCGCTGGTCTCCCGATGGAAAGACGATCTATTTTCTTTCCCGGCGCGGTGGATTCTTCAACGTATGGGGAACTCGATTTGACTCAGATGGCGGAAAGCCCAATGGAAAGCCGTTCCAAGTCTCCCGGTTCGAGCATCCCACCCAGATGATTCCCCAGCACATAGAGCCGGTTTCCCTCACCCTAACGCGAGACCGACTGGTAGTCACGGTCGCGCAAGTTTCCGGAAATATCTGGGTGCTCGATAACGTGGATCGATAGATAGAACACGTCCGGGGCAAGCCCATCGGCGAGAACGCTGTGATTGCTCTCTACGCGCCATTCCGAAAGATGAGAGTGTCTGAGGTCTGGGCTGGGTCTGGTCAGTAAGAC
>QIAN01000243.1:0-462 GCA_003225005.1 Acidobacteriota bacterium | reverse complement strand
CCGATGGAGCCGCCCCTTGGACGTTCCGACCGACGAGTCCATTATTTCGGCGATCTCCTGGTGCTTATAGCCATGGATGTCGTGGAGCACAAACACCATCTTGTGGGCGGTGGGCAACTGTTCGACGGCGCGTTTGAGGTTCACACGGTCAATCAACCCGGCCAGCAACACGTCGGGGCCTCCGACTTCGCTGCCCACTGGGGCGCCTTCTTCATTTGATCTCGGCGTTTCGTCCAGCGAGACCGCCGGCAACTTTTTCTTGCGCAGGTGCATGAGTACGACGTTGGTGGCCAAGCGGTGCAGCCAAGTGGAGAATGCGGATTCGCCGCGAAACGTTTGGATCCTGCGGAAGACCCGCAGGAACGCCTCCTGGGATAAATCCTCGGCTTCGGCCGGATTTCCTATCATGTGCAAGCACAGGGAGTAAACGCGCCGGCTGTATATACGATAAATGCTTTCGAA
>QIAN01000244.1 GCA_003225005.1 Acidobacteriota bacterium | reverse complement strand
GCCCACGTCATCGCATGGTCACTCTGGCGCAGAGCTCACCAGGCGATCGCCCGGCGGGCGCACCTCAAAGCAAAACGGCAACTGTAATGCTAGGCCACTGGCTGATTCAAAGTAGGCCACTTGCCTCGGAAACAGCCCAGACGATGAAGATTAAGCAAGGAGGCCACCTCGGTTGGAGGCCTTTTTCATTTTCTGTCGCGGCTCGCCGTACGAAAACAACTTAAAACAGACTCTAACATTCAGGAACATGGCACATGAAGCGCATCGTGTTTGGTCTGAGCCTCAGTACGGCAGTTGCTTACCTCGTTGGTGGTGTGACCGCGCGCGACCTCGACGGCCGCTACGCCAATTCACCTCTGAAGCCATGGTTCGATCATCTCGCGAGCGGCAGAGGACTCTGTTGCTCGATGGCGGATGGTGAAAGCGTCGCAGATTCCTGAGCATGTCATGACCAGGGCGGTCTGCATATTATCGCTTATGCACACACCGAGTGAGCAATTTTATACAGACGCCGAGCGGTCGGCGTGTCTAGCATCGTCAACGGGTGAAACTCTCGATACCTCTAAATCAAAGGTGAAAATCATGGAAATCCCCAAGGAGACAAAAGCTGCCGTTAAGCCCGCACTGTGGGGCGCTGCAGCCGGAGCAATTGCTCTGGCGATCGTGGGGTTCAATTGGGGCGGCTGGGTGACGGGTGGAACCGCCGAGACGATCGCGAAGAGCCGTGCTGCAACGGCTGTCGTCGCAGTTCTTGCACCCATCTGCGTTGAGAAGTTCCGACAAGCGGCTGGTGCCTCGGCGAACTTGGCCGAGATGAAGAAGGCAACTTATGCATCGGACCAGAGCAGGTTCATTGAAAAAGGCGGTTGGGCAACGATGCCGGGAAGCACCGAGCCAGACTCGGCGGTTGCAAGGGCTTGTGCTCAAACGCTCGGTAGCGAGAAGGCTGTAGACCTCCGCGGGTAATCCGGCTACCCGCCGCAGACCCCGGCTGGGAATCGCAAGGCGGCCATTATCGGGTTCGCGTTGAGAATAACTGGATCGATGTTCCCGACGACGCCGTGATCACCGAACCGAATCGGGCGGGGCGCACGATGGTATGGCCGATCCGAGTTGACGATCAAATCTCGATCCGCTGCTTCATACCGGGAAGTATGACCTAGAAATTATAAGCGTGCGAGGAGTTGGCGCAAATGATGTCGATGTTCAGCGCATGCAAAGCCCGGCCGAACTGGGTCATGCCGTCACCGCCGATCGCATCCTTCCTGTTGACCCGAAAGACACCGTGCTTGTCGGAATAGAACGCCACCGGCTTGCCGTAACGCCCCAGATAGGCGCGGGTCGCCGCAAAATAGTCGAAGGTGCTCTCGCTCTCGACAAACTGCAGATGCATCAGCCGACTGGTGGCATCATCAACATGGACGAGCAGGGTGCAGCGCGGCCCCCGACTCTCGAACGACCAATGTTCTGATCCGTCGATCTGGATCAACTCGCCTAAACAATCGCGCGGGTACCGCGGCTGATGAACCGCCTTCAACCGGGCCCGGCGATCCTTCCATAGACCTGCCGTGATCATCCATTGGCGCACAGTCTCGCGGGCAAGGCGATGTCATGAGACTCCGCAAGCTTCTCCGCTGCCAAGGTCGGGCCAAAGTCCGGGTAACGCTCTCGGATGATGCCAATGGCCGCATCGCGTAAATCCGCAGGGTAGGCGTGATTGCTCGGCCGGCCGCGCCTCCGGGAAACCAACGCTGCCGGGCCTCGCTGGCCATATGCCTTGGCCAGTCGGAACACCTGACGCCGACCAAGGCCCATCAGCGTCGCGGCTTCCGTTATCTTGATCCTGCTCGCCGCCAGATCCTGCAACACGCTCATCCGGTCGATCTCCGTCCGGCTCATCGCAATCACCGTGATCGGCCCAAAACTCCCCAACCAAAACCGTGGAGAGTGACATCTCTATCTGGGCGAACGGTGACTTCTCTATCTGGCGTCTACACCGCGGTGTCGCAGGTCAGATGTTATGGAAGGTGTGGGTTCGAGTCCCTCGCCCGGCACTAATTCTGAAACCCGAATGCTATGGAATTTTTTGCGCTTCGCGCCCGATTTGAGGCCGACGATTGTTTGGCAAGGAGTATCGCATCTGACGCGCCCGCGGGAACTGCGAACCTTCCGGACAACAAGATCTCAACCTCTCAAAGGTTGAGGTCGGAGGAGCGAAGCTCCGCTTTTGGCTGATCAAGTCTAACATGGAGTGGCCTAGGGGGGAGCCGCAGGGCAGCGGACGTTTGTAAAGCTCGCCGACAAGCAGGCGACCACGACTTCCGGTCTATAACGGGACGTTCTCAGAGCGAGTCGGGATATCTCAAACGTGCCAGATTCAGACATTCCCTGCACGGGCTCAAATCCGTTCAATCCAAGTTAAACAGCCCAAGCGCCGAGCGAACATCTCGCAAAGTGGCATCTGTCACCTCACGCGCTCGCGTCATGCCGCGCTTGACGATTTGCAGCTAGCTTGCGGGTGGTCGTTGAAATCGAAGGCTACACTGGCTTTCCATGCTCGCCTGCTCAACCGCTTCCATTTGCTTGAGGGTCAGCGCGAGATTCTCCGATCGCTGCCCGTCACCTACAGGCGAAGTCGCGGGCCACACAATCACGATCGCTGGTGCTGTCTTGGTGCCATCGCTGCCACCCAGACCCGCTTTCAACCCGGAAAGCATAAATCCCCTCTTTGAGATCGCGCGACCTTCTTGCGCCAATTCAGTGCAGGTCAATTTTCGATAGTCGCTCGACGACGAGTATGCGGGTAACTCCTGTGCCCGGCCGGAGGTGCAGCTTAGGGCCGCCGTTGCGAACGTTACGAAGCCAACAAACCGCATGAGCAGTCTCCAAAGCCCCAAAACCACTCTTTCAGCAATTGGACGAGCAGTGCAAGGTGTACCGAGGGTCTGCGACGCGGTTGGCCGAAGATTCATTCGACAGGCTCACCGCCGCTTCGGCTTGTCTCAGTCGGAATGCGAAGGCGAAAATGTCGGTTTAGGGTCAAACGCGTCGATTTTGGCATGTCCGCCACATGTCCGGTTTCGCGGAATCTCGCATGATCCGGTTGCCGCGAACATCATAACGTGAAGGCCACGCCGAAGGGGGATGGCGCGGTCTTCCGGTGCCCTCGCTGCAGGGGGAAAAATAGAGGCGGGCACGATTACATAAGTCTGGTCGCGTTCAGGGCGTGCTTTTCTTATGAAATGCAGCCACAACGATTCCGCCAAACCTTATTTCAGATTTCCCAGCATAGTGGCGCACGCTTGGGCGACCGCTGAGTTGGCCTTGTCGCTACCAGGCGTAGTCGCCCAGCCGCCTTTTTCCACGAAACTGCCTTGCATATACGCCGACACTTTCTTGAGTTCGACAAAATTATTGACCGCGTCCGATGAGTGTTGAAATTTGTCTACACAAATGGGCGCAAGGACTGCAACTACGGCACTCTTTGAAGCTTCATCAGCCCGCTTTGCAGCTGTGCTTTCAATCGACCAGCCGCCCCAGTTGAAGCCAATGATCATGGTTACCACCGCGCCAACGGCTGCGCCTTGGACAAGACGCTTGAACGAATGGTCCTGTAAAATTGAGGGTAGTGGCATGAGTTGTCCTTCCATTAAACGGTCAAAGTCCGGCGGACACCCAGATGGATGCCGACTTAACGAGTTTTTTGAAGGGCCGACGCCTTGCGTTGGCGTGACGGTAGATCACTATGCGCGTCTGCTGAATGAATGTCGATGTAAAACGATAGCCGCCACTCAGTCCTTCCGCGTGCGGTCCAAGATAATGGTAGCTAATTGGACCCCAGCGGCGCTCAAGCAGGAGGTCCGTGGGTCAGATCGGAAGAACTAAGTTCGAGCAAATGTCTTCCGGGTTGCCCCTGAGAACGGACATCGCTCGGCGAAGTCGGCATGTCGCAAACGTGCCAACAACCGAAGTGGACTCGTTCGATTACCTCGTCGGCCTGCCGGAGCGGCGTCGGCGGGCGGGTAAGCAATTCTACGCAAGCCTAGCTTCACCGATTGCCTGATAAAGGCTGATCGAGCCCAGTATGATGGACAGAATTCCCATGAGCGTCCAACCTAAGGGCGATCCCGACGCCATGGTGTAGCCTATGACCCAAACGCCAAAGGCAGCTATTCCTGCTGAAATCAACAACGAGAGCGCTCTATCCATATGCGTCCCTTTTCAACGTCTCGCTCGGCAGGAAAGGTGGCTGGTCGCGGGGCAACTTCAAGACAGCGCTCCTGCCGTAGTCGCCATCTCTTTCGATCGCGTCGAAAAAGCCGCGACTGCTGGAACGGGATGTGCTGAGCGAGTTCCGTCGCCCGCTTCACATTAGCGGTCCGTGTTGTGTACGCGGGAGCGCAATCGGTCTGAGCAATGCAACGACTTTGCATCGACGCGACAGTTTCTGCTCGATTATGTTGAAAAAATCGTTCTGTCTCACGACGACATCACTATCATCGGCCGCGTACCACTCGGCACCGGCGAGCAGTCGCTTCCGCTCCGTATCGAAACCGCGATTACCCAGGGAGACCGCTGCATCGACAGGCTGCGACGGATGGACGAAGTGCGGCAGCGGCAACTGTTCACTATGGCTACTCAGGGTCGTTCCACTTCGCTACCGGGTCATACGTCTTGAGCGCTTCGACCGCCTCCGCGCCTTCTTGGTCACAAGGATGGCTCCCAGATACCGGTCCGTGCGATTGACGACGTCAATCATCAGTTCCTTCATCTCGTCATTGTTGAGACGAGAGAGCTCGTTCCACGGAATTTCGCCGTATGGCGTGACCACTTTCACGTCGGAGTAGTCGCCAGTTTTAGAACGAGGAGACTTCCCCGTGTGTGCAGGTCTTCGAGCTTCGAGTTACGGAAGCATTCAAGCGCGATGAATTTTACAAGATGCGCTCGAAAGTCGGAATTGCTTTTCAGTTCGATGAGCTGGTCGGGGGTCATGCGAAAGGAAGACTACGACGCAAGTCGCGTGAACATACGCTTAAGCAAGGAATTTGAAATACAAGAACAGCATAGCGATGCCCAACAAGAGCGCGCCCAATCCAGTGGCATAGCGATTGATTAAGTGTGCATAGCTATCCGGAAGCATTTTTCTTTCTTCGTCGGTTTGCTTCCAAATAGTTCGTTCCAAGAAGCTTAGTACTCGGTCACTGAACAGCACTAGGCCGTGAACCCATAAATCTGCCGGGCGGACGGCTTACGAGGTCCGCTATGCCCCGATAACCGACGTATTGTTACACAGCAGCGAAACGGCGCTATGTGCCAACA
>QIAN01000025.1 GCA_003225005.1 Acidobacteriota bacterium | reverse complement strand
GCTCATTATGCGAATCGCGGAAGGAATCGAGCGCGCCACGCGCACCGGCGTCTAGCGACTAACCGCGTTTGAAACGCAGGGCGCCAGCCGGCATGTTCAGATGCCGGCGACGCGTGCTTGCATCCGTGTGCCGCCCGCCCGCAGCGTAAATTTCTGTCCGAAGTACGGCGCCTGGGCCAGCGCCTTCTGAAGGTCTAGACTGTCCGCATACCGGCCCTTTGGAATTCGCCGCGCCAGAATGCTGATTTCCAGCGGATCGCGGCGGAAAGGATAGGGTTCCAGCGTAGCTCCGTTATTTTCCTCCGGCTGCAGATCCCAATCCACTTCATTGCCCTGGTAATTGGCCGGCACAGCGTCGATCGTGGCCGGCCCCAGCGGGCCCAGGCAAAAGTAAAGGGAGAGGCGGTCCAGCGCTTCGAGCCTCTGCGCGTTGGCTTGCACCCATTTTTCGTCCGCAAAATCTTTTGTCGCGGGGTCCGCCCGCAGGTCCACTTTTAGCCGCAATTGTTGCAGCCGCAACCTTTGCAGGAAATCATTTACAACGGCGGCTTCCTGCGTCTTTACATACTTCGCCGAGAATCCCGGCATGGTGGCGCGCGTCCGATCGTACAGTCCCGCGCAGTGCATGCTGACGAGCAGGCCGGCGTAACGGTCCACTTTTACAACGCGTTCGATGCCCCGCTGATAGAGGTCGATGTGCTCCTGCGTTGGCACCGACATGAAGCTGTACGGCAAGAAGGTGACGGGATCGATGCGCGGCTGGAGTTCCCACTCGTTCCACCCATTGTCGTGCTCGGTGGCGGCAAGTTGGAATGATTCCAGGGGCTCGGGCCGGGCAAAATTCTCGTTGCCTGCTTCGCGCGCAAAATACCCCGACAGAATCGCGTGGTCCGTCTGGCGAATCACGATCAGATGATCGCCTTGCTCTTGAATGATCATGCCGCTGCCCTCGTTCGCAGCGTCGGCTGGAGCCCGCGCCTAGCATCGGCGCATCGGCCTGGCGAGAGACTGGCCAAGCAGTTCTACTCTCGACGACGGTATTATGCCCCTACCCCCTCGTCGAATCCAGCACCAACACTTGCCCCTTCGCGCGGCCTGCTACCGGTTCTAGTGTTTCATCCCGGAAATTCGTATCAAAACCTCCCAGTTTTGTAGCGGCTGGCTCCAAATCCCATTGGAGCTCCGCATCTCAAGCTTGTAGAATAGAGCCACCACTGCGGGAGTGGCGGAACTGGCAGACGCGCAAGACTTAGGAACAAATTCTCGCGCGTTGCAATTAAAGGACCTACGCCAGAAACACGCCAGTTAGCTCACCCATCCTCACCGGACTACACCGACCCTTACGGGCCGATTACTCATAGTTAATTCATAGGCTTTGCGGCAAAAACCGCAATGACCAGCAACAAAGAATCTCTCAATCGAACTGTTCCCAAAGCAGGTCGCCCACCGAATAAACCCCTGCCCGTTGCCGCGAGACTGAATTTTCTGCTGGGCGGGGGTGCGTGATGGGCAAGTACAAAACTCCCGCAAGGTACAAGCAGTCTTTAATTGAGAATGTCCCGCTCAGTTTCTTGCTCACTTGCTCCGACCGCGCACTCACTGAGTTTGAAATGTCACGGCTCGCCAGTGTTGCGAATCTGCGGGCGGAGCTAGATACCGTCCTCGACAAATTGATTAGCGAGCGGGCGCACGCTGGCCTCGCGGCTTGGCTTCACAACCTTGACCGCAAATCCCTCAAGAACGCGCTGAAGAAGCGGAAAAACCTGAAAGAAAAACCTGCCCCTACGTCTAAGGCCAAGTCAGAAAAGGGAAGCTGGAGAGCGCCGGGGATGCCGTCATTCCCCGATCAGATGCCTTTTGAAACTCCCGAAGCGTGGGCCAAGCGCGAAATTCGGGACGGACAACGGAGCGAAGAGGAACTAAAGGCCCCACGTGCAACCGGCACACAGATGTGCAAGTGCGGGCATCACTTTCTGGAGCATATCGGCTGGAAGTGCCAGCGATGCAAGTGCGCCGGATTTGTCATTCGCCCCTATAGCCGACAGCGGGCCTGGCAGATTAAGAAAGCCAAGGAAGCAAACGCGAAGAGGAAGCGCGGGAGCAAGTCGTGAGGCTCCTGGGCATTCTCCTGGTGTTCATGCTCTGCCCGCTGATTCACGCGCAAGAGAAACGAACCAATCGTTCGGCGTCCCCGAACGAATTGCCCGATGCGCCCAAGCCGAAGATAAACCGCCGAGTCTTTATCGCTGGCGTTAGCCTCTTGGCCGCGAGCAAGAGCGCCGACGTATGGAGCACTAGGAGCCTGCTAGGTCTTGGCGGGTGGGAAAACAATCCCACCTTGGGGCGTCACCCTTCAAGCGGGCGTCTTGTGGGCCATGCGTCCGCCGTGTTTGCCGGTCAAAGCGCGGCATTCTATCTGACTGAGCACAATCGCCGTGCCTGGGTGCGATGGGCTGGCCGTGCCTACATCGGTTTTGCTATCGAAGAGCATGCGCGGCTGGCCGCGTGTAATTCGCGCATCAATACCCATTCGCCAAACGTCCAGAATTGCAGGCCGCTACTGCCGTTCTAAGGTCTGGGCAGATACCTTGCGCGGCACTTAGTTCTGTTATAGCCTCGCGTACACTGTGGAAGCCTAATGGCCAAATTAAAGAAAGGCGAACCAGCGCAAGCGGCAGAGGCCAAAATAGCGCAGACGGGAGGCGTTCCTTCATATTTCGTCTCCTACTCGACGGGCGAGCGACAGGTAGAGCTATTTGTCGAATGCCTAGAAAAGGTTTTTGGGAAATATTTCGAGATGCACCGTACACCGTCTGTGCTCAAGGTCGGCGAGAGTCAACATGACGAAATTTTGGAACTGATCGGCAAATGTGCTTTCGGAGTAGTATGCCTTGACGGACTTAGGCCAAATGTTGTGTTTGAGTATGGAGCCATGCGTGGGGCGAAAGTACCTGTCTTAGTTTTCAAGGAAAGCTCAGCATCGGTGGACATTGGTCACTTCTTCGATGGAGTCGTTGACCTGGCCCTCAAAGCTCCGCGTATTGATTTAGACAAGCATTTTTCGGATACGAAGGATAGGTTCTACGCCACCTGGAGTCGGTATGAGATTGAGAAAACGCTGAAGACAATCTGGGAGGCTTACGATAAGAGCTGCGCGGGTTCAAGCAGTTACGTTAAAATTCCGGAGCCAAAGCTATGAGTCCGTACCCGAAACCGAGGCCTCAGCAAACATTCGTTTATGGCACGTTTCTTTGGCCCGAGAGAGCTCTTGCAAAGCTTGGAAGGGCCATGGACCTAGAGCCGGATATCGCATTGGAATTACTTAGAGAGTTTAGCGCTTCGGAGTTTGTGGGTAAGCTCTACACGAAGCTCTATTCGGGGGCGTGGAACCCCGCTCAATTGGACGAGCTAACCAAAAACCAATGGTATCTAGGATTCGAAAGAAACCCGAATCAACTCGTTTTCTTGATGCAGGGTTCAGGATTTTGGGAGGTACTTCACTTTAGAAGGGAGAGTGATGAGTCTGGACCCTATATTGCGGTTGCCCTTCGCCAATTTGAGAATACAGATAAGCTCCCTCCCTGGGCGCACCTTACGCGAGGGCGGTTCAAAATT
>QIAN01000242.1 GCA_003225005.1 Acidobacteriota bacterium | reverse complement strand
CAGCCATTGAGGAACTCCACAGAGTGCGTATTTCGGCCTCGGCTCCGCTGGTACCAGTCGCGTCTTTCCATTCGCGGCACCCTCGCGCAATCCCAACCCTTTCGCCAAGAGCGCGAAAGGTTGGAGCACCCGCAGGCCATCGGGTTGCCCTCCTAATCGATAAGGATGAATCATGAAACCAGAAAGTACTGAAGTTGAAGTAAATCTCGCCGGCGGCAAAAAGATCACATTTGAAACCGGAAAGTTAGCCAAGCAGGCGCATGGCTCAGCCGTGGTTCGTCTGGGCGATAACGTGGTGCTGGCCACGGCGACGGCCAATCCCGATCCCCGGGAGGGCATCGATTTCTTTCCCCTCACGGTTGATTATCGCGAGTACACATACGCCGGTGGACGCATCCCCGGCGGCTTCATTAAGCGTGAAGGCCGTCCCAGTGAGCGCGAAATTCTTACCAGCCGCATGATCGACCGGCCGGTGCGGCCTCTGTTTGCCGAAGGCTTCAAGTGCGAGACCCAGGTCATTGCCTTTGTGCTCTCGGCCGATACTGATAACGATCCCGATGTGTGCGGCATCAACGCCGCCTCCGCCGCTTTGACGCTCTCTGACATTCCGTTCCTCGGACCGATCGGCGCGGTGCGCGTGGGACTGGTCGCCGGCCAGTTCGTGGTGAATCCCACCTACGGCGAGATGCGGGACAGCTTGGTGAACATCATGGTGGTCGGGACTGCCGACGGCATTGTGATGATTGAGTCCGGCGCCAAGGAAGTGAAAGAAGAAACCGTTGTCGATGCCATCGAGTTTGGCCACAACGAAGTCAAGAAGATTTGCGCAGCCATCAACGATCTGCGCGCCAAGGTGGGAAAAAAGAAGCGCGAGGTAGTGCCACCCGAGTTTGATCAGTCCTACTACGACAAACTGAAGTCGCAGATTGGCGCAGACCTGTCCGACCGGATGGACACGGCAAAGCATCCCAAGGCAGAGAGTCACACGCTGGTCCGGGAACTCAAGAAGCAGCAACTGGCAGCGCTGCCTGAAGAAGACGAAGAAGGCCAGCAAAAACTCAAGCACTATTATGAAATTCTGCGCGAACGAATGTTTCGCGAACAGGTGCTGGAGAAGAAACGGCGTCCGGATGGGCGGGCTTTCGATGAGATTCGTCCCATATGGATAGAGGCAGGGGTTTTGCCCCGGACGCACGGCTCTGCCATCTTCACGCGCGGCGAAACTCAGGCGCTGGTCACCACCACGCTGGGCACCAGCGACGACATGCAGCGCCTGGAAGGATTCGAAGGCGAAGCCAAGAAACGCTTCATGTTGCATTACAACTTCCCGCCGTTTTCGGTGGGTGAAGTTGCGTTTTTGCGTGGCGCGGGCCGGCGTGAGATCGGGCACGGGGCGCTGGCGGAACGCTCGCTGTCGGCGGTGCTGCCGACGGAAGAGGCTTGGCCTTATGCGATGCGCGTGGTGGCGGACATTCTGGAATCGAATGGGTCGTCGTCGATGGCGACGGTGTGCGGCGCTTCGCTGTCGCTGATGGACGCGGGTGTTCCGCTGAAAGCTCCGGTGGCGGGTGTGGCGATGGGGTTGGTGAAAGAAGGTGAGCAGTACGCGATTCTCACTGACATCGCAGGCGCCGAAGATCACTACGGCGACATGGACTTCAAAGTCGCGGGAACAAAAGACGGCATTACTGCTCTGCAAATGGACATCAAGGTCGCCGGCATCACTGCGCAGATCATGCGCGAGGCGCTGGCCCAGGCGCAGCGTGGACGGCTGCACATTCTTGGCAAGATGGAAGAAGTTATATCGGCCGGGCGGGAGAAAATTTCCGATTACGCTCCGCGCTTCTATACGGTGCAGATCCCGGTCGACAAGATTCGCGACCTGATCGGGCCGGGCGGCAAGGTGATCCGCAGCATCGTCGAGCAGACCGGTGTGAAGATCGACGTGGAAGATTCCGGGCTGGTGAAGGTGGCATCGAGCGATCAGGCATCGGCCGCGAAGGCGCTGCAGATTATCGGCGACATCACAGCCACTGCCGAAGTAGGGAAGACGTACTTGGGCAAAGTCACGCGACTGGCGGACTTCGGCGCGTTCGTGGAGATTATTCCGGGAACCGATGGCCTGCTGCACATCAGCGAAGTCGCTGAACACCGCATCAACGATGTGCGCGACGAACTCAAAGAAGGCGATCAAGTGCTGGTGAAGGTGCTCGCGGTCGAAGGCAACCGCATACGGCTGTCGCGCAAAGCGATTCTCAAAGAGCAGCGCGCGAAGATGGGCGGTGGAGAAGCTCCGCCTCCGATCGATGGCGGGGGAGAGGTTCCGGCCCCGGCAATTGTTATCGAGGGCGGCGGTGACTTTCCCGACGAAGCGGCCGAAGGGGAGCCGAACTTCAATCGCGATGCGGTATCTCACGTTGGCGGCGGTCGACCGGACCGTGGAGCTGATCGTGGTGGCCGCGGCGGACGTCCCGGTGGCGGCCGTGATCGCGGACGCGGAGGTCGTGGCGGACGTCCGGGCGGGAGCGGCGGTCGCGGACGCGGCGGTCCCGGCGGTGGGCATGGTGGGCCGAGACACTGAACCTCCTGCCGTCACCGATTAAACCCGGTTGAATTATGAAGGCCGCGATGACATCGCGGCCTTTTCTCCGACCCTAGGGGCTTACCTCCCGCCGGAACTCAGTGCTATGGGCTTTGCGCGCAGCTGCTGTCCGATTCGAATCCCCTAGGAACGCCAACAACTCCTTTCGCTATGGGTACTGTTCCCAAGCCGAGGCCTCTCCCAGGCCCGCGTTGGCCCCTATTTCCCGCGGTTCAATCAGCATTTTAGAAGACAAGAGTCGATACCGACGTCCAAGTCTTCGGCGGAAAATCCTCGCTGTGACACGGACTGGACGTGGCAAGAAAGGCCTCATCTGCGCCTTATTCACACGAGCCTTTTAGGAATACAGCGGATTATTCGTGTTCGATACAGAACGCACCGGATGGAAACGACTCAGGATCCGCGGTATCACTCAGTATGCCTGCGACGGGCCATTCAGGGCCCGAAAAAGGCGGGAGGTCCAGCGCCTAGCCCATTGTTCGTGTGGGTTTAGGTGGCTAACGGGCAAGACACCACCATTCTGGTGCTGGGCTATGGCGTCGGAGAGGAGAAAAGAGCCATTCACGTGCAGACGGCATCAGGTTCAATTTTTCCCCATAGGGCGCCCGCATTGCTGCGGCTGGTAGCCTTATTGGTGGTCCCGGCTTCTATGCTTGCCATGCCCAGCCTTGGTTGGGCGGACGCCTGCTCCTGCTTAAGGCCTTCCTTAAACCGCCAACCGATCAACCGCACCATCCTGGAGGCAAAGCCGGAGGCAGCTCGGTCGGGGACCCTGACCGGTCTCACCCTCACAGGACAAGCGCAGGGGATGGTGCTGATTTACGACGATTCCACCCATACGCTGCTGAGTGACGTAGTAACCTTCAGCAATGTGGGGGGCGTGGCGAGGGTGGCGTTCGTGGCTGATGCGGACGGCATCCCGGTCACGGCCCAGGGATTGCCCGTCCTCGGTCAATTTACCGAGAGCTACAAGGCGATACTTATCTATATGGCGCTGGGGAGCGGCCAGTTTCTCCGTGCCAAAATCTGCGGCGACGTCGGAGAAAGCCCGACTTGCTCTGGCGGAAGCGGTTCTACTGGCCTGTCAATCGGTAAGACTTCGATTCCTGAGCCCGGAACCTTTGTATTGCTGGGTTCGGGCTTAGTTGGCTCAGGCGCATGGCGGCTGGCAGCCCGGTCGGTGGGACGGCGTTTGCTCAAGCGCGTGAACAGCTAGCCGCGGCTGACAACCTTCGGCAGTTTGGGCATCACGCTCGTGCTGGAGTCGCGGCCTTCCGGGGTAGCATTTCTCCAATGCGGCGGATCTGGGCGCCCACGCCGCGCAATTTCTCCTCGATATTCTCGTATCCCCGATCCAAATGGTAGACACGGTCGATAATGGTTTCGCCGTCGGCGACCAGCGCGGCCAGCACCAGCGACGCCGAGGCGCGCAGGTCTGATGCCAGCACGGCGGCAGCGCTCAGGGGACTTCTGCCGCGGACGATGGCGCGGCAGCCCTCGATTTTGATGTTGGCTCCCATGCGCGTAAGTTCCTGGGCGTGCATGAAACGGTTCTCGAAAATATTCTCAGTGATAATGCTGGTGCCTTCGGCCTGCGTGGCCAGCGCCATGAATTGCGCCTGCATGTCGGTGGGAAAACCGGGATATTCTTCGGTGACCATGTCGGAGGCAGTGAGTGGATTGTCTCCCATGACGCGAACGGAGTCGGAATTCTGTTTGCTCTTTACGCCGACCTCCGCCAGCTTGGCCATCAGCGCGCCCAGATGTTGAGGGTCGCATCCGGTGATGTTGAGATCACCTGCGGTCAGGACCGCGGCGATGATAAACGTTCCGGCTTCGATGCGGTCAGGAATGATGCGATGCCTGGCGCCGTGAAGTTTGGTCACGCCCTGCACGCGGACGGTGGACGTTCCCGCACCTTCGATTTTCGCTCCCATCTTGTTCAGCAAGGCGGCGAGGTCAGCGACTTCGGGCTCGCGGGCGCAGTTCCGCATGATGGTCTCGCCCTCGGCCAGCGTTGCCGCCATGAGCAAATCTTCGGTTCCAGTCACTGTGATCTTGTCGAAGACAATCTCCGCTCCTTTGAGACGCTGGGTGGTGGCTTCGACGTAGCCGTGATCCTGCGTGATCTTCGCGCCTAAACGCTCGAGACCTTTAATGTGCAGGTCGATGGGCCGGCTGCCGATGGCGCAGCCGCCGGGCAGAGAAACGCGGGCATGGCCGCAGCGGGCGACCAGAGGTCCGAGCACGAGGGTCGAGGCGCGCATGGTCTTGACCAGTTCATAGGAGGCTTCGGGCGCGGCCAGAGTCTTGCAGTGAATGGTGGTGCGATGCTGGGCGCGGCCGTAGCCGAGTTCGACTTCCGCTCCCATGGCGGCGAGGAGGTTGCGCGTAGTTTCAATGTCGCGTACCTGCGGAATGTTTTCGAGGATGACAGGTTCGTCGGTGAGCAGGGCAGCGGCCATGCAGGGAAGCGCAGCGTTTTTAGCGCCGCTGACGCGGATGGTGCCGAGCAGCGGTTCACCGCCGCGGATTACGAGTTTATCCATGAGTATGGGTCCGGGGATGCCAGCTCCAACCCTCTCCTTAAAGCCGCGAGAAGGGTGGGGCACCCGCAAAAAACCATTCTACTGGCGAATGAGGATTTGCATGGTTAATCGGGAGGGCACGGCCTTTGGGGGAGGGCGGTGGACGCGGATTCTACATGCGTTTTGCCAGGGATGTGGCTTGGCGGACGTGGCCTCCGGATTTTTTTAGGGCAGCGCTGGCTTGGGCGCGGGTAACGCCAGCGGCCAGCATAACCAGCGCGACTGGCGTACGATTTCCGGCGGCGGCAAGAGTACGGCCGGCAGTTTCGCGATCGGCTCCGGTGAGGCGTTCGAGTATTCCGATGGCGCGTTGCGTAAGCTTCTCATTTCTAGGGAGGACGTTGACCATGAGGTTGCCGTAGACGTATCCCAGGCGAGTCATGGCCCCTGTGGAAAGCATATTGAGAACCATTTTGTGGGCTGTGCCGGCTTTCATGCGCGATGAGCCGGCGAGAACCTCAGGACCGACTACGGTGACGATGGCGAAGTCCGCTACTCGCTCGAGCTGTGAGTTGCGGTTACAGGTGAGTGCGATCGTACGGGCTCCGTGGCGTCGGGCATATTCGACGGCGGCGACGGTGAAGGGAGTGCGTCCGCTAGAGGCGATTCCCACGACCACATCGTTCTTGCCGGGTTTTTTCTTCGCCATTTCGACGCGGCCGTCTTCGGTGGAGTCTTCGCTGGCTTCGGTGGCCGCAGACAAGGCCTTAATGCCTCCGGCAATAATGAACTGGACGGTCCGTGGATCGGTATTAAAGGTGGGGCCGCATTCGGAGGCG
>QIAN01000241.1 GCA_003225005.1 Acidobacteriota bacterium | reverse complement strand
ATGAGGCGCTGGTTGACTTGTGGGGAATTGTAAAGGTGAGCGAAGTCACGGTGCGCGGCATGTCTCTGATCAACTTCGACGCCTTCGCGCCCGCTGTCCGCTGGGAAGAGCTCTCGATGTTTGCTGGCAGTGAGCATCGTGGATCTGTGAGCAGGCAAAAGGAAGGTGCCGCATGAAACGCCAGATCACTGGCTTACACGCCGCCGATCGCTCTGCCGCCGACCATATTCCCGACGGGGTCTTCCTCGTTAGGGTGCAACGAGTCAGGTTTCAGCGACAGGCACAGAAGCCTTACTACACAATCACTTTGGCTATTCTGGAGCCCGACCGATTTAGCGGACAGGTCATTTCAAGTCGGCTGTATTGCAGTCCTAAAGCCCTCTGGAAGTTGAACTGGTTTCTGCGCGATTTTGACTACGACACAGAACTCCTCGGCCGCGACGAAGTGGACGAGATCCAACTCGTCGGTCTGAAGGGTGTGGTCAAGATCAGCCGCATCGTCTTCAACGGTGCTTCTTTGCTCCGACTCGACGGATTTGCATCCGCTGGTCGTTGGCAAGAACTTTCACCCGCAAACCTGGATAACCTGCAGGTGGCCTGATGACCTACAGCTACACGCAGATCAGCCAATACCTCACCTGCCCGCGGCGCTATCGGCATCGCTATCTCGATGGCTGGAAGGAGAAGGACACCCGGGCGGCAATGCTCTTCGGGCGCGCGTTCGAGCGAGCCTTGGGCGCTCTTTTCCGCAAGGAAGATCCGGGAGCTGTCCTGTTCGCCGAATGGTCGGCCTGCCAGAGCCAAGGCCTGCATTACTCCAACGGAGACGCCTGGGACCGCATGCTCCGGCAGGGAATCATGCTCTTGACGCGGTTCTGCCAGGACGATCGTGTTCGGGTCTGCCAGCCTCAACGAAATCTGCAAATCAAGTTCACCCGGCCAGTTGCCGGCCGCAACGACTTCGTCGCTTATATCGACGCCATCGGGAAACTCGATGGAAAGAGTTGTCTTCTGGAGTGGAAAACGTCTTCGAGTCGATACCCGGAACAGCCTGAGGGAATGCTTGCTCTGGATCCCCAACTTGTCTGCTACTCCTGGATGACCGGCATTCCCGAAGTCGCCCAGGTCGTATTCGTCCGTAGGCGTCTAGTTGAGGTTCAGTACCTGCGAACCACTATCACCGACGAGCAGCGCCAGGAGTTTGGTCGATTGGTGGAGGGCACAATTCGTCGAATCGAGTCGGCGGATTTTCTTCCGCACAGTGGCATCCGCTTTCCCCAGAACCCTTGCAGCACCTGTCCGTATGTAGGTCTCTGTCTTGGAAAGCAGGAAATGATCGACGCCGCGGTGGTACGGCGTCCAGGAGCCGACAGTCTTGATTGGCTTGACGAGCTTAATTACTAAGAATCCGCCCATGCCGCCGAAATTTAATCGCCGACGAGCTGTATTCGTATTGGGCAAGATTGACGAAATCCTGGCGTGGGAGCAGCGGAAGGAGGCGGAGCGCGATACGAAGTTCGTGGAACTGGGGCGTTATCTGTGCGAGGTGCGCGCGGGACAGTACTGGCGGCTGGAGAACCTGCAGTGCTTCGACGAGTTCCTAGAAAGGCGGTTTCCGGGGTCGCGGCGGAAGGCTTATTACTTGATGTCGATTCATGAACACCTGCCGCAGGAGGCGAGAAAACAGCTAAAGGAAGTTGGCTGGACGAAAGGGATCGAGTTAGCCAAGCTGGCCAGGAGAGACAGGCAGCACTTCGATTGTGCAACCTGGTTGCACAAAGCCCGTCAAATGCCGAAGGAGGCCTTCAAGAAGGAGGTTGAGAAGGAACTGACGGGGCGGGAGACCGAACCGTGGGAGATTATCTACTTCAAACTGTATCAGAGTCAGACGCCAGTCATTGAACGGGCGATCGAGACGGCAGCTTTGATGTTGGGAAGCGATCGCTCCCGCGGCTACTGTTTGGAAATGATCTGTGCGGACTTCCTGGCCGGGGCCAACCTGGATCACGGAAATCCAGAAACCTTGTTATTTTCGATGACAAGATTCTTCAAATTCCTGCCCGGAGAACAGCAGCAAGCATTTCTTGAAGGCCTGAGCGAGAAGGCATCATGAGCTCGATTGGCCCAAAACCAAGCCGCCTGCGGCTGCATCCGGTGTCGTACGAGAGTCTGCGGCAGCAGATCCTGCGTCGCGACGGCTGGAGGTGTCAATCGTGCGGCACGATGACGAATCTTGAGGCGCACCACAGGGAGTTCCGCAGCCAATCCGGACCCGACTCCGAGGAGAACTTGATCACACTGTGCGCGGCATGCCACGCCAGAGTGCATGGCGGCTAAGACCATAAATGGGTTGCATGATCGTGTTATCCCCCGCCGGCTGCGATGGAACTCGATTAGGTCGCGGATGTTTCATCGCTGAGATCCTTGCTGGACCGCCTGGCCGCGCGGATGTCCATTGACAAGTGTATCGTGTATTGGTACGCTATACACATGCTTAAGAGCTATCGGCACAAAGGCGTCAAGCAGTTTGCCGAAACCGGCTCGAAGGCTGGCATTCAGCCAGAACACGCAAACCGACTGAGAAGGCTACTCTCCGCTCTGGATGCGGCCACCTGCCCGGCCAACATGAATGCGCCAGGGTACGCCCTGCACCCACTCAAGGGGGACCTGGAGGGGCACTGGGCCGTGCGGGTGAGCGGGAACTGGCGGCTCACGTTTGCGTTCGAAGGCGAGGACGCGATTCTCGTCGATTATCAGGATTACCATTAGGAGCTAAGTATGCTTTTCAATCCATCCCATCCCGGCGAGGTCCTGAAGGATTACCTGGGCGACATGACTGTGAAGGAGGCGGCCAAGCGCCTCGGGGTGACGCGGCCGAATCTCTCCCGGATACTCAACGGCCGCGCCGGTATTTCAGCGGTGATGAGCGTGCGGCTTGCCAAGGCGATGCCGTACACGTCTCCCGAGTTTTGGCTGAAGATGCAGCTCAATTACGATCTGTCGAAGGCTCAGAAAAGCAGGCAGCCCAAAATCAAACCGTTTCCGGCCCGGCCGCAAAAGGAGCTTGCCTCAGCCCTGATTTGACATCCTCGCCGAGGACGGCCAGCACTTCGATTGTGCAACCTGGTTGCACCGGGCGCGGGAAATGCCCAAGGAGCAGTTTAAGCTGGAGGTCGAGAAGGAGCTGACGGGCCGAGAAACAGAACCGTGGGAGATTATTTACTTCAAACTCTACCAGAGCCAGGCCCCGGTCATTGAGCGAGCGATTGAAATCGCGGTTCTGATGTTGGGCAGCGACCGATCCCGAGGCTACTCCTTGGAAATGATTTGTGCCGACTTCTAGCGGGAGCCAACTTGGACAACGGGAATCCGGAGATGCTGCTGTTCTCGATGACGAGGTTCTTCAAGTTTCTGCCCGAAGAGCTACGGCAGACATTTCTCGCACATGCGACTCAGAAGGCGTCATGAATCGGATTCGACCAAAGCAACCACGCTTGCGGCTGGATCCCGAATCGTACGAGCAGCTTTGTGAAGAAGTGTTGCAAAGGGATAGCTGGAGATGCCAGGCATGCGGCACAACGTCGAACCTTGAGGTTCATCATCAACAACATCCCAGCCAGTCCCGGAGAGCCTCTTTGCATCTTCATGTATAACCCCTTCGGGCCAAAAGTCCTCAAGGAAGTCATCGGCCATCTTGCCGAAGAGTCCCTTGTGGTTTACGTCGCTTCGCAGCATCCTGTAGCTCTTCCCGCCATTCGCTCCGGCCCCGCGTTTCGGGTTTACCAGACCTAGATTGTCGCCAATAGAACAGTTTGTTCATGTTTTCTTCGTTCACTTCTTCCGTGCTTGCGCCCTGCTTCCACTTCGCCTCTCGTTTCAGCAGTTCCTCTTTCGATACGCTGAACATCTTACGGACGGCATTGTCAAACTTTTCAGCCTTTGGGCTCCTAAACGGCAGCGCATCGGGACGAGCCCCCTTCCCCAGGGACGGCATTCCTCATGGCACAGTCCACAAAATCTCCATTTTGCCTTTACCATCGATCAATAACACGCTGATGACGTGGGCCTCTGTTGTGAATCTATTGCAAGATCTGCGCACACGGCGAGGACGCAAGCACCTGTTGAGAGCGATGCATGGAAGGAAGCGGCGGGCTTGGTGTTTACGACTGCATCCGGGGGCCCAATTACTGAGGGTCCCTCGCGCGTAAAAACGCTCGAATGGCTCTGTGTTTGGGCGACACCAGAACGGTCGTCTCTACCGAGACCAAAACAGCGCCGTCCATTTCGATTTTTGGTTTCCAATCCGAGGGATGTCATCGTGGGCTTGCTTTGAGGGTTCTCGTGAATCCTCAAAACGTGACCCCAGTTCGTTGGAGATTTCGTCCCAGGTGGCAGTTCCGACACGGTTCAATACGTCTCGAATGGCATTGGCGCTAAAGGCCTGAATGAACTGGGCTAATTGTATTAGCCAACGAACGTGGCTCGCATCAAACGCACCTACCTGGGGAGAGAATACCTCCACCAGTCCAGTGACGGTTTTTGCTCTCAGAATCGGCACGACCAAGATCGATCTGATATTCATCTGACGGCAAAGAAAGCGGTCGACCCTGGGATCCGTCTCTGCGTCAGAGCAATAGAGAGCCCTTCCTGTCCGCACACAGGTTCCGGCACAGGTTCCGGTGATGCCCACGGCTTGGTTAAGAGGAGCACCGAGGGGCGGAGCGATGCTACCCACTCGCGCCCGACAGACCAGCAACTCATCCTGAGCGAGGGCCAGCGCAGCTGCTGCAGCTCCGGTCTGCTGCTGAGCAGCTCGAACCGCGACATCCAAACCGATCTCAAGTTAGCAGGGGCGGGAGGAAGGTCTTGTTGGAGACTCTCGGTTGCGGTCCGGCTTATGGGCATGTCGGCGGCATCCAGGGGGGTGCGCCGATGAATTGAACCTGCAGGTTTCCACGCTGCTTTGACACTTTTTAGCATTTGCAGAATCCGGATACCTGACCTGACCTCATGTAGAAGGACGAGCATGCCCCGTACGGGTCTGCGCCACACAGGGCCCTACCGGGGATTCCGATTTTGAGTTCTGAGGCAGACGGCATTGCACACCGCCTTGCTCTCTTTGTCGGGCCGATTTGGCGCGACTTTCATGAATGGCACCCAGTACGCGGATACAAATCGGGCACGACAGCTCACCGGGAGGAATTGTGCATTGTAAACCAATGAATGTGAGGCACTCCAATTTGAGTAAGGTGTTCGCCTTAGAGCAAAGGAGCTTCCTCAGTGCGGACACGGGATATTTACACAGGATATTCACAGATGGACGCCGCGGCCCGGACGATATACACTCCATGCACTGTTTGATATTGATGAAGACCGATTGAGTGTGGGGTTTGGGGAGGGCACGGCTTCAGCAAAAGAGTCTGCAGGTTCTGCGTGGAAAAGATCGAGAACATCAACTAGATCTGAACGCCCGGTTCCGACTGAGCTAGGTCCAGAAAATTGCGGCCGAGCTGGGTATTATTCATCGTTCAATTAACAAGAAATTTAATTTTGCCGTGCTTGCCGCCAAGGCACGGGAGGTTTTAGAGTTGGAGTCCTAATGGTCCAGACCACATCTTGGACGAAAGGCAATGGAAGCGTCCACGTGTTCGTGGCCGACAGCACGCCATTGACGGGACGGCTGATCGCTGATTCCTTGAGGCGAGACCGTACATTCGACATCATAGATGCTAGCGCAAGCTTGATCCTCCCAATGGCGACGAGCCTGAGGCCTGAGGTCGCAATCATCAGCGGAAACCTGGAAGGTGTGCGGAGCAGAGGTTTTGAAATACTGAAACAGTTGCGGGCAGCCGTCCCCAAAACCCGCACCATCATGCTATTGGATTCTGGCGAGTGCAATCTGGTTGTAGAAGCCTTTCGAAGCGGAGCTCGGGGAGTCTTCTGCCGCCACGATCCCCTTAAGATGCTCTCCCGGTGTGTTCATAAGGTGCACGAAGGGCAGCTTTGGATCAACGCAACCCAGCTCGAGTTTTTACTGGAAGCACTCACTGAGGCACCACCTGCGCGCTTGGTGGACACTTGCGGAACTGCATTACTTTCCAGGCGTGAACAAGATGTGGTCCGATGGCTCGTCGAGGGCTTCAGCAATCGTGAGATCGGTCGTGAACTGAAGATCAGTGAGAACACCGTCAAGAACTATATTTTTCGTATTTTCGATAAGCTGGGTGTATCTAGCCGAGTGCAGGTGGCCATCTACGCTGCTAATCAACGAGCCACAAATAGACCGCCTGACATGCATCAGTTGGAAATCCCATAGGCCTTTCAAAGACCCTTTGTGTTCGTGATACCACACCTCGAATCCAACATTCCATAGACAGACAGGCTCGAAAGGCCATCCACGCAAGTTGAATGTCTTGATGGGAACGCGGAACTCAAATTGCTCGTACAAACCATAAATGCAACTGGGCCCCAGACCTTATAGGAAGACCTGTGGAGCAGAGAACAGTTGTTCGTTTCCCCTTGCATCTCCCGGTGATTTTCCGGTGGAGCGATCGACGAATGATGAAAAAGGAGCGATTAGGCCGCACTCGAGATCTGAGCATCTCAGGATTATTCGTGCTATGTCAGGCTCCGCCTTCGGTGGGAACCGCCGTCGATCTTGAAGTTCGTCTCCCTTCTATGGGGGGAGATAAAACTCAGCGCTTGCGGCTGGAAGGCACAGGAAAGGTGATTCGCGTTAGTGGACCAAAAGAGCCGACGGGGTTTGCCGCAACCAGCGCCTTCGTGTTGCATGAGGTGGAAAATTAGAGCGAGACTCATCGTTCTGCAGAAGCGTAGTGTGTGCGAGGCTGGGCGAAATCTTGCATACTGTGTTAGGGTCTTTGCACACCAGGCAAAATCATGCGGTCGAGAAAATCTTAGGTAGCGAACTTGTACGACGGCTCCCGAGGGGCATCCTTGCTCGCGGACTTGGGGAGTTTCGATTGTCTCAGAGCGTAGAGGACCAATTCGACGCGGGTAGAGACCCCTAATTTATCGAACATTCTAAACAGATGATTCTTCACAGTGTGCTCGCTGAGCTCGAGCTTTCTTGCAATCTCGCGGTTCGACAGTCCGGCGGCTGCAAGTTGGCAGACCTGTTCTTCCCGTTTACTCAGGACAGCCGTAACCTTTGAGTGCATTACGCTCAGCGCGGGAGTCTGCATCAAAGCGTCGACTACACACTCTAGCTGGGTGCTATTTGCCCAGATCTGACCTTGGTGCACCGCCTCTATACATTTTCCCAGTTTTTTGGACGATTCCGTGCGACAAAAAACGCCTTTAGCACCGCTACGAAACGCGTGAACCACCAACTCGTGCTCATCTGTATCGATCAGAATCGCTGATAACTGCCACATCAGGGCGGCTCGTTTGAACACACGACAGCACTTCGCTGGAGCTGGTAGCAGAGGCGAGTACTCGGAGGTGGCCGTGGCGCTGAATAGCATCCGCCAAAAGTTGGCAATCCATTTGGCTGGTTTCTGCAATCAGGACGGTTGTCACCCGACTACCGTCTAAGGCTCTTCTATCCCTTGGCATGCCCCGACCACATAGTCTTCGTGCGCCGCATTCTAACGATGTATATGCTCAATCGCAAGGAAAATAAGCCAGCCAAAACCCCAGTAGTGCCTGAGAAATTCTACCTACAGGGTCTCGGGCTGTTCGGCATCGGTCTATTCGGCCATCGAGTCAGGAAGTCACTGAGAACTCCAGCATCTTGCATCGATCTGTCATGTTGCATACTCTTGCGACGATGCAAAGCTATTCAAGGTAATCAGCGTTCAGATGCCGACCTCCCCACGGGTCGCAGCTCTACGATTCCCAGTTGGCCTTGGTGGCTGTCCGAGTGCAGCGCTAGAAAGCAACGATCCACGCCGGTACGTTCGGGCCCGCATTCCGGTACGTTCGGGCTCGCATTAATGACCAATGTGACTCGGAGGGAGTTGGTGTGTCCAGCCTTAACCAGTTTGTCCAACCGTCAAGAGCGTTGCTCGGTGATGCCTGCTATCCGGGCGTTCAGCCACAGTGGTACGCCATTCATACGCGATCACAACACGAGAAATCCGTGATCTCGCATCTTGAGGGACAGGGAATCACTACTTTTCTGCCGCTCACCAGTGAAGTACATCGATGGAGCGATCGAAGCAAGGTAGTGCAATTGCCGCTTTTCTCCTGTTATGCGTTCGTCCACATGCCATTCATCCCTAAGCTGTGGCACAAGGTAACGCAAACCAGCGGCGTACTAGGTTTCGTCGGGGCTGGTCGCGAAGGCGTTCCCATTCCGGAGCACCAGATCGCTAGCATCCGCCAAGTTCTTGCTGGCACTGCCAGCTACAGTCTGTGTCCGTTCCTGAATGTGGGCCAGCGAGTACGCATTCGAGGAGGAGCGCTGGAGGGAGTCGAAGGTGTACTCGTCGAGCGTAAAGGGGATCGCACACTGGTCATCTCGGTAGAACCTATCCAGCGGTCCGTATGTGTCCGCATTGATGAGTACAAAATCGAACCTCTCTGAAGTTTTGCGTTCGCAATGATTCTCCTTCGTCGTTCGTGTCTAAATAGAGCGCAGTCGCCCATTGCTGAAAACCGGTCGAGGCTAGACTTATGATCTCGCCGTGCATTCTGGTGGTAGCTAGTGAGCCGGCCATCGTGCACTCTCTCAATGCCATGCTCGCGGACTGTTCCTACCGCGCTGAAGAATCGCAAATCGGTGCGGAAGCGATTGCTAGGGTTCAGCGTAATCCCATCCCGGATCTCGTGTTCTTCGAATTGGGTAGCGGAGATGGAGGTGGCCTTCAGACGTTGCGACAATTGCGCTCCTCACACCCTGACCTGAAGGTCGTAGTGCTGTCAGCGAAAGGTGATACTCGGCTGGTTGTCGACGCCATTCGTCTCGGTGCGCATGATTACCTGAATGTCCCCTTGCGGGAGACTGAACTGCAGCGGGTGCTTGTGCACCACTTGGCGGACCAGGGGAGCGAAGGGGTCGCAGGCCCCGCAGACCGCATTGAAGAGTTCGAGGAGGGGCAATTCTTCGTGGCTGCCAGTCCGGTGATGCGCAAGGTCCGAGTGCAGGCAGAGCTTCTGGCGAATATCGATATGCCCGTATTGATCCTTGGGGAGAGTGGAACCGGGAAAGAAGTGACCGCTCAGCTGATTCATGAGTTATCTCCGCGCTCCAAAGGGAAGTTCTTAAAGGTCAATTGTGCTGCGCTGCCCGGTGAACTCCTCGAGCGCGAACTGTTCGGATACGAATGTGGCGCGTTTACCGGGGCGACGCAAACCAAGGCGGGGAAGTTCGAGCTATGCCAAAAGGGCACCATCCTGCTGGACGAAGTCGGCGAGATGTCCGCTAACCTGCAGGCCAGGCTGCTGCATGTCCTTCGAGACAAACAGTTTTTCCGCCTGGGCGGCGAAAACATGATTGAGGTGGACGTCCGGATCCTGGCCGCCACCAACATCAAAGTAGAAGAAGCCGTTCAGGAACGCAGATTCAGGGAAGACCTTTACTACAGTTTAAGCGCCTTCACAATCACGCTCCCGCCCTTGCGCGAGAGGCAGGAAGAGATCCCAATGCTGTTGCGGTATCTCATGGGTCGGATGGCGACACAGTACTCGCGCCCGGCTGCCCGATTTTCTCCGACTCTGATAGAAGCTTGTCAGCGCTATCCGTGGCCGGGCAACTTGAGGGAATTGGAGAACTTTGTCAAAAGGTTCCTGGTTATGGGCGACGAGGCAATGGCCATGGCCGAATTAAAAGCGATCGGGCGACAAAATCATGTGGTCCTCGACGTCCCCTCTGCTCCCGTGCCACCGCTGGCCACCACAACGATCAGTCAAGCGCCCACTACACAATGGAAATCGGTGCTGCACACGTTAAAAGCTGAAACGGAAGTCAACGCGATCAGCCGGGCGCTGGAAAAAACACGCTGGAATCGAAAGGAAGCGGCGCACTTGCTGAGGATCAGCTATCGCGGTCTCTTGTACAAGATCCAGCAATATGAGCTAACTCCACCCACAGCTTACGCCTCTGCCTTCGTGAAAGGCGAGCGGTGGAAGGGGAATGGTTAGAACCGTCAGGGTGATGAATGATTGTTTTCGCCGCACATTCTGACTTGCAAGTTGCGAACCAGATCCGGCGTACGCCCTTTCACCTATTCCGATGATTCACCTGACTAGCGGACGTTCGCACGACCGCTTCGAGCCCGTTGATGATGTCACCTAAACTAATTCCGGAATTACCTCCAGACCTGGTTATCTTTGGCCGCTCGGAAGGGATGCGGGAAGTCCAGCTCAAGATGGACAGAATTGCGGACGCTACGGTACCCGTCCTGATACGTGGAGAAAGCGGCACTGGAAAAGAGATTATCGCCAAACTTCTTCACAAAAGGTCGTCTCGACGAACCGGTCCATTTGTGAAAATCAACTGTCCGGCAATTCCCGGCACGCTGGTCGAGAGTGAACTCTTTGGATATGAGAAGGGTGCTTTCACGGGTGCGGATGGAAGGAAAGTGGGGTTGGTAGAGCTCGCCCACGGTGGCACGCTCTTTCTCGATGATATTGCCGATCTCGACTTCGGGCTACAGTCTAAACTGCTGCAGCTATTACAGGATGGGCAGTTTTATCCAATTGGTGGGAAAAAAGAGAAGCAGGTGGAAGTACGTTTCATTTGTGCCACGAACCGGCACTTGGAGCGAGAAATTCAATCGGGAACGTTTCGCCAGGACCTCTTCTACAGGATCAAGGTGGTTAGTTTAACCCTGCCGGCGCTGAGAGACCGGCACTGTGACATTCCGCTGCTGATCGAGCATTTCTTGCGCACCTATACTCAACAGTTTGGACGGATTCTCCGCCCTCTTTCCTCGAAGACTATGACTGCCCTCGAACAATACTCGTGGCCGGGGAACATTCGCGAGCTGGAAAATATGATTAAGAGTTATGTCATTCTCGGTTCCGAAGACGCGATACGGCTGGAGCTGCTGCAGGACGAAAATGGTAACAATGGTTACGGTAACAATGGCGGTAATGGTCATGGATCGAAAGAGGATCCCACCTCATTAAAGGCTGCTGTCAGAATGCTTGAGAATCGTCTGATCTTGCGCACGCTGGAAGAAAACCACTGGAATCGGCGTCAGGCCGCACGTACCCTAAAGATCAGCTATCGCATGCTGCTCTATCGGCTAAAACAGTCTGACGGGGTACTCAGCGAACGCTTACACGCCAGATCTCAAGCCAGCAACGATTAACAGAGGTAGTATGAAAACTTATTCTGTCTGCATTCAGACCGTGCTGCGGGTTGCGATTGGACTTTTGGTACTTGCTTGGGTCGCCAACGCTGCACAGGCGCAAATGGGAGCTCACGCGGTCTCGGATCCCTCCCCCCGCGGAATCATCTGCTCGTGGCAATTTGGAAACCATAACCGAGTGACGCTAACTCTGGAGCGCGATTTCATTCTGCCGTTAGGGAGATAACCATGCAAAGAAATTCTGGGTCCATCGACCTGATTCGGTTTTGGGAGATTGTCCGCCGCCGCCGCCGAAGTATGTTTCTGGCGTTCTTCGTCGTGTGGGCCATGGCTTGCGCTCTTGCGTGGTTGCTACCTGTGCGCTACCTCTCGGAAACTACCATTCTGATCGAAGAGCCGAAAGTTCCAAAACAATATGTGGTTCCCAACATCGGGTCGGATCTACAGGAGCGCTTGCAAACTTTGACTCAGCAGATCTTGAGCCGCACCCGATTACAGCGCATCATCGACGACTTGCATTTGTACGCAGGGGGGCTGGACCGCATGGGGACGAATGATGTAATCGACAAAATGCGGAAAGACATAAAAGTCGATCTCATCCAAACCCCGACGAAACCGTCGGAGCTTACCGCTTTCAAAATCTCGTACTCTGGTCCGACTGGGCAGTTGGTTCAGCAAGTCACGTCCCGACTGACATCATTGTTTATCGAAGAGAACCTACAGGCTCGACAGCAGCAGTCGGAGAATACGACTGACTTTCTGGATAAGCAATTACAGGCGGTACGAACCCATTTGGAAGAACAGGAGAAACGAGTAAAAGCGTTCAAAGCCCAGTTTGTTGGGCAGTTGCCGAGCGAACTTCAGTCAAACATTCAAATTCTGAGCGGCGTAGAGGCGCGCCTGCATCAGGCCAGCGAGGGACTTGACCGATCGGAACAACAGAAGCTGTACTTAAGCTCGTTATTAAGTGCGTATCGGGAGACACCGTCATTGGCAACTGCCGAACTGGGGAATGCAGCGGGATCACCACCCGATGTAAATACCGAATTAGTGCGCCTGAAAACAGAACTGGCCGCCATGAAATCGCGCTACACCGATTACCACCCTTCGGTTCTGCAACTCCAAGATCAGATCGCCAAAGCAGAAAAGCTTAAGGCGGAGATGGACGAAGACAAAATGGCGGCTGGGAAGGGCGACGAGGCCGCCCTACCTGAATCGCGTGGGGTCGCGGAGATTCAAAGCCAGCTGAAGAGAACGGAGCTGGACATTCAGGATCGAAAGAAGGAGATTGCCGGACTTGAGGCACAGATACAGGAGTACCAGAGCCGCTTGAGCAAGACTCCGATCCGTGAGCAACAACTGGCGGATCTTAGCCGTGACTACGACCAGTCACAGGCGAACTACGAATCGTTGTTAACTAAGAAAAACCAGTCAGCACTGGCCACCGACATGGAGAAGACTCAGCAGGGTGAACAGTTCACGGTGCTGGATGCTCCGAGCCTGCCGGCCGGCCCTTACTTTCCTAATCGCCTACTGTTCACTTTAGGAGGTTTGGCGGCAGGTTTGGCGTTGGCTGCCGCTACCGCGTCCCTGCGCGAGATGCTGGATGACCGTGTTCACGGGGAGGTGGAATTTGGCAGCATCTCCAAATCGCCGGTCTTGGTCGCGATACCGCCCATCGTTATCCCCCGTGATCTCCGTGGAGGACGATGGCGCGCTGTGGGGGAAGGAGCATGTGCGACAGCGGTCTTGGCCGTCATGGCAGCATCTACGCTATTAGCCTATTACCGCGGGTAGCGTATCCAGTACTGAGCGCTCAGGAAAACCAATATGTACAAAGAATTTTACGAGCTGAGGCGGAAACCGTTCGAGATCACTGCCGATCCCACCTTTTTCTTCCCCACGCCACGACACAACGAAGCATTGGCCAACCTTTCCTACGGGGTTCGTTGGCGCAAAGGCTTTGTCGTCCTGACAGGAGAAGTGGGAACAGGCAAGACACTCCTGTTGAGCTGTTTGCTCGATCTTCTCAAGCGTGTGCAGATCGCGTGTGCCTATATTGTGAACACTCGCCTGACTTCGGGCGAGTTCCTGAGACACGTGGTTGCTGATCTCCAAGTTCCCACGCGTGCCAGAGACAAATCTGAGTTATTGCTAGATCTGAACAAGTATCTCATCGAGCGGTGCCGGCGTGGTTCCACCACGGTATTGATTGTGGATGAGGCGCATTTGTTAAGCTGGGAGGTCCTGGAAGAGATTAGATTGCTAGGAAATCTTGAAACCACCCAGGAAAAACTTCTTCAGATCGTTCTTGTTGGCCAGCCAGAGCTCGATCGCAACCTCGATTCACCTCAGCTACGGCAGTTGAAACAGCGAGTCACGCTGCGCTGCGAGCTAGAGCCGCTTCGGCAGCACGAAGTCCGGCCGTATATCGAACGTCGGCTATCGTTCGCCGGAGCAAAACCAGACAACATGCTGTTCCCTTCACGCACGGTAGAGCTTATCTACAACTATTCCAGTGGTATACCACGTATCGTGAACACGATCTGTGAAAACGCACTCGTGATCGGTTGCGCTCAGCGGGTTCGTACGATCACTCCACAAATTGTTGAGGAGGTAGCCTCCGATTTCCATCTGAAGAAACCGACGTTGGTTTCGACGGACGCCGATGTCGGATCGAAACTCTATAGCGGTGTAGTGCCAGCCGTCAGCGTTTGGTAGAACTATTCCTGAGAGAGCCTGTAGCTAAGTTACAAGGGGAATAAATGAATGAGCCGCGTATACGATGCTTTGCAACAATGTGTCCCAGGTAATGGTAATCCGGGCCGTCTGGATCAAAACGGAGCGGAAGCGTTGTTCTCGAAGCAGTTCGAGGGCTCTGCGTGGGATCTCGATGCCAGCGCGGT
>QIAN01000240.1 GCA_003225005.1 Acidobacteriota bacterium | reverse complement strand
TTCATCGGCGGCCGACCGGTATTTACGGCCGATCGTGAGCACATCCATCACAAGTTGCTGCAGAGCGGCATGTCGCCCCGGCAAGTTGTGATCGTGCTTTATGCGGTGTCGGGTCTTTTCGCGCTGCTGAGCCTGTTTCTTTTGTGGCCCGCCGGACACACATTGGGATTGGTTTTGGCGGTACTTGGCACAGGCATATGGTTCGGGGTGCAACACTTGGGATATCTCGAATTTGGCGAGCTTAGGCGCGTTGCTCAACGGACGATGGAACAGAGAGGCATATTTGTCAATAATCTTTCAATTCGTCGGGCCATCGAGGAATTAAAAGGCGTCAGAGATTACGCTGGGTTGTGTCATATCCTGAAGTCTGCTTTTTCTACCAATGATTTTGACGGGTTCGAACTGAGCGTCAAGGCTCAAGTGGAGGAGCATCCAACGGTAGGCGACACCGGGCTGCGTGTGGCTCCCAAGGAGAGTCTACATTTCGAATGGAAAAAGCCCAGTCCTTCGAAGTTTCGAAACAATTCGGGCGCTTGGCATCTTACTCTGGAGTTGATGACCAGCAGCCGATGGCATGGCTCGATAAGAATTTACCGACTTTATTCGAACCGCGCTCTACTTGTGGACACAAATCTTTTGACTTCGGTTTTCCCGGTTGTCCTAGCCGATGCGGTGGAGCGCGTGCTAGCCTCAAAGGAAAGTGCGGTCCCCGAAGTCACAGAAAGTACAGAGTTTATAGCAGCCGAGGCCAGTTAATGTTACTCCTGGCAACCCTATAGCACGTCTACAGCATAGCATAGACGCATTACCGAGCAAGAAGACCTAGTCCTGCTTGGCCAGGTCATGCGGTTTGGCAGGGCTAGTTCGGCGTCGTGACCCCCTCTAGTCGTGGAAATTGCTGAGCAACCGGATTTCTTGACCGGCGCCCCCTGCTTCGGCGCATAATGTCACTGCCGGGCTAGAGTTTTGAATTTCCGGCGGTTTGGGCGAAACCAGGAAAGAACCTCGCTTCCCGAATTTTATGTCTCTGGTTCTAGCCATGTTCCGCCAGCAGTGCATCAGATGGAAGCGGAGCCTCAGGGCCCTCGGAGGGAAGATGATATGAAGAACCGAATATTCATGACGCTGCTCTTTTCAGTGGTTGCGCTTCCTGTATTCGCGCAGCAGACCAATTCAAATTCAAGCGCCCAGCCCGCGGCATCGGCGGATCAATCTGCTTCGGCTTCACCGTCCGCGACGGCCGCGGGCAAAGCACCGTTGCAGCCTCCCTCTCATCAAGACTTTTGGGACGGCGAGGAACCCAGCTTCGGAGCGCTCATCTTGCACCCATATGCCACCAAGCAGTACGTAAGGCGGCATGTTGAGCCCATCCGGGACCGGATCAACGAACTCGAAGAGCTGACCGCGTCTGACCGTAAAATGACCCGGGACGTAGATGGACGCGCCCAGCAAGGCATCCAGTTGGTCTCCGCCAAAACCGATATAGGCGATCAGCATGCGCTAGAAGCCGCCAACAAGGCTGAGATGGCCAACACGATGGCGACCTCCGCTCAAACCCGCGTCTCCGCAGTCGAGACAGTGGTCGGGAACATCGATCAGTACAAGTCCGCGCCGCAGACAGAGATTCGTTTCCGCCCTGGCCAGACCGCGTTGAGCAAGGAGGCCAAGGACGCGCTCGATGCGATAGCTACCCAGCTGAAGGATCAGCACGGTTACATCATCGAAGTGCAGGGATTCTCTTCGGGTCAGGGCCAGACTGCGATCGCCAACTCCCGCAAAGTCGCCGACTCAGTAGCACGATACTTGATGTTGAACCACGAGATCCCGATGTACCGCATCTACCTGATTGGGATGGGCAATGCTGATGTGGCCAAGGGCACGCACGGTGCACGCGTAGAAGTCAGCCTGCTGAAAAACGATATCGAGACTGCCAAACAATGACGAAAAGGGCGTACTCGCCTGCGGTGAGGCTCGAATCCTTGTAGGCGCACACCTTTCCTCGGAAGCCAACGGTAAGCTCATCGATTCTGCGGAATCCAGGAGGAGACAACGTCCTCGGCGTTCCCGGTCTCACCGTTCGAGAAATCATTCAGCGACCAATCATCGTGACCATGGGAACGAATCAATGTCGATGAACAAAATTGCGAATCCATAAACTATCGATGTGAGAGAGAGCAGGCGGAAGGGCGAGGGAGCGGGGAGCAATGGAGCTAAAATGCACTCGGCCAACTGCAAGCGCCCTCGAAAAAATGACCAACAAAAAAATAGTTCGCTATCAATTCGTGGGACGTGACTTGGAGAAGCAAAATCGAACGTTGCGAGGATTATCCTGAAATAAAAGAGGAACAACTGGTAACGAAGACGGGGAGTCTTGGAAAATAGGGAGCGGACGCATTTCCCCTTTGGGACGGATACGCAGCTCAACCCATCGCGGACGTGGTCGTGCAGAGGTTAAGTGTTTAGCAATCGCGAGGACGTGGTATTTTTTACAGCTGCGCGCTAGCGTAAGAGTTGATT
>QIAN01000239.1 GCA_003225005.1 Acidobacteriota bacterium | reverse complement strand
ACTACGTCAGTGACCAAGCTGAAGTCGATCGAGGATATTGTCAGGCTGGAATCTCGCGCGCAAGGCAATGATCTGCGCTGCGTCATTCTAACGGACTTCATTCGCAAATCGGAGATGCCCAAGAATGTAACCGAATCCTGCATGTTCGAGGACATCGGCATCGTCCCGATCTTCGAATCGCTGAGGCGTGCCGATCTTGCGAATATCCGTTTAGGCGTATTGAGTGGTTCCGTCGTGTTGATTCCTGCCGCTGCTGAGACACCCCTCCGGGAAGCTGCAACCACGTTTGGTGTTCGCTCCGGCGATTGGCGAGTATTACCAAGGAATGGTTCGGTTGATTACGTCCGTATTCGACAGGGGCGGGATTTCAGTCCTCGTGGGCACGAAGTCGCTGCTGGGTGAAGGGTGGGACGCCCCCTGTATCAATACACTCGTACTTGCGAGTTTTGTCGGTTCGTATGTCCTCTCAAACCAGATGCGCGGGCGATCGATTCGAGTCGATCCCAATCATCATGGAAAGACGGCTAACATTTGGCACCTTGTCTGTCTTGAGCCTGGCGATTTTGGACCAGGCGAAGACTACGAGCTGCTCGTCAGAAGGTGTAGCGCGTTCGTCGGAGTGAGCGCAACTGCGTCCACAATTGAGAACGGAACAGAACGTTTGGGGTTCGGCCATCCGCCATTCAGCCGCGAGCAGATCTGTCAAATCAACTCGCACACCTGTAATCGCGCGCTTGACCGCGCGGGCCTTCGTCAACGCTGGAAGGAGGCACTCGCATCCGGAACCAACAAGGAGATGGTCGAGGGGCTGAAGACGACCGAAGAGGCACTACCCGGTGGATTCGTCTTGACGAACACGATTGCGTCTCTTTTGGTTCAGGCTGGATTCATTTTTGTGATCCTTTTTTTTGAGTTGCTGCGCCGACCGATTCGCGTTCGTTCGATACCGGACTTTTTTACATACGTTGAAATTGCTGCCGCCATTGCTGCCACTGTGAGCCTCCCTTGGGCGCTTCTGGCTCTGTGGCGCTTCATCCGGCATGGGACACCTGAAAGAAGCATCAGACAGATCGGCATAGCAGTACTAGAATCTCTCGAATATGAGGGTTCTATCGATCGACGCGCCGGCGAGTTCCGCGTTTACTCTGACAGGAACGACGATGGGACTGTCTTTTGCTGGGTTGGCGGAGGCGCAGGGAAGGAACAGGCAGCTTTTCTTCGTGCTCTCAGAGAGATACTTAGGCCCATCGATAATCCCCGTTACTTGCTCGCACGGAGTCGAATCTGGCGCATTTTCCGAGAGGACTACTTCGCAGTGCCGGACCTGTTGGCCCGTAAAAAAGAATTTGCTGAGGTGTTTGCCAACAAATGGCGACACCGCGTAGGACCGATGCAGTTGATCTATACCCGTACTCCCGAAGGACGCAAACTGCTTCTCCGAGCGCGGGTCCACTCGCTTGCCGCCGCATTTCAAAAACGTTCGGAACATGTAAGCTGCTGGAAATGACCTGCAACAGCACGCTGCAGCTATCACTGACGATACCAGTACTGCGTGTGTCGTGGAATCTCCCTTCCTTCCTCGTGAAACCTTTTCTCGCGAAGTGCGTTCTATATGGAAATGGGTGTTACTCCAGATTGGACGTACCGCGTACCGTGTCTTCCACAAAATCTGTTTTCAGAATTGTCTTGCGCACGTCCATTGGGAAGTTTTGACACACAGCAACCCGTGTGGCGGTGTACATGAAATCGACCCAGGACGAACGCTCGGAGCAAGACTGTCTGTTGAATGCGGTAGCCCCTTCCGGCAGGCCGATCGAGCCGCTTGTATTTTCCGTTGCTCAGGACATCGCCCCCCAGGCAGTTTCCTATGCAGGAAAGTTCCTCGGTGATTCGTGCGTTGTCATCAACCTTTTAGAAGAGGCCGCTGCAATTGTCTCTGACGCGATTCGTGCCAAGGAAACGACGGGAACTGCTCCCATCCAAGACGTGCACCGCTACCTCTTTCGGGTCTTCTTGCGGAAGGTAGCTGAAGCAAGGCGAAGCGAGGCCCCATACGAAAAAACCAGCCGCGTGCATTCCCATCCGTGCAGTGACGGCCAGTTTGAGGAGCTGGATAGCCGCCTGTTTCTAGACCAGATCTTGGGTCATTTCGACAGCGTTACGCGAGAGATGATCCTGCGCCGAATCGAGGGGCATTCCTGGGATGAAATCGCTTCGGAATTCGACCTGTCAAACCATGCGGCGAGGGTGCGGTTCAGCAAGGCACTTCAGTGGCTTCGAACCTCAGTCGAATCGTCGAAGAATTACCGCTTCGAATCGACACCGCGAAGAAAGAAGAAATACCCCCGTCCACGAGACAAAAGGGCGCAAAGAGTGGCGGCATTCGAGAGAAGGCTTAAACGAATGTTTACGCCAGCGTTTTATCGGGAGTTCCACCAGCTCCTGAGGGCGACGAGGAATTCTGGATCGCTCTGAGCGATTCCTAAGAATTCCAGGAATTACTGAGAAATCCCCAGAATTCCTTTCAACATAGAAAAAATCGCATCGCGAAAATAGTTTGGAGACATTTGTCTTCCAAAATCCCTCTATAGGGTTGAGGGAGAATTGTCTTTCGATTCTCCCTTTTCGCTTGGTGGAGCCGTTGCCCACTTCGGTCAGCCACCCGGTGAAGTAGCGTTTGGTTCGAAGATCCCGAACTTAACGCGAAGGCGAGAACCCGTCGAAGAGCCTCCTGGGGACGAAGGCTCGGCTCTCGCACGACGACAGCGGTTCTTCCTTAATTCATTCGACGGCAGGACGAGGCAATGACTGTGAGGACATCAGGGAAAACTGCGCTTCAAACAGACCGAAAAAGCGACACGGATTTCCGCATGAAAGAGGAGGTCAAATCATGATCGCGAATGCAATGCTTATCTCTCTTGCGGTGCTGCTCGCCTGTTTGTTTTGGCTCATGGGCGAGCTGAAGTTTCTGGTGCCATACAAACGGCTTATTTTTCATCAATACGGGACCCTGCTTCTCGCGTGGCTCGGAATCCTCTTCGTAAACCTCTTCGCCGCGATCTATTGGATTCAACGCAAATTTTTCTTGAAGGATACAGGCCGCAAGTTGAGGCACATCGACAACCACGCAGGCGGGGGCCAGATGTCGATGCCGTTGCCGAACGACGATTGGAATGCACGCTGAAATGTCACGCGATTTTGCACCCGATTTGAATGAGTTCCGCCAGCCATTGCCAGGCCCCCGCGAATCGTCGCGTCCGTCGCCCGATGCCAGACGCAGCACCGAACGGACCACGGCGGAGACCCCACGTCCAGAGGCACGATCCGTGTATGTTCGGGAACCCCGCCCCAAAGACGTTCCGTCGAGGGATTCGCGGGCCGTCCTGTACGACCGCTACCGCGGATATGACTTGCGCGAATCAGAAATCAAGACCCTCACGGACCTGGGCAAATTTCGCGTCATCAACGAAGAGGATTTGGCACGTCACGGCTATGGAGGCGACAGGGGCCGGATGGAGCGTGAAACCGGGAGCCTCATGCGGCAAGGTTTGGTGGAGGAGAAACGAGTCGAAATCTCGCTCAGCGGGAGCACCCGGATGTACACGCTGACGAAGGCTGGCAGGAGAGTCATGCAGAGGTCAGGAAGAGTTCCGAATGACCAGGAAATCTATGCAGGTTTTGTGAAGCCGCGAGAGGCCAAACACGACGCCGAATTGTACCGGGTTTATCAGAAGGAAGAAGACCGGATCGAGCGGCGGGGCGGCAGAGTGCGCCGCGTGCTCCTCGATTTCGAACTGAAAAAGAAAGTGAACCGCGATCTTACGCGGCTCGGCCCCGAAAAGGATGACCCTTGCAGATCGAATACGAGATGCCAGATCAAAGCATGGCGCGAGTCAATTTGGAGCTGACGACGGACGACTATCGGCCACGCCAACTTGCCGACAAAGCACGGGCTGGATTCACGCTCTACAGCCACGGCGATGACGCTTCGCACGTGCGCCGGGTTTTGAGTGACCGCGAGCTGACGGCGGAGATCCTTTCCCTATGAACATTCCTCAGTGCCAGATCGAAGCCCTCACGGCGTTTGGCTACACCGTATCCGAGGCACGTTTCCTCTATATCGTGGCCATGCATTCCGGCTACTTCACGGCCCGCCAGTTCCTGGCCTTTGTCGATGCCAAGCGTGGCTATCGGACTCATTCGCTGGCGCAGAAGCTCATCACTCAGGGGCACGCCACGATGCGCGAATACAGGCGTAACGGGTGCATCTATCATTTGTATTCGCGCAAGCTCTACGCCCAGCTTGGCCATGAGAACCTGCGCAACCGCCGCCGGCATCGGCTGGAAGCGATCCGGACCCGGCTTCTCGGTCTTGATTTCATCCTCGCCAACCAGGGGTATCAGTACCTCGAAACCGAAGCCGAAAAGATTTCCTATTTCTGCGACCAATTGCACATCGAAAAGGCCTGTCTTCCGGTGAAGCTGTACATAGGTGGACCCGGGAGCCAACCTACCCTGCGCTATTTCGTGGACAAGTTCCCGTTGTTCATGAGCTCTCCCCGTCCCGGCTTCTCCCCTGTGGTCACGTTTTCCTATGTCGATCCGGGGCTCGAAACGCTCACCGGATTTGTGACTCATCTGAGGCAGTACCAGCCTCTCTTTCGTGAGCTTGCCGACTTCCGTTTCGTCTACGTTTCGGGCACACGAGCACACTTTGAAAAGGCTACGGAACTCTTCCATTCTGCGGTGAAGATTCCGCTCGAATCGGACGTCGCCCGGGACCTCATCCGATATTTCCGGGCGCGCAGCATTTGGAACAGTTCCGAGTTCAGGACAATCGGCAAGACCGACCTGCTGTTCTTCAACGAAGCGAAGCGCAGGTTTGCCGGCGATCGCTTCGAAATGCTCTTCAAAGACTGGAAGGCCGGACGCATTGCCGAGCCGGAACTCCGAGCCGAGTTTCCGTCGAAGATACCGAACCGGAAGGTGTACTTCGAGGTCTATTTCGTTCCGAAGCAGCCGGATTTTCGGGCCAAGGACGACGAATCAGGGTGAACGGGGTGCAAAGAGAGGTGTTCAGCGGGCCGTTCTGTTTGGGCGTCACCCGGAAAACGGGCGAAGCCGAGGAAAGCCAAAGAGATGGAAAAG
>QIAN01000238.1 GCA_003225005.1 Acidobacteriota bacterium | reverse complement strand
GCGGACGCTGTAAGCGGTCGGCTGCAAACCCTTGTTGGGCGGTGCCCAGACTACACCTACCGGGTCCAGACCTTCAACGGTTGCAGTATTTCAAAGCCGATCTCCTGAACGATAGCGAGTTCTGGCCCGTGCTCATAACCCACCATTGGCACCCCTGGAAAACGCTCCTGGGCCATGGCGACACAGCCCGCCCAGAACGCCACCGGATCATCCGGTGGAACAAAGACATTCGACAGGCCAACCACATCGTCCGTGTGATTAGCGATGGCCCCAGCCACAAGTTCCTGATCCTGGTAGGCAACGATGAAGACAATCTCCGGATTGGCCAGCAGGGCTGGAAGAAAGAGACGCGGTTGCTGGGTAGATGGGTTATTCGCCGGGCTGCCGCTCCAAGCCATTTCCCACTTTGCCAGTTCGGGCGCGCTCTGAACCCAGGTCCAATGGAGACCGGAAGCCGCCCGGTTGGGGAGGGGCTGGAACGGTGCGCGCCACAGCCACGTAGCTTCAAACAGGGGCTGGAAGCCTCGCGCAGCCAAATCCAGCGAGCAGAAGCTGTCCTTGACACCCCAACGGCCAGGCAGGCCGGTAGCCACTAGACCCTGAATATTCGCTAGTTGGGCAGCCGTGCCGTCTTGAGTGGAAAGGGTCACCACATTGGGATAGAAGCGCGGAACTGGATGGCGGTTGAGCCATAGCGCGTCATGGAATTCACCAGGAGTGCCGTGCACGCGACAGACGGTCTCGCACCAGACTGCATTATTGCGTGCGGCTTGTTCTACTCGTGAAGACGTCATTCTTCGTCAACCTTCAAAGCGGCAACGACACCGCGAAGCCGCCCAACGCCCGCGCTCAGCCGCGCGCGCAGCGCGTCCGCTGAAGCGTGCAGTTAGACCGCTCACCTGGCTACTCCTCCCGCCCCAACGACGAAATGCGGTGTATCCACGTACGGCTCAAAGAAGCGCCAGTACTCCTCGGCCGCGGGGTCTGGATCGGCTTCGACTGCTACCGTCAACATGGTGTGGTCGTCAAAGTGCATGCGGAAAGAACCGTTGTCTCTGGCATCGATGCTCTGGCAGCACACTGGTATTGCGAGGGCGTCGGACAGTTCGTCGTGGTCCGACTCGTGGTCGACGATGACTTCGCCCCAGCTCCGCGTCCAAGACCACGGGCAGTCAAGATGGAGGGCGTAGCTCCCAACCTCGCGCCGACTGCCTTGTCGATCAGCCACCACGCGTCGCTCACCGAACTGAAACCATACTAGGCTCGCGGCTCGACCGACCGCCCAAAGGGGTTGCCCCACCACCGGCGCCAACGCTTGTTCGATCGTCTGTTTCATCGACCGCTGCGGTCTAACGCGCACGTTCACCAGCCGCGAGCGAGCATCGCGAGCGAGCGGTCTGGTGCAACGTGGGGTTAGACCTCATAGTCCTTGCCTCGCGCGGTTGAGCTCATTGGTCAGACCGGTCAGCTCAAAGCGCTCCTTGAACACGAGCCGGAAGATGCCAAGCACTGACGCGCCCACCTGGGCGGCCGTCTTGAGGCAGGCCCGAAAGATAACCGAATCGTCAGTGAGATACACGACTCGGAACTCGACCGTGTCCTGGCCAGTCTCTTGCTTGAGGCTGACCGTCAAGGCTCGCTCATTCGGGTGGGCTCCATAGTCGATACAGCGTTCATAGAGCTGCTCCGCAACGGCTGCTTCCTTGGTGTCCAGCCCGCGTAACGAGTCGAAGAGATTCCGAATCGTGAACTCGCTTCTGACGCGCTGCTTCGCCTGGTCACTGTCGTGCCGGCGTAGCCACGTCTCACGAGAGCCGGGGTGTTGTGAGAGATATAGACCATAGAGCCCATTTTCTAGACACAGCCGCAAGGAAGCGTAGGTCTCCGCCGCTTGGCCAGACATCGCAAGGTGAGAGCCAGCCAAAAAGGCCGAGTGAGCGCGAAGTAGAAAGAATGCCGCAAACCAATCTTTGGTGTTGAGCAGGTACTCAACCAGCTTCCGAAAGACGACGTCAATCTCAGCGACTTTCGTGTACTCGGGGCGCAGATTCGTATAGGTCGCAAACGAATTCAGCCGGGCGTTATCGATGAAGGCTGTGACGTCGTCGCCACCCCAGCCCCAGGCGCCGCGGGAAGATTGACTTTCTTCATCGTCCTCCAGTAGGTCTAACTAGAATTCGGCTGGTCTGGATA
>QIAN01000236.1 GCA_003225005.1 Acidobacteriota bacterium | reverse complement strand
ACAAGATCCAAGAGCGCCAGGACGAATGATGCCGATCCACTTAAGGAGATTATCTCATTTGCAAGATTGGTGCACTGCTTACATTTGCCGACAGGCTGTGCGATGTGACTTGTGGTTGATTTTGTCCGCCAGTGAAGTCGCGCGATTTTCGGCCAGTTTAGGCAAGCCCACGCTTCAGGCTTGAGATAATTGACCCTCCGGTGACACAACCCGCACTACCGCTAAACTGAACTTAGCTAACCTGGTCCGCCGACCGAAGTCCGAGGATGGAGGAATACGCGCGGTCAAACGTGGGTTGTCCGACGGAGAGAGTAAACATGAGCTTCCGCGCGTGGTACTCGGAAGTGGGTAATGTGGGCTAGAACGAAACCCATAGTTCGAAACATCCTTTTGGCAAATCGGATTGCAGGCCAGGATGTGTGACAAACGTCCCCAAAAAGCAGAGATGGCGCAACGGGGGGAGGTGGTGCCTGTCGCCCAAGAATACTCCGGCTGCGCCATCAGAGGAACAAACGACCACGAGAGCCGCATAGTTCCTTCGCATCTTCATAAGAGATTACAACGCTGGTCTACTCGGTTGACTGTTCAAAATTGCACAGTTTGGATGAAATCGAGATCTCGGAGAACGTCGGACGACCTTGAGGATTTTGGTGAGCCCACCAGGATTCGAACCTGGAACCAACAGATTATGAGTCGAAGCCCGCAGCGTGATCGCTTGGATTGGGTGAAACAGCCTCCGCCCTCGAGTGGCTGGAGACAGCTCTGGCGGAACGCGAACCGTACCTGGGATCGCTGATCGTGTTCCCCGGTTACGACGCGATCCGCGATCAAGCAAGATTCATGCGCCTGACGCGCGAACTCAAACTTTCGACCTAGCTGAGATCCCGTCCACCAACCATGTGCGCGGATACTTTAGGCCAAAAAATACTCCCGTATCGTCGTCGGCGATCCGGAAGTAATGGCGCCTTGGTTGATCGCGGCGTGGTGTTCGTGCGATACATAGGGGATGGCACGTCTTGTTCCGCTCTTTCTTCTGCTGGCACTTTGCGCATTCGCCCAGGAACTTCCAAACGCTGATCTTCTCGAACAGCCACCTCGCATAGCTACGGCGGCCACATGCCCCAAGGCGGACGACTGGTCAACGCCATCGGAGAAGTCGTGTTACCGCACGACTCCGCGTTACGACGAGACGATGGCGTACATTTCGCGCATCGCAAAGGCCGCGTCACGGCAGATGCGGGTGGAGTCGTTTGGAAAGACAGGTCAGGGCCGCGATCTTCTTGCGGTGATCGTCTCAAAGGACGACGTTTTTGATCCGGTGGCCATTCACAAGGCGAATCGCCCGGTAATCTACATACAGAACTCCATTCACGCGGGCGAGATGGACGGCAAGGATGCTTCCCTGGCGCTGCTGCGCGACATGCTGATCTCAAAGTCGCAGGCTGCGCTTCTTGATCGTGCAGTACTGGTCATCGTGCCCATCTACAACGCCGACGGTCACGAGTATTTCGGCACCTACAACCGCATCAACCAGAACGGTCCGGAGCAGATAGGTTGGCGCACAAACGCCACTGACCGAAACCTGAATCGCGACTACATGAAAGCCGAGGCGCCCGAGACGCGCGCGTTTCTGAGGTACTGGAATCATTGGCTACCGGACTTCTTCGTCGACGATCACGTGACCGACGGTGCTGATTATCAATATGACGTCACTTATTTGATGGACACCGACCCAACCACTTATGCTCCGCTGGCGAAGTGGGCGAACGAAGCGTTTTCGCCTGAATTTGAGCGGCGCGTGAACGCCGCTCCGGGGCACCTTGCAGCTCGGTATATCGACTTTGTGGGTGAGACGCCCAACACCGGCGTCGCGAAGTATCAGAGCACACCACGTTTCTCCACGGCCTACGTGAACCTGCAGAACCGTCCTGCGCTGTTGATCGAGATGCACATGCTGAAAGATTACGCGACTCGCGTCACGGGTAACTACGAGGCCCTACGGGCGATTGTGGCAATCGTGAATCGCGATGCCGATAAGCTTGTGCAGATGAATCGCGACGCCGACGAGGCAACGATTGCTGCAGCCAGAAACCGGAAAGCTGAACTACCGATTCGAATGGAAGCCACGAGCGAGACCACCCCTTTCGAGTTCAGGGGCTACGAGTGGACGATCACGAAGAGCGAAATCTCGGGCGCAGACTGGGTGAGCTACCAACGCGACCGGCCCATCACCGTCACCATTCCGCGTCGCGTGGCACTCAAGACGACGCTCAGCGTCACGGTGCCAGCGGCGTATATCGTTCCGGCGGAGTGGACCGTCCTCATCGATGTTCTTGCGGCTCATGGACTGCAGATGAAGAAACTAGCCAAACCTTGGACGGGAGAGGCAACGGCCTATCGCTGCGAAACACCGCAGTGGGCTCAGCAACCGTTTGAAGGACACCACGTCGCGAGTTGGCCAAAGCCGCGACGCGCGAGCGTGGCGGAGTTCGTTGTCAGAGAAACCGGGTTGGGAGATAACCGAGTGGGCTGTCGCTCCGTCGTTGAGAAGGCCACCTTTGCGGCAGGATCGGTGGTGGTCCCGACGGACCAGCGGGCGTCAAAGGTCGCCATGCACTGGCTCGAACCGGAAGCGCCGGACTCAGCCATGCAGTGGGGGTTGCTCGACGCAATCTTCGAGCAGAAAGAGTACGGCGAAAGCTATGTGCTTGAGCGGTTGGCCCGGAAGATGATCGCAGCCGATCCGAAGCTGAAGCAGGAGTTCGATCAGAAACTGGCCAGCGATCCTCAGTTTGCGGAGAGCCGCTCTGCCCGGCTCAACTGGTTTTACCAGCACTCGCCGTGGTGGGACTCGCGCTTAGGGCTGTATCCAGTTGCAAGGCTTTCGTCGACAAGCGGGCTACCGTTGGAGTAGGCATCAAGCTGCGACCAGCCCACCTGCCCCGCCACTAGTTGCCGTCAATTTGCATGCTCTGCCGTCTCCGATCAGAACTCTAATGGTACGGGTCTGCGCTTCCGTAATACCTGCCGAGCGAAGTTCTGGGCGAGTCGTCAAACCTTACCTTACCGGATTACGGACGGTTGCCCGTGACTCGGGAACAGACCGCTAAAAGGTTCCCGCATTGGGCACAGGCTGCCAACAAGTCTAAAATCAAGAAACGCACGCGATCAACACCCGACAAACTTTCCAGAAGCCACCTCCTCGCTCCTCACCACAAATTCACTTCCGCGCGTAAACCGTTACACGGTCGAGGTTATAATCTTGACCAGCTAGGGCGCCGGTTCAGCCGAACTCGGGCGGCACGAGACCACGGCACCTCTCGGGCCGGCCGCAGGGCTGAAGTCTACCGTGCACACGACATTGGTCTGGCCTGGAAGGTTTCTATTAAGCAATCGCTGCAGACACTACGCATCGCGTTCGTCCTGTCTTTCGCTCTCTCAGTAGCCCTGTTTGCGCAGACGAAGATTCCCGAGTGGTGCCGCACACTTCCGCGCCCGGAATACGAAACCCTGCAGCGAGTGCGAATCAGCGATCCTTGGTATGAAGTCTACAAAGTCGCACCCGCCGTCTACGCCATTTACGAACCGCATCAATTCGAAGAAACGATCAGTTATCTCATTGTCGGCGATAAGCAGGCATTACTTTTTGACACCGGGATGGGAATCAGTGACTTAAGGAAAGTTACCGCCGCGCTGACCCGCTTGCCGATCGTCGTGCTGAACTCCCACACTCATAACGATCACGTCGGCGACAACTGGCAGTTCGAGACAATCTACGGCATGGACACCGAGTTCACCCGTAAGAATGCGCAAGGCTCGCGGGAAGACGCGCAAGCCGAACTCGCGCCCGATCAGACTTGTGGCCAGCTACCGAAAAGGTTTGATCCCAAGACTTACGCGACCCCGCCCTGGAAGATCACGGCGTATAAGCATGACGGTGATCGCATCGATCTGGGCGGGCGATGGTTGGAAGTCATCGCCACGCCAGGCCACACGCCGGACGCCATCTCGCTTTTCGATCGCGCGAACAGCCTGCTCTTCTCGGGTGACACCTATTATCCCGGGCCCATCTGGCTGTATCGTCCCGAAACCAATCTCGAAGCCTACGGTGCCTCGATCCGGCGACTTGCCGCTCTGACGCCGCAGATTAAGACTGTCCTCGGCGCCCACAACGTCCCCGTCGCGCCCCCGTCGGTACTTCCGCGTCTGGTGACTGCCTTCGAGGCCGTCCGTGCCGGCAAAATTCCAGCGACTCAGTCATCAGGAGACAACGTCCTATACAGAGTGGACGACATCTCTTTCTTAATGCGCCGGGCGGAAGCCAAGCGTTGAGATGGTCCAGCTGCCCACTCCCAGTAGTAGAAGTTTCCGCCCTTCACCATTGCACAACGGATGCACGACTCTGGACGAGTGTCGGCAACCCTGCCCTTACCGGATTATGGGTAGATGGCCTGGATCGCAAAACAACTTCGTAACAAACTGCAACTCAGGCGCAACTGAACACCGGTGAAAGACGTGAACACGACCGACCCTCTCCGGAACTCATTGAGCACATTGAGGATTTTGGTGGGCCCACCAGGATTCGAACCTGGAACCAACAGATTATGAGTCTGCTGCTCTAACCGTTGAGCTATGGGCCCGCAGAAATTCAATCTAGCACACTCCGAAGGAGCAAGCTGGCGGCGCCAAACCGCGCGACGGTCCTCGTGTAAACGTGCTAGGTTCCCTTCGCCTGCACTTGACCCAACATCGAGGCGCTGTATTTTCGTACAGTCATTGTGGATGGAAACCGGCCACCACTGCTCAGGAGCGGAGGTGAGTGGGGAGGTTAAGATACCAAGATGCCCATCACGCTCGCTCAGGTGGAGGAGGCCCGGAACAACATCGCGACGATCGCCGTGCGGACGCCGCTGGTGCTCTGCAACACTGACGCCCCCGGTCACTTGTATTTGAAGCTGGAAAATCTGCAGCCGATCGGATCATTCAAGATTCGTGGCGCGGCGAACGTCATGGCACGGACACCGCGCCAGCAGCTTCAGCGCGGAGTATTGACTGCCTCCGCCGGCAACATGGCACAAGGGGTAGCATTCTGTGCCCGACGGATGGGCATTCCCGCAACGATTGTCGCTCCGGAAACCGCGCCAGCCACGAAGATTCGCGCGGTAGAGAGAATGGGCGGCCGCGTCATCAAAGTCCCGTTTGCCGAATGGTGGCAAACGTTCGGGACACGCTCCTATCCGGGAGTCGATGCCAAATTCATCCACGCTTTTGACGATCCCGATGTGATGGCTGGTAATGGCACGATCGCTCTGGAGCTGTTGGAGGATCTGCCCGATTTGGACGTAGTTGTGATTCCCTGGGGCGGGGGGGCCTGTCGTGTGGCATCGCGGCGGTGCTGCGTCAGCGCGCTCCACGAGTGCGTATCTACGCCGTCGAAATTGAGACAGCAGCGCCACTGGCTGCTTCGCTAGCAGCGGGCGAACCTCGCACGGTCGAGTATCAGCCTTCGTTTGTCGACGGTATTGGAAGCAAGATGGTATTCCCCAACATGTTCGAGCGCGCGCGCGGGCTCTTGGATGGATCTTTGGTCGTGACCCTGACCGAAGCGGCCCAAGCGATGAAACTGGTGGCCGAGCGGAACCGTATCATTGTCGAAGGGGCCGCCGCCTGCGCTGTCGCAGCTGCTCTGGCAGGCCGTGCCGGCTCGGGCAAGGTCGTAGCCATCGTCTCCGGAGGCAACATCGACATGGATAAATTTGCGCAGCTGATCAGCAAGGCATAGCCGTAGTCTGCGAGTCTGGCTTTGCAGCCTGCGGGGGAACGGATCGCAGATCCAGCGATCCAGCGAGGGAACCGCGTTCGTTTCAGCGGTTCAGGCGCGCGCGCCGCGATGAAGATTGCCATGAGCCGACTTGGTGCGACCAGCAGCTAATTCTTCAATGGAAGGCAGCGACTTGGCGACAGTCAGTTGCCGCTCCGGAGGTTGAGATTTCGTGCGAATCGCGCCGGTTAGCGTTTCCAGCGCCACGTCAGTGTTCGGCGGAATGTAAATTGTGGCGGCCAGGACGCCGCTGCGCAACCATGCCTGCCCAGTCTTCGGCATGCCATCGCAGCCCGTAAATGGTATCTTCAGCCAGCGCTCGCGATCGCCTTCCGTTATTTCGCCGAACGCCCTCCTCGCGCCTGCCGCCATGCTGTCGTCTTGAGCTCCGACGAGATCGATGCGCGTCTCCAACGAGGTGCGCAAGCGCAGCCAGGAACTCACGGCACGGTAGGCGCTTTCCTCGGTCCAATTCCCCCGCATGGTCTTCACCACGATATTTGCGGGTTTGGTTCGATTCATTCCCGCGGTTCGTTGATGGGCGGCAGAACTGTTGGTAGGGCCTTCGATATAGAGAACTGACCCACCCTGGGGCAGGAGTGCCGCAAATTGTTTCCCTTGAATCTTGCCGACCTCTTCATGGTCGGAGCTGATGGAAAAAGCAGGAACTTTAAACGTGCGCCGCAGCTCGGGAATGTAATCCACCTCATGATTCAGAATGGCCCAGCCCATTCCCGCAGCGCCGGCAGCGCGGGCCACTTGGGGGAATCCCGTCGAGCCCACAGGCTCGAACACAATGGCGTCCGGACGCAACGTTCGCGACTGAATGAATTCCAGCAATTGCTGGCTTTGGGTCACTGCGTCGTTGCCGGCATGGATGATCTTTATATCCACGTCCAGGCGCCGCGCAGCGGTTTCGGCGGCCTTCGCTTGCTCCTGCTGATAATCATTGTCGTCGTTGGTGAGTGAGACGAGAAAGCTGAGTTTCTTCATGACTGGGCTCTGGTCGGATCATAGTGCAACTGCACTGGTAACCGTTGGTTACGGACGTAACTGTTTGCGCGCGGAGGTAGGCAATTTGAAAGCTCGCCGGAGGGATACCGGCTTATCAGCTGATTTCCCGCCTGATGCAGGTTCACTCTGAGGGGATGGAGGGCGAGGCTTAGCCCCCTTCTGTCCGATCCAGAAAAGATTGGAGATTTATTTCCAGCGCAGTCCGGCTGTTCTCGGACAAACCGGTAAAGCGGAAAGGCTGCAGCCATCCTTGCGTCGCCCACATCGGAAAGAGCGTTTGGGCCCGCTCCCGGATGGTAGCGCTCCCAAGGTGAAACACAAGATCCACGGTGATTTTCTCGTCTAGCGAGCTCTCCAGATGCAGCACCCCACCGGAAGTCGAGAGCTGATGCAGTTTTCCCCGCACTTGTCTGCGATTGGGTAAGCAAATAATGACCAGAACAGATCCCTGGAGTTTCACCCGAAAAGGACGCTGGCCCGCCCGTGGTCCGGCAGAGGATGTACCCGGTGCGGGAGCTGCGCGAACTGTGTGGGTGTCGGGCATGCGCTTCCCAATAGTATGCCGTTGGCGCTGGCCACATGCGAGGTTACGAAAGAACGGGGCTAAAAGCTGCTGATTTTCGCGCCGTAAAGATCACGGTGCATACCTCTGTTCACGGTACGGGCGTCTGCTGCGGGGAGGGCGGTACATGAATTACTTCTTGCCGGGATGGGCTTCGCCTTTGACCGAGAAGCGGTTGTAGGGCCAGGTCTGCTTATGGGACGCTGTGGGAGTGGCAGCGGCTTTAGCTTCCGATCCGTTGTTCCAATCCGCTGGCGGATTGGCAATTCCCCAGACGTTGCCATGGGTGTACAGCGATGCGCCGACGAGGAACTGCTTACTATCGCTGCCTAAAGGAAGGCAGCTAGCCACGCACCCGGTGACGGTTTTATTGGCCGGAAGATCACTAAGGAAGATTGGGGTTCCAATCTGCAATGCTCGCGAACTTCGGAAGCCGCATCCCTGCGCGCTGACGATTATCACCTCACACCTCTCTGCAAAGGGACGAAGCCGGTCTAAACTGGTCACAGTAAGCGGGATATGCACACGCACTCGCGTGCTCCGCCGGGCCACCTGTGGTGCAGTTGTGACTTCCATGAGAACTCGAGGGGGATTTCGCGGCTCACGCCGCGGCGACCTTAGTTTGACAGATTCGCGGCCTGCGGGGTCTTGGGAAACGCCTGACCACGGTGACGAAGGTAATCAGATGGATTACGAAGACTGGTCGCGGGAAAGAGCGATTTCGATGAGTGCCACGACCGAAGTTCGGCCACCTGCAAAAAGCAGCACCAGCGCTGAGGTCGCACAGTGCAAGTCTATTTTAGCCGCTCGGCTTAAGCCCTGATATGATGTTGGCCGTTGTCAGCGCCCTATCAGGGTAAGCCGACGTGAGCCGAAGGTTTTCCACCGCCGAGGACCGATCCCATCACGCTGGAGTTGTCTCGCCGGTGACCGCCTCGCAGAGCCAAAAGGCTGCTCCGGAACTCCCCTCGGATATTGCACCCACGACCGGTGCATCTCCGGGCGCCGAGTGGAAGCTCCTGTTGGCGGCGATTTCCGCCAGTCCGGAAAAGGTCGACGATTGGCCCGGTCGGTTGCAACAAAATGTCGATTGGCCGAAGTTGCTCCGGCTTGCCGATCATCACGGAGTGTCTTCGCTGCTCTACCAAAGCCTGTTCAGCATGGGCGATTCCGCTGCTCCCGCCGAGGCGCTGCAATCTTTGCAGCGGCGGCATGAGATAAATGTCCATAAGTGCCTTTTTCTTACACGAGAACTGGTTCGCGTTCTCGATAATCTAGACTCGCTCGGCATTGAGGTCATGCCTTACAAAGGCGTAGTGCTGTCGCAAACCCTCTATGGCGATATGGCGTTGCGGCAATCTGGTGACATGGATTTGCTGGTACGTGCCAGCGATCTGCCGCGAGCCAAGAAAAACGTTTGCGAGCTGGGATACACCCCACACTTGACACTTTCTGAGGCGGCCGAGAGCGCCTACGTCAGGTCAGGATACGAGTGCACCTTCGACCATGCCGGCAGCCGCAATTTCTTGGAGCTGCAATGGGCGCTTCAACCAAATTTTTATTCGGTCGATTTCGGCGTGAGCGGCGTGTTCAGTCGTGCGGTGACGGTTTCGTTGGCGGGCCGGCAAGCGAAGACGCCGTCGCCAGAAGATTTGCTGCTAATTCTTTCAGCGCATGCCGCGAAACACGTTTGGGGACGGCTCATCTGGCTTTGCGACATTGCACAGCTCACGAAGCGGCCGGATCTGAATTGGGATTGGATAACCTCGCAGGCGAAGGCGCTGGGTATCGAAAGAATCATGCATGTCACTTTGCTGCTGGCAAAGAGTCTGCTGGGAGCCGAGATACCACCTTCGCCGAACAGCACACTGTTGAGCGATGCGGCATCCCATACTCTGGCGGACAACATTCGCATCGAGATGGCCAATGGCGTCTCATGCAATGCGGAATCGTTGGATTACTTTCGGCTTATGATGCGGCTGCGCGAACGACGAGCGGATCGATTGCGCTTTCTATGGCGGCTGACTTTCACGCCCGGGCCCGGCGAATGGGAAGCCATTCAACTGCCCGCGAGGCTTTTCCCTCTATACCGTGTGGTGAGGCTCTGGCGTCTCACCGCCAGGTGGTTTCGAGGGCGGTCAGGAACAGTCTCTGCCCCGCCGCTCTAACGTCTGGCATTGATTCGTGCCTGCTTGATACCTGTCCAAAGACCTTTTGCGACGACTCTTTCGTAGCCTGCCCGATTCATAGCGGCCATGGTCGCGGCCGCCGTTCCTCCCGGTGTGGCGGCTTCGCGCAGCAATTCATCGAGCGTCTGGCCACTCTCCTGCCAGTAAAAAATTCCTCCAGCAATCGCATGCGCGGCGGCGGTGAGCGCGGCCTTGCGATCAAGTCCGGCGGCTTGTGCCGAGCGGGCCAGCGTTGCCAGGGCATGATAGCCATGACTCGGCGAGAATGTGGCAGTGAAAGCGTCGAAATGAGCTTCCGGAATTTCCAGCACGGAGCCGAGGTGCCCGAAGAAGTCACGCACCTGTTTCCGCTGGCGCATCGCCACGTTTTCTTCGAAGGTCACCGCCGTCAAGCCGCGGGCGATCCGGCAGACGGGGCTGGGCATGGCGCGCCCCCAGCGCGCGGCAGAGCTGCCTTTGGAGCGCAGTTTTTGGAGGGGAATACCCGCGGCCAGACTGACCACCAGCCTCGGCCCGGCGGCCCAATCGCAGTTTGCGGTGTCATCCAACAAATTTGCTACGTCCTGCGGGCGCACTGCGACAATCAGCAGACAGGCTTGCGACACCGCTCGAGCTAAGTCATGCTCTGTTGAAACATTGAACTCGCGCTTCAGCCGCCTCAATTTTTCGGGATGCCGGTCATAAACAACCAGAGGAGGCTTATATTTCGCCAGGCGCAATCCAGCTACGAGCGCGCTGGTAATGCGACCGCCGCCGAGAAAGACCGTAGCTTTCATGAGAACGTCATATTGTGCTGCTTAGTCGGCGGTGCCTCCACCATCCACCACGAGCGCAGATCCCGTCATGAATGAAGAATCCTCCGAGGCCAGAAACAGTACGGCTTTGGCAATCTCCTCCGGCGTGCCGATACGGCCCATGGGACGCTGGTTGCACCCTGCCAGATATTTGTCCCACGACAGACCGCGCATCTTCGCGTCCGCGGGCAGCATTGGAGTTTCGACGTCGCCGGGGCAGATGCAGTTGACCCGAATACCCTGATTGCCGTGATCGATCGCCATCGCCTTGGTCATCAGCACTACTCCGCCTTTGGATGCGCAGTAAGCGACAGCATGATCGCCGCCGACCAATCCCCATCCTGAACTGTTGTTGACGATTACGCCGCTGCGTTGCGCGATCATAGCTGGCAATGCGAACTTCGACATCAGAAACGTACCTTTTAAATTGACATTAATCTGTTCATCCCACTGCTGTTCCGAACACTCGAGAGCGGTCTGGGCATAGAAAACACCAGCGTTGTTGAAAAGAATATCGAGGCGACCGAAGTTGCGCAGAGTCTGGTTCACGGCGTGCTCGCATTCGGCCATCACGCTGACATCGGTGCGAACAAAGACAGCCTCGCCGTTCGCCTTGCGGATCTGCTCAGCCACGGCGGCACCGCGTTCCTGATTCCTGCCTGTGATGGCAACTTTCGCACCTTCTTTGGCGAAAAGCAGCGCCGTGGCTTCACCGATCCCTGAAGTGCCACCCGTGATGAGTGCAATTTTGTCTTTTAGGCGCATCGAGGGCATCTCGCCCAAGCCTTGTCTCAGCGGCCGCAGAGTTCTGCGAGGACTATTCTTTGGCTGCCACGCGACTGGTGTATTTCCCAATTCCCCCCACGGCTTATGCCCTGGGCTGCATTCTATCGCCGCTTCGCAGCTGGAGTCATGTCGTGCCCAACGCCGTTTACGATCTCCGCCGCCGCACCTATCGGCTCGCGAGACCCCCCGCCGTCTCCCCCCCGTCCATCGTGTAAACCTGGCCGGTGGCGTACGCCGCGTCATCAGACGCGAGGTACGCGAACAAGGCCGCGATCTCCTCCGGCTTGGCGTGTCGCTGCAGGGGGATTTTACGGTTCACTTCATCGAGCATCGCGTCAGTATATTCCGCACGCTGCATGGGAGTGAGCACGTATCCGGGGGCTACGGCGCATACTCGAATCCGGGGCGCCAGTTCGAGGGCCATAGAGCGGGTGAGTTCGATCACTCCCGCTTTGGTGGCGTTGTAATCAGCGTAGTAGGGATATCCCATGATCCCGTTGGTCGAGGCGGTTTGCAGGATCACGCCGCTGCCGCGCTCCCACATGTGGCGGGCGGCGATCTGGGCCACGTAAAACACACCGGTGAGGTTCACGGCAACCACTTTGTCCCATTCTTCGGCGGTGATGTCGAGGAAGTTGTGGCGAATGCTGATGCCTGCGTTATTGACGAGTACGTCTACGCGGCCCATGAAGCGCACAGCCTCGGCAAAAGCAGCGCGCACCTGCTCGAGGTTTGATACATCCGCAGCCACGATACCGGCCAGGGTCGGCAACTGACGCCGAATCTGCTCGAGGGCTTTTGGGTCCCGGTCGAGCACGCAGACCTGAGAACCTTCTTCCAGGAAGCGGGCGGCCGTGGCCGCGCCGATACCGCTCGCGCCTCCGGTAATCAGGACGCGCTTGCCTTTCAGACCTCGCATGCGGTCTCCCTCGAACAGCAACGTGCTGCGCAGTTCAGCATAAGGACAGCGAAGGCATTTTGGCTAGGGCGATTCTCGTTTTCGGCAATGCTCCCCTGCTGAGGGCCGATCACAGAAGATAACGAGGAGTGCACTGGATCTTGTGGGATAATCACCAACCGGAGTAACTTAGGCTCGCGTGGCGGCTGTTCCCGAAACGCTCAAGACATCTTAGGAGGCACAATTCATGGGAAGAAATTCGGTGACTCGACGTCAATTTATCCACTTTGGTGCAGGAGCAGTGGCTGCGGGCGCGGCCGCGAAAGTTACTCTTCTCAACCCGACGCATCTGTCGGCTTTTGCCGGGCCGGTGCCACCCAGCGACCAGGTCCGTTTCGCCTCGATTGGAACCGGCGTTCGGGGCTGCGAGTTACTCTCGGCGACGCTCATGGTCCCCGGCGTTCAGTGCGTGGCAGTTTGCGACCTTTATGACGCACGTCACGTAGCTGCTCAGGAAGCCGTCAAAAATAGCGATGTCCCGGCCACTCGCGACTATCGTGCAATCCTCGACCGCAAGGATGTTGACGCCGTGATTATCGCGGTCACTGATCACCAGCACCGCAAAGTGTTCGAAGATGCCTGTGCCGCCGGCAAGGATGTGTATTGCGAAAAGCCCATGTCGCACACCGTGGACGATGGATTCGCCATGATGGCGGCAGCTCACAAAGGAAATCGCATCGTGCAGATTGGCAGCCAGCGCGTCAGTTCGATCCTCTACGCCAAGGCTAAGGAAATCTATGACTCGGGCAGGCTGGGAGAGGTCACGGCGATCGAGGCATACTGGGACCGCAACAGTCCGAGCGGTGCCTGGGTGTATCCGATTGCTCCGGATGCGAATGAAACGACTATCGACTGGAATGCGTTTCTCGACGGCGCACCGAAGCGTCCCTTTGACGCGGTGCGCTTCTTCCGCTGGCGGTGTTTTACGGATTACGGCGAGGGGCTGGGTGGCGACCTGTTTGTTCACCTGATTTCCGGGATCCAGTTCATCACCAGCACGAACGCGGTTGCGCAACGCGCCCAATCCGCCGGCGGCCTTTTCCATTTCAAGGATGGCCGCGAGTTCCCCGATCTCATCCAGACTTTCTACGACTATCCCAACTTCCGCGTCACGATGCGCTGCAACTTGAACAATGATGGTGGAGAGTTCATCGGATTCTACGGCACAAAGGGCACGATGATTATCAAGGATTCGACCTTGACCTACACTCCGCAGGATACGCGACCAGAGCCAGAGGGTTATTCGGTCAAGGGCTGGCCCAAGAAGGCGCGGGAAGAATACCTGGAAAAATGGGCTGCGGAGAATCCTGAGCCCAAAGCTCTAGGGGTCAAGATTGACGAACAAGCCGAAACGTTTGCTTCGCCGCATGGCTACAACGATACCGCCGACCATCAGGCCAACTTTTTCAACGCGGTTCGTAGCCGGAAGCCGACGGTGGAGAATGAAATATTCGGGAACAATGCAGCCATTGGATGCCATTTGGCCAATTATGCCTATTTCAACAAAGCTATTGCCGTTTGGGATGGTGGCGCGAAGAAAATCGTGAAGGGCTAGAGCGGTTTGCCGCGGAAGACCCAGATCAGCTCGATGATCAGAATTATTACCACCATCAACTCGAGCACGAAGGCTCGGCTCTGGTTGAACTGATCGACCATGAAATGATAAAGGTCTTCGGCGGTATTTAGTTTTTGCTGAACGAGATCTTTGTAGTCCGGGACGCCCACCCGGGACGCTGCCAACTTGTACAGGCGGGCGGAAAACATGTCGCTGAGAAATTTGATCGCATTGTCGGCCCGCTCCGTCAGTTCGGCGACATCGAGCAATACGGTGTGCAGCTTGGTAGCCGCGTTGGCCGTCCGCCAACGTGACCAAAGTCCGACGCCCTTGTCGAGGAAGTCGTAAACCCCTTCCAGTTCATGGGTGAGCAGATCGTCGTAATGACGAAACTCAAGCAACTGCGAGTTGGCGTACTGCAGCAGCTGAATCGCGGTTTCCGCCCCGGCCGGTGTGTCGTAGATGAAGGCAGCATTCCAGCCAATTACAGCCAGATCATTCGGATAGTAGGAAATTTGCGACTGCAGAATTTCCTCACGTTCGCCGTCTGACAGCGTAGCGGTTTCTCCGCGGACGACCTGGGCGATGCGGCCCCCATGCGCAGCCAGCAAATCGGAAGCCGAGGGTTCTCCGGCAATCTCGCGCACGTGAAAAATAAAGTAATCCTCTTGCAGCCATTCCGTGTCGTAACGCTTTACCAGTGCGGGTGCTGCGCTCTCGAGTCGCTGCTTCACGATGCGGCTGGCAAGAACTTCAAAGTTGGTGTCGGAAACCCATCGGCTGGAAAGTTGGACTAATGTGTCCCAATCGCCAGCGAAGGACAGCTCAAAGACCACGCTGACCACGCCATAGTCGAAATACTTGATTTCGACCTGAAGCCGCTCCCCGCTATCGAGGACCAGGGGTTCAATGTTTTCCTCGACGGGCGGGCGCTGGTAGCGAACGTATCCGGGCGCCTGATGCTTGAAACTCGCGTCTGCTGTCCGGGCCCCGAAAATATCCCGGAGCTTGTCGAGGCGTATTTCTTCGCACACGTCAAACTGGATTAAGACCAGCACCGAGCCTTGGAGGGGAGCCTTCGGAGCCTGCACCACAAGGGGGGCTGAACGCGCTTCTGAAGCACCTCGGCTTATGCCCGGAAGCGTCATGGCAAGTTCGTGGTCCATGGTTCGAAACCCCATTCCTGGCGCTTTAATACCGGCGGGAAGCGCCTCAGGGCAAAGCGGCGAGAAGTCTATTTTCCCAGAAACGTGACAATCTGGCGAGAGGCGGACCTTAGCTATGAGCCTAGGATGGCATACAACCTGTTTATAATCAGCGCCTTACGACAGCGACCGGAATAGCATGGCGCCCACGGCCAGAGCTCCTAGCCCTAGACCTGCCCGTTTCATCGACCGGCGAACGTCCCCATGATGCCGTTGAATTTCCCGAGACTCAGGATACTCGCCCAAGGGCGATCCATTGCCCTGCGCCTTTGCCCCGGCGGCGTTGGTGGCCATCTGCAGCACCTCAGCCACATGGAGAGCGTGTCGGTCGGAACCCTGGGCAATCTGTTCGCGGCAGCTGAAACCGTCAGCGATGATCAGCCAGTCCGAGGGTGCTCGACGAACCGCAGGGAGAAGCTCGAGCTCAGCGATGGCCATCGACAACTCATACTTATCATGCTCGAAACCGAACGAGCCGGCCATGCCGCAGCATCCCGGCGCGGGTGACAGGAAGTCCACGCCGATGCGGCGCAAGATGGCTTCTTCCGCCGTCATTTTCATGATCGACTTGTGGTGACAGTGCCCGTGCAGCAGGGCTTTGCGTTCGAGGCGCGGAAAGGTAAAGCTCGCGGCATGCGTCTCAACGAATTCACTCAGGAGAAAAGTTCGGCGAGACAATGCTTGGGCTCGATGGTCATGGGGGAATAGGTTGCACAGTTCGTCGCGGAAGACGGCCACGCAGCTGGGCTCGAGACCAACGACCGGAATTCCCGCTTCGATCGCAGGCGAGACGGAATCGAGAATTTGGAGCAGCAATCTCTTGGCCCGGTCGAGCATGCCGAAGTCATAAAGGGGACGTCCGCAACACAAGTTCGTCTTCGGCAGAAGGACGCAGAAACCTGCGGTCTCTAGCACGTTCACCGCGGCCTTCGCGGTAGCGGGAAGGAAATAGTTATTAAACGTGTCGGGCCACAGAACCACTCGTGGACTGGTGAGATTGCGCACTCCGCGACTTCGAAACCAGCTGCTGAAACTCTGCGGAGCGAAGGCCGGAAGGTTGCGCTCTCGAGCAACACCAGCTACCAGTTTGGCAATATCGCGGAGGACCGGCGACTGTGTGGTGAGATTCGCAAGTCCGGGGACATGCGAAGCAAGCCGCGCCCAGACGTCGATGTTGCCGAAGGCGTAGGCACTCCTTGGACGAACACGGCCTTCGTAGTAGTGAGAGAGAAACTCGGCCTTGTACGTGGCCACGTCCACCGCCACGGGGCAGTCGCTCTTGCATCCTTTGCAAGCAAGGCAGAGGTCGAGAGAATGTTTGACCTCTTCACTCCTCCAGCCGTCGCGGATTACTTCACCCTGGGTCATCTCCCAGAGTAGGTGCCCGCGGCCACGCGTGGAGTGTTCTTCTTCACGCGTGGCGCGGTAGCTGGGACACATGACTCCGCCTTCTTCGCGGCGGCACTTTCCCACGCCAACGCAGCGAAGAGCGGCATTCGCGAAATTGCCGTGGTCGTCAGGAAAGTGAAAATGCGTTTCAGGCTGCCAGGGAGCGTACTCGGGGCCGAGCCGCAGGTTTTCGTCGATCTTGTAAGGCTCGATCAGTTTGCCAGGATTCATCTTCCAGTCGGGGTCCCACGCAGACTTGAACTCTCGGAAGGCCTGCATGAGCTCCGGCCCGAACATTTTCGGCAGCAATTCCGCTCGGGACTGACCGTCACCATGCTCACCGGATAGCGAGCCGCCGTAGCTGACCACCAGGTCGGCCGCTTCTTCGACGAACTTGCGGAATTTTGCGATGCCTTCTTTCGATTGAAGGTCGAAGTTGATACGGGTGTGGACGCAGGCATGGCCGAAGTGTCCGTACAGCGAGCCCTTGTAGCCGTAAGCCGCCATCATCTTGCGCAGGTCCCGCAGGTAGCCGCCGAGTTTCTCTGGAGCTACGGCGGCATCTTCCCAACCCTCCCAGTTCAGCGGTTCGCCCGGGACGTGAGAGGTAACCCCCAAAGCAGCCTCGCGAATTTCCCATACCTGCCGAGCTTGCCTTGGGTTGGTTAACAAATGCATATTGGGCGGACTTTGGTTGCGGCTCAGGGTTTCCATCAAGGTGCGGGCTTGCGACTCAGCCTCCAGCGCTGTCTGCGCGCCGAACTCAACGAGCAGCCAACCACAACCCACGGGCAGAAGGGACAGACCTTCGGAGTTGATGGCCTTGCGACGTGTGTAGCCCACCAGCAGATCATCAATGCCTTCCAACCCGACTGGCTTGTGCTCCATGATTTCAGGCACGTGATCGGCACATTGATAAATGTCGGGATAGGCCACCACGAGCAACACGCGCGCCGGCGGACTCTCGACCAGACGGCATGTGGCTTCGAGCACGGTGGCGCACGTTCCTTCTGATCCCACCAGCGCACGCGCCACGTGGAAACCGTTTTCCGGCAACAGATAGTTCAAGTTGTAGCCAGATACTCGCCGCGGAATTTTGGGGAAATTCTTGCGGATGAGATCGCCATATGTCGCCGCGATGCCTTTTAGTTGGCCGTAGATTTCGCCACGGCGACCCCCTTCGCAGATGATGTTCTCCAGTTCGTCGCTCGAGGTCTCACCAACCTTCAGTCGTGTGCCATCGTACGTGAGGATTTCGAGCTCTTCGATGTTGTCGTCGGTCTTGCCCGCCATGACCGAATGCACGCCGCACGAGTTGTTGCCGATCATGCCGCCGAGAGTGCAATGGTCATGCGTGGCTGGGTCAGGAGCAAATGTCAGATGATGTTTTTCAGCGGCGTTGCGAAGACGATCGAGGATCACTCCGGGCTGGACTCGGGCGACGCGGCGGACGGGATCAATCTCAAGGATTTCTGCCATGTGCTTAGAGAAATCGACAATGACCGCGATGTTGCAGCATTGGCCTGCTAGGGACGTGCCGCCGCCGCGGCATAGGAGGGGCGCGCTGAAGCGACGACAAATCGTAACCACCGCCAGAACATCTTCCACATCGCGCGGCAAGACTACGCCGACAGGGACCTGGCGATAGTTAGAGCCGTCAGTAGCGTATAGAGCACGACTACCGTCATCAAAGCGCACTTCGCCGCGGATTTCACCGCGCAGAGCGTCCGCCAGAGCCACGGCGTCGATTGGCGCGGACCGAACGGACTGCGCCCGCACTGCGTAAGGGTCAGAGGTGATGGATACCAGTGGCGCGGACTCGAACGGTGGCATGGCTGTGGCTCCAGCTTACGGCAGCAAAGCCAGACAAGAATACTAGAAATGCTACTAGGTCCAGGTTCGAGTGGCGTAATCGCTCATGGAGAGAGCCAGGAGAATCAGGAGGAAGAACAAGCTCGCCACTACCACTAGCTTGCTGAGTTTTTCGCTGGCGCCCTTGAGGTGCATGAAGAACAGAGCAACCAGAATGGCCTTGAAAGTAGCAATCGTCAAAGCTACGGCGGCGTTAAAGCGGCCGAGGTCGAGGGAGGCGGCCCAGACCGTGAGACCGGTGCACGCGAGCAGCGTGATCCAGATGCCGAAGTACAGTTTGAGCGACGATGATGGATGTGCTGACATGCGAGCCTCAGGGATGTCGGTCAATCAGGTAGAGCAATGGGAACAAGTAGATCCAAATGATGTCCACGAAATGCCAATACAGCCCCCCCATTTCGACGGGAGTGTTGTACTCCGGAGTAAATCGGCCTTTCCAGGCCATCACGGTCAGCCAAATGAAGATGCCAATCCCGACGATCATATGGAGCGCGTGCAGGCCGGTCATGACGAAGTAGAGAGCAAAGAAGATCTCCGCATGGCTGGGATTGGCGTACTGGTCGGGATGCCCGGGAATCCTAACGTTGTTGAACTGGAAGCTCGCGCCGGGCACATGATGCTTCTCGAACTTTTCCTTGTACTCGATCCCTTTGATTCCGAGGAACGCCGTGCCGAGCACCAAGGTCGCGAGCAAGTTGCCAATCAGCAACCTGCGCCTGCCGGTTTGTGCTGCCCAGACTGCGAGCACTACGGTCAAGCTGCTGCAGATTAGAACCGCAGTGTTGGTTGCGCCCAGGGTGACATCGAGCGTCTTGCTGGCCGCGCCCCAGTCTCCGAAATAGCCGCGACGGTACACCAGGTAAGTACAGAACAAACCGCCAAAAAACATAATCTCGGTACCCAGGAACACCCACGTCCCGAGGCTGGCGGCATCGCGTTGTTGCTGGGGCTCGGCGAAATGATGCAACAGGGCCGGATTGTGAGCGGCCGTGAGTTGGCTATCGGGCAACGGGAGTCTCCTCTTTAACCGGAAACCTATTCAACTCGTCGTAGTTGTAGGCTTCCCAAGTCACGACCGGCTCTTCGTCGAAATTGAAAGTGGGCGGCGGCGAAGCAGTTTTCCACTCGAGTCCGGCTGCGTTCCAGGGATTATCGGGCGCGGGCTTGCCGTAGCGCATCGACCAAAGGAAATAGACCATGGGCAGCAGATAGCCCACACCCAGAATTGTGGCGCCGGCAGTGGAGAGTACGTTCAGCACCTGAAACTCCGGCGGGTACTGATAATAACGCCGCGGCATTCCTATATAGCCGAGGATAAATTGCGGAAAGAATGTCAGGTTGAAACCGATAAATACAATCAGCGCTGCGAGTTTGGCCCAGCCTTCCGGATAGAGGCGGCCGGAAATCTTGGGCCACCAAAAATGCATGCCTCCGAGATAACCCATGACCGCGCCTCCGACCATAATGTAATGAAAGTGCGCGATGACAAAATAAGTGTCGGTGACATGCACGTCGATGCCCAGCGCGGCGAGAAACAGGCCGGTAAGACCGCCCACGGTGAAAAGTCCGAGGAAGCCGAAAGCGTAGAGCATGGGCGCATCGTAATAGATCGAACCTTTGTACATCGTGGCTGTCCAGTTAAAGACCTTGACCGCGGAAGGCACAGCAACCAGATAACTGAGCAGCGAGAAAACCAGGGCGGCGTAAACCGAGATTCCGGCGACGAACATGTGGTGCGCCCATACCAGGAAGCCGAAGACCGCGATGGCGATGGAAGAAAAGGCTACGAAGCTGTAGCCGAAAATGCGCTTGCGCGAGAAGCAGGCGATGATCTCGCTGATGATGCCCATTGACGGCAAAATCATGATGTAAACCGCAGGGTGCGAGTAGAACCAGAACAAATGCTGGAAAAGCAGCGGATCGCCACCCAGCTTGGGATCGAAGATGCCGAGATGCAAGGCGCGCTCTGCGGCAACCAACACCAAGGTGATCGCGATCACAGGTGTTCCTAGAAGTTGAATGATGCTGGTGGCATAGTGCGCCCAGATAAACAGTGGCAGGCGCGACCAGCTCATGCCCGGGGCGCGCAGACGGTGAATCGTGACCACGAAATTCAGTCCAGTCAGGATGGAAGAGAAGCCCGCGACGAAGATCGCCAGCCCCGCCTCGACAACCTTGGTATTGCTAAAGGCAGTGCTGAAAGGCACGTAGAACGTCCAGCCGGTATCCACTCCACCGGTCAGCATGCAGTGCAGCATCATCACGCCGCCGATGATGTAGAGATACCAGCTCAGGAGGTTGATTTTCGGGAAGGCCAGATCTTTCGCCCCGATCATCAAGGGCACGAGGAAGTTCCCGAGCACGGCGGGAATTGACGGGATCAGGAAAAAGAAAACCATCACCATGCCGTGCATGGTGAAGAGCTTGTTGTAGGAATCGGCTTGCACCAGGTCGCCCGCCGGAGTCAGCAACTCCAGACGAATGAGCAGGGCGAAGAAACCTCCGATGAAGAAGAAGAAGGTGATCGAGAGCAGGTAGAGCAGTGCGATACGCTTGTGGTCGGTGGTGAACAGCCACGAACCGACGCCGTAGTGCTTATTCAGATAATTTTCGCGCTCAACCGTCGGAATACTCGCGGTAGCCATACTCATTGCACCTGACTTCTCTGGGCTGAAGCTTTGGCTGGCGGCGAGGTCGAGCCAGCAGCCATGGCATTTCCCGGCCGGGTTGACGACAGTGACTTAACGTAGGCGACCAAGGCATTCAACTGTTCTTCGCTGACGATCCCCTGAAATGTGGGCATGACTGGTTTGAATCCCTTCAGGACTTTGGCCCCCGGATCGAGGATCGATTCGCGGATGTAATTCTCATCGGCGGTGACTGTGCGGCCATCTTCGAGTTGCACGGTCTTGCCAAACAAGCCTTGCAGATTGGGTCCACGCCCCTGGCCATCGGGGCGATGGCACGTGGCGCAACCTAATTCGGCGAAGACTTTCTCTCCGCTGGCAGAGAGCGGACCGGTTGATCCGCCGCTCATCCAAACCTCGTATTGTGCGGGTTCCATCACGACGACGGAGCCGATCATGCCCGAATGCTGTGTGCCGCAATATTCAGCGCAGAACAAATGATAGGTGCCTGGCTTGGTGGCTCGAAACCATGCCACGGTGTAACGGCCGGGCAGGACGTCCTGCTTGATGCGGAAGGCGGGCACATAAAAACTATGGATCGCGTCTTGCGACGTCATGATCATCTTCACGTCGCGGCCTACCGGAACGTGCAATTCATTGATCTCGCGCTGGCCTTCGGCGTGCTCCAGCTTCCACATCCACTGCTTGGCCACGACGTAAACTTCCGTGGCGTCGCGGGGGGGAGTGCGCTCCTGGAAAAAGACCACCGCGCCCCAGGAAAAAATCACCAGGAACACGCCCATGGGGATGATCGACCACGTCAATTCCAGGGGCGTGGAGCCTTCGATCGGCTCTGCTTGTACTCCGGGGCGATGGCGAAACTTAGCCGCGAAGAAGACGACGCAGACAGAAATCAAAAGCGTCATCAACCCGCTGACCATGAGCAGGAAGATGTAGAGCGCGTCCACATTGCCCGCCATGGTGGAGGCGCGCTGCGGCCATAATGGAAAATTATCGAACATACCCTGCCTGCTTTGTTGCTGATCGAGACGTTGCTCTCCTCGCGACTGAGTGCTCCGGCCGGAACATGATGAACCAGAAGATACCCAGAATCAAAATGGTTGCAGCGGCCGCCAGCCGCAAAATATTGGCCACCATGGCTCCGTATTTTCCTGTGGCCGGATCGTAGTGATAGCAATACAGCAGCACTTGATCCACGGCGTTGCCGATCTTGCCCTGGGAAGCCTCCACCAGTCCCATGCGCAGATCTTTGGGCGGAAAATCAACACCGTAAAAATAACGCGAGACGCGGCCTTGCGGGGTGAGCACCATGATCGCGGTGGCGTGCGCGAATTGCTTGATCTTCGGATCGTATTGATACTGGAAGCCGACGGCCTTCGTCAGCGCGTTGATGGCTTCGGCTTGTCCGGTTAAGAAGTGCCAGCCTGCGGCTGCGTGCGGACGGCCGTAGCGGTGGACGTAATCGTTTTTCTTGGCCCCAGCCATCTCAGGCGTTTCGCGGGGATCGAAGCTCACGGTAATAACTTCGAATTCCTTGCCCAGATCGAACTTGACCATCTTCATGGCGCTGGTCAGTCCGGAGAGAACCTCGCTACAAAGCATGGTGCAGTTGTAGTACGCGAGGTCAAGGATCAGAGGCTTGCGGCCGAAGTAGTCTCCCAGTCTGACGGGCTTGCCGGCTTCATCGCGGAAGGCGAGGTCCGGGGGGAGCTGAGCGTCGCAATGCTGCTCGATGCCGACGTTCTCCAGACGCGGCGGGCGCACATTGGCGGGGGGAGACATTATTCCCTTGGTCATGCCCTGTCCCCAAGCGGGCGCAGCTAGCGAAAGCATGAGGACCAGGCCACCAACCCGCGTGTATCTCGAATTGTGAAACCACTTGCTCACGGCTTTTTCCCTTTTTTCTCTTTCTTTGCGGCTTGGTTTTTCTGTGCTTCGTGCTGCGGTTGCGCACCGCTTTGCGGACGCAGCGGAAGCCCACGTTGGGCCAAGAGTTCCATGGCGCGCTCGATCGGGATGTGCACGGTTCCGGCTTTCTCGTCGACCCAGCCGTAGCTGTTCAGCTTCCGCTCCTCGGCGATGCGAATGCTGTAGAGTTGGGTGCGCTCGTCGGTTTCCAGACGCGGATCGGGAAAGGCGGTCTCGGGATATTGGGGTGGCACCTGGCGCGTGTCCTTGGGAACATTCGCCGCCAACGGATTTACCGGCGGCTGACCCGTCTCAAAGCGCTTGTCAAGAATTTTATAAAGGCCGCTCAACAGAAGACTGATCAACAGCGTGGCAGCAAGAAGTCCGGCGATAAAATAAAAGATTCCCCGGGCGCTAATATCCTGACGCTCATAGCTGCCGTGCGATGGTGTGCTTTCGTGTTTGACCGGGTCGCTCATGTATTTCAGCTAGTCGACGGGCTCCAGTACTTCATGCGCGTCCGGGTCGTAGGCCGGCAGCAAAGGGAGTGCAGCCAGATTACGGAAGAAATAGGCAAGCCAGATTCCTCCGATCGCTACGGGCACAATGACGTCGGCTACAGTGAACCGTAAAGTGTTCGAGAAATTCGGTTCGATGATCCAGAACAAATCCAGGTAACGCATCAACATCAGCCAGGCCGCAAGCCAGGCCAGGCGGTGAATGTCGCGCTTGAACGGACGCGACAGCAAAATCCCGAATGGAATGGCAAAGTGGAACAGCACCAGCGTCAAACCGATCAATCCCCAGCCGCCGCTCAGACGCTTCAAATAAAAGGTAATTTCCGCGGGCAGATTGCCAACCCAGATGATCAGCCACTGCGAGAAGTTGAAATAGGCCCAGACCATGGTGAAGGTGAGCATCCACTTGCCATGGTCATGCACGAAGTCGGGTTTCAGAATTTTCGACATGGGCCTGTAGTTGAACAGAATCCGCTCTACGACCACGGCGAAGCACATGGCGGAGAGCACTTCGCCGATAAGAATAATCAGCCCGAAGATGGTCGAGACCCAGCTGGGATCGAGCGACATCACCCAATCGATGGCAGCGAAGGAGATGGTAAAACCGTAGAGGATGAGCCCAGGGCCGCTGACGGCCTTGAAGCGCTGCGTGTTGTCGGGCGCGCCCGGGCGATCCGTTTGCTTAGACCATTTGCTGAGCAGGAATGACAGCAGGTTCCAGATGGCGAAATAGAATGCGGCGCGGAAGATGAATCCGTTCGGGGTGAGGTAGGTCTTGGTGATGTCCTGCAAATGTTCGCGAAGATGCTTGTCGGCAATGTGGTCCAAGGGCTGCGCCCAGATGTAGAGTCTGTGCATCCCGAGAAGGATTGGGATGAAAAGCAGCGCGAGCAGCGGAAGCGTGCGCATGGCGGCGCCCAGGGTGCGGCGAATTACCAGGCCCCAGCCGCCACCGGTCAGGTGGCGAATCATGAGAATCGCCATGGAACCGAGGGCGACGCCCAACCAGCACATGAAACCGAGCAGGTACGCTCGATAGAATTCTTCGGGCCGCATGAAGGCGCCGATGAGGGCGACAACTCCGAAGACGACGCCGACCATAAGCGACCGCCGCGCGATGGTCTTCACTACCGGCGGCGGCGTCAGATCGAGATGGTTCGCGGTTGCCGGTGTCATTTCTCTTCCTCGGAGTTCGGATTTGCTTGCGGTGCGATGACCGGCAGACTGGCGCCTGTCCCCGGCTCACCCTGGAACTTCGGAGACTCCGATGGCAGGTTCTGGCCAGAAGGAACATCTGCCTGAGTGGCGTTCTGGCTGAGCTGCAGAGCTCGGATGTAGGCCACGATGTCCCAGCGATCGCGCGGTGGAATCTGCGACGCGTAGTCGGACATGATGCCGAAGCCGTTGGTCATGACATCGAAGAAGTATCCCAGCGGAGCCTTCTGCAATCGTTGCTCATGAAAAGATGGCGGCTTGCGCGTGAATCCACGCGAAGGGATGAAGCCATGGCCATCTCCCACGCGCGAATGGCATGGCGCGCAATAAATGTTATAGCGTCCACGCCCGCGTTCGAGAAGGTCTCTGGTAACCGGAAAAGGCATGGCGTCGCCGGGATTGTTGCCGATCTTGCCGGTATAGAAATAACTGTCTTCATGCAACTGTCCACGCGCGACTGTGCCTTCGACGGGCGGACGCGCGGAGCGCTGGTCGGTAAAGAAATCACTCTTAGCCAGCGGATTGACCCGCGGCTGCACGTGCATGTCGATTCGGCAGGCCGCTGACATGCCGACAACCACGAGCACCGACGCACCCAAGGATTTGCGGAAGCGCTGCATCTTAGCTTGGCACCTCCGAGACCGAGCGTGGATCGAGGCTCTCGAGAAACTGGCGCGTGGCCGCCGGGTCGTACTTGACATCGGAGGAAAACACGACCAGGAAAAACCGGTCCCTGGAAGCGCGCGTAAAGCGCGGCACGTTGAACACCGGGTGATAAGGCATGGGCAGACCGTTGAGCGCCAGCATGCCGAATACGGCAGAGATGCCGGCAAACAGAATCGTCATCTCAAAGGTGATGACGATAAAAGCCGGCCACGAATGATATGGTTTACCGCCAATGTTGAGCGGGTAAGCAACGGCCGACATCCAATACTGCATCAGATAGCCGGTCAGTCCTCCCACAATGCCGCCGATCAGCACCACCAGCGGAACCTCGTCACGGTGAAAGCCGATCTCTTCGGCAAGGCCCTCGACGGGGAACGGAGTGTAAGTGTCAATCCTCTTATAGCCTGCCTGGTACGTACGCTTCGCGGCTTCAATCAAAGCCACAGGCGTATCGAACTCAGCCATCATGCCGTAGATGGGATCGCGCTTCATTCCGCTTTCACCTCCGCCTCAGGCAAGAGGGTGCGCATTTCAAAGATCGAGATTGCGGGCAGGATGCGCAGGAACAAGAACATAGCGGCGAGGAACATGCCGATGGTGCCGATGTAGGTCATCCAGTCCCAGCGCGTGGGGTAGTACATGCCCCACGAGGATGTCAGGAAGTCGCGATGCAAGCTGACCACGACGATGATGAAGCGCTCGAGCTACATGCCCACGAGGATCACGCCGGAAACCAGAAACAACGCGATCGGATTGGTGCGCAATTTGCGAATCCACAGCACCTGGGGGATAAAAATGTTGCAGATCAGCAGGGCCCCATATGCGGGGGCGTAGGGTCCGTGCAGACGGTTCCACATTGTGAAAGCGTCATACCGGTCACCGCTGTACCAGCCCATGAAGGCCTCGATGCCGTATCCATAGGCCACGATCAATCCGGTGGCCAGCATCACTTTCGCGGAGTTCTGCAGATGGCGTTCCGTGATGAAATCTTCGAGGCCGTAAATCTTGCGGATCGGAATAGCCAGCATCAGTACCATGGCAAATCCAGAGTAGATCGCACCGGCCACGAAGTAGGGAGGGAAGATGGTGGTATGCCAGCCGGGCACGATACCGACGGCGAAGTCGAAACTCACCACGGTGTGGACGGATAGTACGAGTGGCGTGGCCAGTCCGGCCAGCAATAAATAAGCTGTTTCATAGCGATGCCAGTGACGTGCCGAACCGCGCCAACCCATGGAGAGCATGCCGTAAATGATTTTGGCTAGGCGATTTTCAGAGCGGTCGCGTAAGGTCGCAAGGTCAGGGATCAGACCAATGAACCAGAAGAGAAGCGAAATTGTTCCGTAGGTTGAGACCGCGAACACGTCCCACATCAGCGGGCTGCGAAACTGCGGCCACACGCCCATCGTGCTCGGATAAGGAAACAGCCAGTAAGCCAGCCACGGGCGTCCGACGTGGATGGTGGGGAAGATTCCGGCGCAGGCCACGGCAAACAACGTCATGGCCTCGGCGAAGCGGTTGATGGCATTGCGCCACGATTGCCGAAGTAACAACAGGATTGCGGAGATGAGCGTGCCGGCGTGGCCGATGCCGATCCACCATACGAAGTTGACGATGGCGAACCCCCAGCCGATGGGAATGGTCACACCCCAGATGCCGATGCCTTTCAGCACCAGGTAGCCAACGGCATAGAGCATCATCATCGTCAGCGTGAAGGCGACGCCGAAGCCCAGGAACCAGCCGTTCGAGGCAGGACGGGTCAGCACGATCGCGCTGATCTTTTCCGTCACGCTGCCGAAGGTGTAGCCCGGCTCAATGACCGGGGCCCTTTGCGCGTCCACCGTCACTTTGTGTTGCTCGTCCATGCTGTTGTCGGTAGTGTCCTCAGGGAGCTAAAGCCCGCTCTCCCATCGGCTCTAACGACACGGCTAAAGCCGTGCCCTTCAAATTCTCCGGCTTACGACTTCAGCTCCGGATTTGGGTTACTGACTTCCGCGAGGTACGTTGTTCGCGGCCGGGTATTGAGTTCGCCCAGCAAACTGTAATTTCGCGCCTCGGCTTTCAATTTCGAAACCTTACTGTTGGGATCATTGATGTTGCCGAAGATAATGGCGGCCGCCGGGCATGACTGCTGGCAGGCGGTCTGCAATTCGTCTGCGTGCTGGCTGTCGTTGATCTTGCGGTCTTCGCGCTCGGCATCGATGCGGCGCTCATTGATGCGCTGCACGCAGTATGTGCACTTTTCCATGACGCCGCGGCTGCGCACGCTGACGTCAGGATTGCGCATCATCTTGTACTGCGGCGTCTCCCAATCCTGGAAGAGGAAAAAGTTGAAGCGACGCACTTTGTACGGGCAATTATTCGAGCAGTAGCGAGTGCCCACGCAGCGGTTGTAGACCATATCGTTCAGGCCTTCGCTGGAGTGATTGGTCGCGCCCACCGGACACACGACTTCGCAGGGCGCGTTTTCGCAATGCATGCACGGCACTGGCTGGAAGAACGCCTTGGGATTGTCGCGGTCGCCCTGGTAGTAGGCGTCGACACGAAGCCAGTGCATGTGGCGGCCGATCACGGTTTGCTCTTTACCGACCACAGCGATGTTGTTCTCCGACTGGCAGGCCAGCATGCAGTTGTTGCAGCCCACGCAGGAGTTCAGATCAATGGTCATGCCCCAGGCATAATCTTCTTCTTTGTAGGGATAGGGCTGGTAGAGAGTCAGGCCCGGTGCCGGCTCTTCTTCTTTCGCGAAGCTTGGCTCTTTGCGGTATTCCTCCAGGGTGGTTTCGCGGACCAGAGGACGCGTGTCGCCGTTGGGCGTGTCCATCGTCTGGTAGCCCTGGGTCGAGGCGAGCTTATAGGTTTCGCCGGTCTTGCGTATTTGCAAACCGGTTGCGAACCATGGCGCGGCGGTTGTGCGCAACGAATAGGCGTCGAAACCCAGCGCGGTTCCCACGCGGCCAGCGCGGCGGCGTCCATAGCCAACGAAAACGGTGACAGAGTTGTCGGGATGGCCGGCCTGAATCCAAACTGGGCCGGTGACTTTCCTGCCATTCAGTTCCAGTTCGACGACGTCCTCTGTCTTGATCTCGAGCCGGCCCGCCATCTTGGGACCGATGAGAGCGGCATTGTCCCAGGTGAGCTTAGTCATCGGCTTGGGCAGTTCCTGCAGCCAGCCGTTGTTGGAGAATTGGCCGGCGTAAACGGTGGGATCGCGGCGGATGTTGAGCTCGAGGGCGTTCTCATCGAGCTTGGTCGCCAGCGGAAGATGGTTTGCTTTCGTGCCGACTTGCTTGCTAGTAAATGCGGTGCCTTCGATCCAGCCATCGTGCAGCGACTTGCGCCAGAATGCTTCGAAGTCTCCACCAGATTGTTGTTTCTGCCAGTAACCGCGCACCAAATCGTAGCCCGTCGCATCAGCCTGCCCGGAGAGCAGCGCGACAAATTCATGCGCGCTTTTGCCGTTGTAAAGGGGAGCGATCAACGGCTGAATGATGCTGACCGTTCCGTCATATGCGCGGGCATCGCCCCAGGCTTCGAGTTCATGCGTCTGATTGACGTGCCAGTGAGACAAATCGGCGGTTTCATTCTGGTAGAGGCCTAGATGCACGCGCAGCGAAACCTTATTGCTCTTAAGCAGGTCGGCGAAGTCGAGATCGGCGGGGGCGTCGTAGGCTGGGTTCCCGCCCAGAATCACCAGCAAATCCACCTTACCGCCGCGCATGTCGGCGACCAGGTCTTTCATCGACTCAGCTTGATTGACCGGATTGGCATCTACGGGGTCGCCGTAAAACAGCGTCTTACCGACATTGCCTAGTTTGGCATTGATCGCATGAGCCAGCGCGTGCACAACGGGAGGTTGGGGGTCGCCAGCAAGCACCACGCTAGCTCCGCCGTGCGCTTCGAGGTCTCGAACCAGACCCGCCAGGAAATCCGCATGTTTGGCCACTTCTCCCGTCAAATCGGGCACACCGGCGTCAAGCCCAAGCGCTCCGGCAAGAGCTCGCGCGAACCACTCAATATCAACCGCCCTTAGCGGCAGCCGGTGATCCGCCTTCGCCCCCGTCGAACTCGGCGTGCTCTCGATGACGTACAGCCGGTTCATGTTGTCCTCGGGATTGCGGCGTTTTGCGAAATCGCGAATGTAGCGGACGTTGCCGGGGAATCCGGCGTAGAGAAAGTCGGCGTCCAGCGAGATGATCACGTCCGCGGCTTCTAGGTTGTAGCGCGTTTCAACCGGCTCGCCGAAGGGCAGCTTCGCTCCTTCGAGCCGGTTGTCACGATTCAGCGGCTCGTAGACATGCCACTTGGCCTGCGGATAAACCTTCAGGAAGTTGCGCAACTGATCGGCGAGCGTGGGCGAAGAAATTGACGGCGTCAGAATACGAATGCCTACGCCCTGCAGCGCTTTCTGCGCATTCAGAGGTCCGCGCATTGCAGTCAGAAACGACTGCCAGGAGCGCTGGTCGCCCATCGACATGACGCTCTGCGAGCGGTCCGGGTCGTACATGGTGAGAATCGATGCCTGCGCGAAAATGTCGGTGCCGCCGAGCGATGCTGGATGTTGATCGTTGCCTTCAATTTTCGTGGGGCGTCCCAGGTGGCTTTCCACCAGCACCGGGCTAGCATAGCCGCCGAGGGTTACGGCGGTGGCATAAAACATCGGACGGCCGGGGATCACTTCCTCCGGTTGGCGTACGTAGGGAACAATCGGCTCAAGCGGCAGGCGCACGCAGCCGATCATGCCAGCCAGGCCCAGCGACGCGCCCATTACCTTGAGAAAGCCGCGGCGCGAGACTGAATCCACCCACTCGGAGGCGCCTTTAGGAAATTCGCGGTGCAAGGCTTCCTGGAAATCGGCGCTGCCCGCAAGTTCTTCCAGGCTGCGCCAATATTCCGGGCCAGTCTTTTCGTCGGCGGCTTGCTCGATTTGCGCGCGGACGGATTTCAGATCTAACTTGCCCTTCTTGCTGGGGCAAACGTCCTCGCGCTTGTTCTCCCGCAACCCGACTTTGTTGGGCTCGTCCATCTTCATTGCCGTCGTCGTGTGAATTCCGTCGCAACCCTATCAAGGAGCAGTCACGGGCTTGGCTCAGAGGCTAAAAGCCCCTTGCGACCTCACTGCAGGGCACGGCTGAAACCGTGCCCTCCTCCCCGCCCACCTGACCATAGGTCTCGCGGTCTGCCAAAGCGGCTGGTCATAATCATCGGTGACACGTGTTGCAACTGGTGATATCCAGTACGCTGCGCACTTTATATTTCTCGACCAAGTCCTTGCCCAGAGTGGCCTGATCGCTATAACTCTTCCCCTCTACCACGACCGGGTTCGCACTGGTCGGCTGCTGGTAGCGCATGTTGAAAACCTGCGATCGCGGCCGCAAATTACCTTCGGGTGCGCGATGGCATTGGAGACACCACTCCATCTGCAATGAAGCCTGCTGATACATCAACGGCATCTGATCCACGGGTCCGTGACAGGTGTTGCAGCCGACACCCTTGTTGATGTGGATGCTGTGATTGAAATACACAAAGTCCGGAAGCTGGTTCACCCGCGTCCACTGTAGCGACTCGCCGCTGCGATAACTGGCCCGCACCGGCTCGAGCAGTTGCGCATTGCTCCAGATCTGCGAGTGGCAATTCATGCAGGTCTTGGTCGGGGGAATGCCAGCGAAGCTGGAAATCTCCACCGAAGTGTGGCAATAGCGGCAGTCAATGCCTAGCCCAGTCACATGGTGCTGATGGCTGAAGGGGACGGGCTGAGGCTTCCGCACGCCGGCATAAGTAACGTAAGAAGAGCGCTGGACCTCCATGGCAACCCACAACAGCGCGGCAACCACAAATACCGCGCCAAAAATTGTGGCCCGGGACAAGGTGTTGGTGCTGCGATGAAAAATCTGCGACATGCGTATGAAGTTCAGATGAGCCAGCGAGTCAGTGCTACTTCCCTCACCGAGTTCAGTGAAGGGTAAACAGCGAGATCACCATCAGCTTCGACGAACGCCAATATAAAAACAGGCGATTATAAATACTCCGTTAAGTTTTGTCGCGCATCCAGGCGACAAGTGGAAACATTTTCTCGGGCTTGAAAGTGACCGACTGGTTTCTGCGCGCTCAAATTCGCGTTCCTCGCCATCCGGCAGAAGGTTTTACCAGAAGAAGCGCGTCGACTGGTCCCATGACAGTCAAAGCGCTCAACGCAAGTTCATCACCAAGAGTTTGGGCTCAGTCATTTCCTCGATCGCGTAGCGCAGTCCCTCGCGTCCCAGGCCGGAGTCCTTGACCCCGCCGTAGGGCATGTGATCAATGCGGAATGATGGAACGTCTCCGGCAATCAGGCCGCCGACTTCCAGCTCGTCGTAGGCTTGAAAGAGCAGCTTCACATCGCGGGTGAAGATACCGGCTTGCAAACCGAAGGAAGAATTATTGATCTGGCGGAGCGCGTCGTCGAAATTCCTGTAGGGTTCGACGGTCACCACCGGGGCAAAAATCTCCTGACAATTGACTTTCATTTCAGGCCGGGTGCCCGTCAGCACGGTCGGCTCCAGGATCGAGCCTTTGCGGGTACCTCCGCAGAGCAGGCGGGCCCCCGCACGGACAGCCTCTTCGATCCAAGCGACAGCACGGATGGCATCGCTTTCCCGGATGAGCGGACCGACGTCGGTGGATTCCTCGACGGGATCGCCAGTCTTCAGGCTCTTGACGCCGGCAACGAGAAGATCGGCAAACTTGCCGTACACAGAGTGCTCCACCAGAATGCGCTGTACGGAAATGCAGGTCTGGCCGGCGTAGCCGAAGCCTCCCGCGACGCAGCGCTCGGCCGCGTAGGCCAAGTCAGCGTCGTCGTGCACGATTACTCCCGCGTTGCCTCCCAGCTCAAGCACCACTTTCTTTTTTCCGGCGCGGCGCTTGATGTCCCAACCAACCGGCACACTGCCCGTGAAACTGATGAGCTTGATGCGATCGTCGGTGACCAGAAGAGCGGCGTCTTCGTTGGAGAGTGGCAAAACATTCAGACCGCCGTCCGGCCACCCCGCATGTTGCACGCATTCGGCTAGAAGCAACGAGCACAGCGGGGTCTGCGGTGCGGGCTTTAAAACCATGGGGCACCCGGCGGCGATCGCGGGAGCCACTTTGTGGGCGACCAGATTGAGAGGAAAATTAAAAGGGGTGATGCCTGCAATCGGCCCCAGAGGAAAACGCCGCACCATGCCCCAGCGGCCGGCTGTGTATTCCTGCCAGTCGAGCGGGATGTATTCGCCGTAAATCCGGGTGCTCTCTTCCGCAGCGACATTAAAAGTGAAAACCGCGCGATCCACTTCCATGCGCGCCGCTTTGATTGGCTTGCCAGCTTCTTGCGCCAGAGTGCGCGAAAATTCGTCTTTGCGCTCGGCAATCGATCGAGCCACGCGGCGCAATACTCGCTGCCGTTCGAACGCAGGCAGGCGGCGGGTGGTGCCAAAGGCCTTGACGGCAGCTGCGATGGCAGCCTCGGCATGCTCTCGACGTCCTTCGACGACTCGCCCTACGACGCTGCCATCGAAGGGACTGCGGACTTCGACGATGTCGCCGTCTTCCACCCAACGGCCGTCGACAAAGTAACCGTGGGTTGCGACTGGGACGTTCGTCATTTCCGCCATGGTTGGGACCTCCTTCGCGCGAACTGCGGTTTTGATTATAGGCCTTGGCTGGGGGTTGCATTTTTCTGCGGAGCGGATCGCTTCCAGTTGTCCACTACAATGAATGCCGCCGTGCCGATGCCGAACTTAGAAACGATCGCCGAGCTTGCCCCGCGTCTGCGGCGCAAGCAAGTTTCTCCGGTCGAACTGACTCGGGATTGCCTAGATCGCATTGAGAAACTCAATCCCACACTGAATGCCTTTATCACCGTCACCGGGGAATCCGCCCTCGCGGAAGCGCGGGCTGCAGAAGCTGAAATCGCGCGCGGTGAGTGGCGAGGACCGCTGCACGGCATTCCCATCGCGCTCAAAGATCAGATCGATACTGCGGGAACTCGGACCACCGCCGCCAGCGCCTTGTACAAAGATCACGTACCGGTGGCAGATGCGGAAGTCGTGCGGCGGCTCAAACAAGCGGGCGCGGTGATTCTTGGCAAGAACAACCTGCACGAGTTCGCCTACGGCGGCAGCTCGCTAATAAGTTTCTTCGGCGACGTTCACAATCCCTGGGCGACGGGGCACATCGCTGGAGGATCATCGGGCGGATCAGCGGCTGCCGTCGCCGCCGGGCTGTGTTATGCGGCGATCGGGACCGATACGGCTGGCTCCATTCGCGAGCCTGCCGCTCTCTGCGGCTGCGTTGGCTTTAAGCCCACGTATGGCCGGGTTTCGAGCAGCGGAATAATTCCGCTGTCGCGGTCGCTGGACCATGTTGGACCGCTGGCTGCGACCGTGGGCGATGCCGCTGCTGTGCTCGAGGCCATCGCAGGATACGATCCCGCCGACCTTACCACCTCGGATGTTCCGGTATGCGATTACGTGTCTGCGGCCGCCGAAAGCCCGAACCGCTTCCGCGTGGGCGTGCCACGCTCCCATTTCTATGACAATCTTGACCCCGAAGTCGCCGCCGCCGTGGAGCAAGCACTGCTGGTAATCCAAACGCTCGTCACAGGAGTGCATGAAATACAACTGCCGGTCGAGGAGGACCGGACGCTGCAAAAAGCCGAATCCTATGCCTACCACGCGGAAAATGTCGCCAAGACACCGGAACTATATCAGCCGGAAACTCTGCACCGCATCCTCTCCGGGGCCAAGGTTTCAGCTGTCGACTACATGCAGCGCCGCCGCGAGCTGGAACAAGCCCGCCGGGGCATTCATGAGATCTTCGCAACCGTGGATTTGATAGTCACTCCCACCATACCCATGCCAGCGCCCAGCATTAAAGAACTAAGGACCAATCCGGATGCGTTGCGTCCGGCAGAACTCAAACTGCTGCGCAACACGCGACCGTTCAATGTGTGGGGATTGCCCACCATTTCGGTTGCCTGCGGGTTTACGCACGCGGGATTGCCAATCGGTCTGCAGATCGCGGGGCCGCCTTGGCGGGAAGATTTAGTGCTGTCACTGGCGCACGCCTATGAGGCCGATGGAGCGGCATAAGCGGACCGTAGAGAGATGATTAAACCGGTCCCCTTTTTCCGCTGGAGGGTCTCAGTCCACGGTTCGTACATCATCCGGCAGCATGAGCACGAACATGCAGTTGCCAGTTGCTGTCGAGCAGGAGAGGATTCCGCGTCGCAGAATCTTGACCGGAGTGTCATCGGGAAATGTCAGGTGGTAATCAGCGGTGCGGAGGGCCTCGCTAAAGCTTTTCAGCTTCTCGTCTCCGCTTACGAACTTCACGCTTTCGACGGTGGCGGTGGAACTGGTTCCCCGGCTGAGTAGCACGAAGAATTCTGCATTGCCCGTTTCCTTGGCGACTTTTCCAAGATCAATGCTGCGAACCTTTTGCAGTTCGTCCCTGTATTTCGTCACGGCGGCATCCACTTTGGCATCGCCACCCAGCAAGGCAGCCAACCGTCCTCGCGTTTCCGAGGTGGGCCGCAGTCCGCTCAAGGAGATCGCATAGGCGCGCTCGGCCTTATCTTTGTCTCCGCGTTTCTCGTAAATTTGCCCCAGATGATCGCCCACCTCACCGTGATGGCCCAATCCCCAGGCCGCAGAAACATATTTCTCAGCTTGGTCGAGATTGCCCTCGGCAAAATGGACCCAACCCAGCGTGTCCCAATACGCAATCAACGAAGCCACGAGCGGCAAGTCCTGCTGCGTAAGGCGGTCGAGAGACAGATTGCGCAACGCCGCAGCCGTGGCCGAGACTGAGGACTCGGAGTACTGCTGGGCGCGCTCCAGATGCTCCTTCTTCAGCGACAGCTGGTAAGCAATGTTGTTCCACACCAGTGGCGTGGCGGAGATTTCTATCGCGTGGTCGAACGTCGCTAACGCTTTCTCGTCCTGCCCAAGATTCAGGTAGGCATCTCCGAGGCTCACCTGCAGCGCGGCATTATCCGGAGTCAGCGAAGCAGCCTTTTCGAGCTCAGGAGCGGCCCGATCGTACTTGTGCCACTCGGAATACATCGTCCCCAAACCTGCGTGCGCGTTTTTATCCAAGGGATTGATTTCAATTTGCTTGTGGAACGCGGTGGCGGCATCGTCGTAGTTGCGCTGCTGCCAGTAAGCCTGCCCCAGGGCATTGTAGGCGTACTCATCGTAGGGATTGATCTCAATTTGCTTCTGCAGCGCTCGAATGGCCGCGTCGTTCTGGCGGACTCCCATATACGCCACGGCTAGCGCGTACCAGGCGTATTTGTTCTTTGCATCTACTTCCGTCGCGCGTTTGAGAAGTTCGATGGCGAGTGCGAGGTTGCCATTGTTCATCGCCGCCCGGCCACTCTCGACCAAGTCGTCGGCCTTTGTGTCCGGAGGAACTGTGGGCGCGCCGGCCACCGTGCTCTCCACAGCAAGGTGCTGGCCAAGATCAGCGCTCACCGCTCGCCGAAACGCCTGATAATCCGAAGCACGGGCGGCGGGGAGCTCTTCCAGTCGCAGAGTGAGCTTGCGCCCCGCGATAAAAGTGGTGCCCTCAATTTTGTAGCTGGCCTCGTACTCGGCATAGTCTCGCTCGAGAGAGAAGGGGAGCGGCGCACGCGCTGTGTACTTCGCCGGAAGCTCGATCTTAACGCTGTAAAAATATTCCGCCTTCGGCCCCAGCTTGAGCGGCTCTGCATCCGGCCCATCGTCGTCACTGTCGAGTTCAGGCAGGTTGAACTGCGAGAGCGGTAACGCGATCTCCGACTTCTTCTTGGACCAGTCAAGAAAGTTTGCCCGGGAAACGTTATAGGACAGGGTGAAGGCTTCGCGCGTGGCGGCCGGATCGCTAATCTTCAAATTGGTGATGTCGCCTCCGCCCAGCGATGAGTTGATGTTTTCGGCTACACGCTGCCATTGCGCCTGGGGTACGCGGCGGAAAATCGAGCGCAACAATAGTTCCTCGTCCCCGCGAAACACGTAGTTCACTTTCGCTTCTAGCTTGCCGAGTTCGTTGACTCTCCCGTCGATCTCGGAGCGCTCACTGTCCGGTGTCGGAGTATCGTCCGGCGTTTCTTCCAGATGAGGCGTCCCGTCGGCCGGAATCACCAGCGCCTGCTTTTTGCGCAGAGAGAAAGCCAGCAGGCGAAAAGGCGCCACCTCGCTGGTGGTGTCCATCCAGACTTCTTCCTTGCCGAGCGGCAGCAGCGTGATGACGTGATCGAATTGCGAGGGCGAGGGCATGTCGGGATCGAGCTTGCGACTGGAGTTGATTAGCACCGATGATGCGTGCAGCCCTTCCGCTTCGAGCAGCGATTCGAGAAGCGTGTGTTTATCCTTGCAGTCGCCGTACTGGTTATGAAGCACGTCTGCGGCCGAATGGGGCTGGTACCGGCCTACGCCCAAAGACAGGCTTACATAGCGGAAATTCTTCGCTACGAAATCATAAAGGCCTTGGGTCTTTTCCAGGTCACCGTTCAGTCCTTTGGTTAAGTCCTCGGCCTTGGCGCGCACTTCCGGCGAGGGCATGCGGCGATCTTTTTCCAAGCTCGCATACCAACGTCCAACTTCTTCCCAGGACTTGAATGTGGTCAGTTGCACAT
>QIAN01000022.1 GCA_003225005.1 Acidobacteriota bacterium | reverse complement strand
CAAGCGCCCCGCGACCCATACCGGATCCCTCCTGCCGGTCTCCAAGCGTCGCAGGCATCCGGGCGGGGAAGTAAATGCCGGGGGGTTCGGGGGGCAGAGCCCCACGACGCGTGCTCGCTCAGCTCACGACATCAAACCGCGACGATCCCCTCAATGCAGTGCGGGCCGGTACAGCAGCTCCGAGCGTTCGATGGGCAGAGACAATGTATACGAAATTGTTCCCATCGTCTTTTCCCGCCGTAAGCCTCCGAAACTCAGAAGTACAGCAGCGGCGATCCAAAAACCCTGAAAATAATAATTGAACAGGGCGAGCCAAATATATTCCGTATACCCAGTGACCAGATGTTCTGGATATTGAATAGCTTCTCCCCTACGAAACCCGGGGCTCGTCAAAACTACGAATGCAACGAGAGTACTGAGCCCAATAAGTGCCCAAAGGAATCGTTGACGGCTTTCGTGCCACGACCTCTCAAAGAGAGCCGTCCATCGCCTTCGGGGCCCATGCGGAATGAACTCAGAACTCAAGGCGTCTCGCTTGCTTCGCCGCTAGTCCCAGGAAGAGCCCTGTCAGTAGGCAGACCACCACTATCGCAAGCCAAGGCACGTCACCCCATGTCAGTAACCAAGCTCCCGCCATTACGTGAGCGATATCGATTTTCCTTGCCCAAGATACTCTTCGCGCCCACTCCTGAAGAACTAAATAAGGAACCATCAGTATCGCTAACGTCACAACCACGGGAGTATATTCCCCTCGCAAAATTAGAGACAGAAAGGCAGTGAGTCCCACGAAAACCGACCCAACTCCCGCCATGAGCAAACCGTGCGCGAGACCCTGGCCTATGGGGTAGAACTGTCCCACAGAGACCGACGCAATCGGCACGACAACAGCGGGAATCAAAGCCAATGCGGTCGTCTCAAGAAAGGCGATCAAGACCCGAGATAGGAGCCACCGATTTCGCGTCACTGGTAGACTGAGGCTAAACGCTGCCGTTCCATTTGCATGCTCGCGAAGCAAACCTCCGAAACTAAGCACCATTGCAAACACGACCCAAAGATTCTGAAGACGAAAATCAAAGAGAAAATGCCAGATGTAAAATCTATAGTCGCTAACTCCAAGAGGTAACCTGCGGTTTGATGGCGTGCGGGTCTTGCGCTGCAAGACCCGCACGCCATTGCGGAATGAGGATTGGGTGTAAACGAACAAAGAGAATCGAAAGTGCGGTCACAGCCACAGCGCCACAGATAAAACGCCAGCGGGATTCAACCCAAGCTTTGTATAAAAGCATCACCGACTCGCCTTGACTGTCTCGAGGAAAATCTCTTTGAGTGTCAGCGGCGCCACTTCGACGCTGACTGCATTCATCTTGTAAGCGCGGTCCATTACGGCATCCACGTTGTGGCTCACTATCATCGACACCGTCGATCCATCGACATAGACGCGTTCTACGCCATCTAGTTCGAAGTCGCAGTTCTGAACGGGACAATGAATTACAGCCTGAACTTGGCGATATTCGTCTTTTATGCGATCCAACGGGGAATCGAGGACCAACTTTCCCTTGTGAATCATCAGAATGTGGTCCGCAATCTGTTCGACTTCCGCGATCTGATGCGAAGAAAAGAAGACAGTTGCCCCCACTGAGGCAAGGGATACGACGATTTGAAGAACCATTTCCGTTGCAACGGGGTCGAGGCCCTCCGTAGGCTCATCAAGAATGAAGAATTCGCTCCCTCTCGCAAATGCGAGAAACAGCGCCAGCTTGGTGCGCATTCCCTTGGAGAGTTTCCGAATCTTGCAGCCAAGTGGGAGGTCGAGTCGCCGCAACAAGTCACTTTCTCTATCCGTCCGCCACCTGGGAAAAAACGACTTCGTGAAGCGTAGAATCTGCCGAACAGTCATGTAGTTGTAGAGACGTTTGTCTTCCGCAACGAATGCCACGCGCTCTCGAATGCGCACACTTTCGGCCTCGTCGTCAATGCGAAGACCGAGAATGTGTCCCGAGCCCTGACTTGGCCGCATCATTCCCAAGAGCATGCGCTGTGTTGTGGTCTTGCCGGCCCCATTTTGTCCCAGGAAGGCACATATTGAGCCCTTCCGTACGCGGAGGTTCAGCCCACTCACAGCTTCAAAATCACCGAAGCGTTTCGAGAGCTTGTCGGTTTCCAATATCGTGTCCATTTACCGTCTCCCTGGCAGCAGTTCGTGTTCAGCCGTTTCGGCTTCCACAAGTCGCCGGATCTCGTCTTCTTCCAGCCCTAAGGCTTTCAACTGTCTAACAACAGTTCGCACAAGTTTCTGGGCCGATCTCATCCGGTCTGATTGCACTCGTTCACGCCACGCTTCGGCTACAAATGCTCCGAGCCCATGACGAATTTCTATTGCTCCTTCGCTTTCGAGATCGCGATACACGCGAGCCACCGTGTGGGGATTGATGACGAGGGTTTCCGCAAGGGAGCGAATGCTGGGCAGTTGGGCCCCCGCCGCTAGCGCTCCGGTTTCGATCGCGTGACGAATCTGTTCCTCGATCTGCAAATAGATCGGGATGCCGGACGCTGGATTGGGCTTTCGAAACACTGTGGCGCTTATGTAGCACAGCGCCACAGTATTATCAAGTGCGAAATGTGGGCGGACACGCCCTCCCTCAAGTTCAATACTTGACGGGGCAGGCGATGGTGAATTTGGGAAAGGCTATTTGCTGGGAGCAAAGCGCAGCTCCGTGTCAATATATAGCTTGACGCACACGTCTCTGTGTCAACATATAGCTTGCATCATCGAAGCATTGAGTAAAGTTATAGATTGACTTTTTACATGGTTCTGTCAAGCTATAAGATTACAGGACAACGATATGAACACCAAATTCCGCCAACTTCGACTATCGCAACTTGACCGCACCCTTCAGGATATGCGGGCGTCTCCCACTCGCCCGACGAGTGGATGGATCTCGTCCGTCCGCGAAGCTCTCGGCATTACTCTTGACCAAATCGGCAAGCAAATCGGGTCGAGCCGACAGGCGGTACAGCAGCTTGAAAGAGCCGAGGCCACGGATCGGATCACACTGGGCGCTCTCAGGCGAGCTGCGGAGGCGATGGGCTGCGAGCTGGTGTACGCACTGGTTCCGAAATCGGGCACTTTTGTTGAGCTTGCAGAACGCCCAGTGCGCGATCGCGCTGCGCGGGACGTCAAGAGCGTGATGCATACGATGATGCTCGAAGACCAGAAGCCCGAAAACGCAGACCAACTGATTGAGGATGAGGCTCAGCGGCGGCTGAATCGAAATAAAACACGATGAACTTCATCCTCAATCACAAATTGGCAGACGGAAACTCTCCCATTCGCCGAAAGGAAGCGGAGCAAGTGATTCCTCGAATCAGCACGATGGGAGAGCTGAACGAATACGAAGCCTTGAACATCCTACAGGCTAGAGAGTGGGCGTTCAGCAGCAGAACCATGACGTCCACCAACCCGCTGGACGAGTTCTACGTCCGCACACTTCACAGCAAAATGTTCGATCAGGTTTGGAAATGGACGGGCAAATATCGGACGAATGAACTGAACATCGGATGTGATCCCGCAGAAATCGTACAGCGTATTCCTCAACTTCTCGCCAACGCGAAATATTGGCTCGATCATAAGACATTCCCAATCGACGAATGCATGATTCGATTCCATCACCAACTTGTTTCGAAAATCCATCCGTTCGCAAACGGAAACGGCCGGCACGCGCGCATGATTACGGACGTAATTGCCGTTAAACACGGGCAAGCCGAGTTTTCCTGGGGCGCCGGAGCGAACCTTGTTACGGAAGCGCGCGCGCGCGCCGCCTATCTGGCTGCGCTGCGAGCGCTCGATGCGAACGAGAACGATGTCAAGTCACTTCTAGAATTTGCGAGATCCTGATTCGCGGAACGGCATCGAGCGTCCCGACTGCCGATAGCAATCTTGGCAGTCGCACGGTGTTAGCGTTGGTCAAGGACACCGGAGCACCAAGCGGTCGACCGGTGTGAACAAGTCCACGTCACAGCGATTTCGCAGGTGGCAGAGTGGTGTCATCTAGGTGTCATGCGAATCGTAATGAGTGGCGGCAAATGACGGCAAAAACTGAAAAGAGATAGTGAATCGTAGTTAGCCTCATTTTTGATCAGAACTTGCTGAATCCTCTCGATTTGTCTCGGCTCCGGCAAATTGTGACTAAGTTGGTCTCAAGGCTGTTAACCGAAGGGTTGCTAGTTCGAATCTAGCCCGGGGAGCCAAATCTCTTGCATTCAAACGTTTATGAAGTTGCATTCTCACGATTTGCTTCCAGAAAATCATAGTGTCATGTAAACGTGTTTTTTCTTGTTCGTTGTTGAACTCCAGGCGACCGCATCAGGGCGGTCCTCGTGAACCGTTCAGGACACGAGTGCAGGCGCAGGGTGCACCTGGCGCTCTATCTCGGAGATCTTGCCAGAACGCCTTGTAACTTCCAGATCAAAGAAATTTTGGAGGTTCAGCCAGAACTCGGCGTTCGTGTTGAAGTATCGTGCCAAGCGCAGCGCGGTCTCCGCCGTGATTCGGCGCCGCTCGTGCACTATTTCACCTATGCGAGTAGCAGGCACGTGCAGTTCGAGTGCAAGCCTGTTGACTGTCAGGCCGAGCGGCTTCATAAAGTCCTCACGGAGGACTTCACCCGGATGCACCGGAGGCATTAACCCTTCCGATTTGCTCATATTTGTCTTTTCTCCCCGCTAATGATAATCGACGATTTCCACATCGTAGCAATGGCCCTCACGCCAGACAAAACAGATTCGCCATTGATCATTGATCCGAATCGAGTGCTGCCCTTTCCGATTGCCTCGCAATGCTTCCAACTGATTTCCAGGCGGCGAAGCCAAAACGCGCAGCTCCGTCGCAGCGTGAATTTGGAGCAATTTCCGCAAGGCGACCCGTTCGATGGAACGGAACCGCCTGCTGTGGTGATAGTGAAAGAGATCCTCGGTTTCCTTTGAGATAAAGCTCTGAATCACAACGCACAGGATACTACGCCATGCGTTATACGTCAAGCAACGGATGGCAGTGATGAACCCCTAATTTAATTTAGGCGAATTCGCCACCTACTAGCAGCGCGACTGGAAGCGCCAGCTTGACGGGTGAGCCAGTCCTATGTAGCATTGCTACATACAAAATGGACCACAACCCCAAACTGTCGTACACATCAGCGCTGGTGCTCCAAACGATCAGTTCTGGATACAGTTACGGCTTCGACATAATGGACGTTACTGGTCTTCCCAGCGGTACTGTTTATCCAGCCCTTCGACGCCTTGAGCAACAGGAACTAATCAAATCCAGTTGGGAGATGGAACGTGCCGCTTTCTCTGAGCAGCGACCGGCTCGCAAGTACTACAAACTGACCCGGGAGGGTAAGGAGACGCTGGCTAAGGCGCTTGAGCGCTACACCCTCTTTGAGCAACTCGTTAGTGCTGAAAAGAGCAAACGCCGCTAGGAGTAGTCTGATGGGTGGACGCCCACTAAAAAAGCTGCTGTGGCGGTGCAATCACGTACTCCGCTTAGCAAGCTGGATTGTCCCCCGTGGGCAGAGAGTTGAGTGGCTCCGGGAATGGGAAGGAGAAGTCTGGCACTGGGGTCATTTTCTTATGGAATCTGGGCGTCTGAGCAGGCGCACAGAGCAAGAGCTACTGCGACACTGCTGGGGAGCATTTGCGGATGCCACATGGCACCGTTTCAATCGCGTTGCAGTACTCAGTTTTTTTCATGAATGGCCTCGCACACCCCGATTTTGCATCTTAGCGATCCTGGCAGTGCTGGTGATTCTCCTCGCTGGTGACCCAGCCTCAATCTTTTCCGGGTTCATTGCTCCTCCTCCTTATGCCGATCCGGACCACCTCTTGACGATCTTTGTCGCTGAACGATCCCAGTGGTTAGCACCCGAGATTCTGCGCGACTGGGTCCTTCAAGTGTCAAAGGAAAGTCAATTGATTTCCGGGGGCGCCGCCTATGCATGGAGACCGAGCCTAGTGCGAGGACCTGCCGGAACCGAAAGCATCCTCAGCGCGAGGATTACACCTGCGCTGTTTGGACTTCTCGGTGTTCGTCCTAGCCTCGGCAAAACGTTTCAAGAAACGGATTTGCCGCCGTGCGGAAACTGCGTAGTCCTGAGCGATGCGATTTGGAGGAGTCAGTTTCAAAGCGATGGGCATGTGATAGGGCGCTCGCTGCTTCTTGACGGCCGGCAAGTCGAGATCATTGGTGTTCTCCCGCCGCATTGCCGGCTCGCGGCACGCGACATTGGCGTGTTCAGTCCGTTTGGGACGGGCTCGCGTCCACTACTTCCAATGTATGAATGGCCTGGTGCCTTGCTTCGCGCTCCGACGGGCTTAGATCCGATTAAGGCCAGGAAGCAACTCGAAACCCTCATAAACCAAGCAGATTCCATTCCGGCGAACACCAAGCTTGGAATCATCTCAGTGAAGGATCTGGAATATGAATTTCTGAAGTCCTGTTTGGCGTGGTTTGCTTTCGCACTCTTATTTCTTCTCGCTCTCATGTGGTGTCCGTTTGCGCGCCTAGTGACCACGAGTCCGCACGGAAATGCGCGTGATGTTTTCCGCTGGTGGGTCTTCTTTGTGCTCAAGAACGCGCTCTTGCTGATGACGATACTGATCATCTGCCTTGACCTAGTTCGAATAGCTGCGCTGAGAAGCCGCGGGACGATGTACCCAGTCGTCAGCGCGGGAGCAATGTGGCTCTTTTGGATTGGAGCGACATTGGCACTCACCTGGTCCATTCGCGACCATCTTGGACGCTGCCGTTCCTGCCTCAAACGCTTTGGAGCACAAGTGAACCTGCGGAGCGCCGGCGACTTTTTTCTGGAACGGGCGGGAACGGAGTTGGTCTGTGATGGAGGCCACGGCGTATTGCATATGCCCCTCATGCAGTCTAGTTGCGTTGATTCCGAACGCTGGAGCTATTTGGACGAATCATGGAGCGCGCTGTTCGGAGAACGGGAAAAGGGATTTTCCAATTCTCAATTGATATTTCTTCCGCGTCGGACGACCTGGGAGGAAGACGACGATGACTAAATTTGTTCCATGCCCTGTTGCCCTCGCCTTGGCACTGGCGTTTGTGCAACCTGCATTCACGCAGCAGGCGACAGATCAGGCCGGACCAGCCCTCTGGGAAAGCTAGTGGATGTCGGCGGTCGCAAGTTGCATCTCTACTGCCTGCCTAGACCGACTCCGTATTCACCGATCGGGATTGGATTTGCCTGAACATCATGGGTCGGCTCAAGCCCGGGCGTAAGCCGCGAGCAGGCGCAGTCTGTTCTCGACATCGCGTTCCATCAGTTCGTCACCGCGGACTGGACCCCGGACAAGCAAGACCATGTCCCGCATTTGCAGCTCGCCGCCGCTGGTCAGGGCGTGAACAATTTGCGCGAAGCCTATTCGCAGCCGCTCTGGGGAACGCAAGCGCTCCTAGCGCTCATGTCGCGCGGGGAAAACCAAATGATCCTCGATGTCAGACCGGATAGGAACGTCCTGCTTTTCACGCTGGCGGCATCCGTGTTGACGGGCAGCTCTGCTCGTTCAGTTTGCATTGTTCGCTCCTTCGTGTTTTGGGGTTTTGCCCTCCATGAAGGGCGTTTGCTTTTCATCACCGCTCCGCGTTGCAAGGCCGCGGGGTTGGCGTTCAGCGGAGCTATGCGGATAGCCTTGGCAGAAGAAGCGGACGGATCAGGCACAGGGGTTTAGTCAGGAAGGGCATTTAGGATTACAGGACTAAGTCTTGTATGTACAGTCAGATACAGAGTTTCACGATAAAGACGCTGTGGTATCTGTGGTCTCAGAATCGCAGGGAAATTCCAGAAGGAACCTATAGCCACGAAACCGCACCGAGCCTTCACGAACTCTCGGACATCATGCCTTCGAAACTACACATGACGGTACCAAAGAAGTTCCGACGAAATAGTCAAATCCCGGAAATCCTGGTGCTGCACCGGGCAGATCTCAACGAGGGCGACGTGCAAGACGCGCACGGCGTGAAAGTGACGCGTCCACTGAGGACAATTCTGGATCTGCTCGAAACCGGCCGGGTGGACAAGAGGCACATCGGACAAGCCATCGAGGAGGCGCTGCGCCGGGGGCTCATCAGCAAGCAACAGATCGATTCTGTGCCCCACGATAAGCTGCAAGATTCGTTTCGAGAGCTCGCGGGACAACGCTTGTGACGGATGAAGCAATAGAATACAAAACGGCGGGAGCATTCCGTGCGGCCTTGGAGGCAAGGCTGCAGTCCCGCGCCCACGACGAACGGACGGACCTCCAGCGGTTGCAAACTGAGCAAGAGAAGAAGAAAATCAAGACAGGCTGAAGAACGAGCCATCTCTGAGAACAAACCGCTCTTCGAACTTTGGTCGGTTAAATGATTAAGTCGGTCTCAAGGATGTTAACCGAAGGGTTGCTAGTTCGAATCTAGCCCGGGGAGCCAATCCTTTTTCGTTCAACTAGTTCCAGACGACTCGTTCTTTACACTTTGCGCACTGGGCCTGGATATGTCGCGAGTTTGCGGTCGTTGGTGACCAGTGTCATTCCCTCAACCATCGCCTGAGCCAGCAGAATCCGATCGAAGGGATCCTTGTGTGTGTGTGCCAACTGGTCCGTGTTGATCGCGTGTTCGCTAGTGATGGGGAGTTCGGCATAGCCATTGTCCAGCAGCCCACGGCGCAACCGCCTTGCGTCCACACGGAAATCCCGGCGTCCCAAGCTCTGTTTAATAGTAATTTCCCAAAGGCTCGCAGCACTGAAGACGAGCTCACTCTCGGAATTCTCGAGAAGCGCACGCGCCGCCTTTGTCAGCCGTTTGGGATCA
>QIAN01000234.1 GCA_003225005.1 Acidobacteriota bacterium | reverse complement strand
TTCGAGGTGGTCTTCGTCGGCGCGAACCACGGAGTTGGCATCGTGGCCGAGGGCAAACCGGACAAGGTCATCCGCTACTCCGGCAAGCAGATTACCGTTACGCCGTAGCATCTCGTTATCAAGGTCAACCACGGTGCAGCTTCTTCAGCATCTCCGGACAATGCTGATCCTGGTGGGGCTTCAGCTTGTTTGCCTTTACGTGAAACACCAGGACTAGGGGCGCTTGGCCCGCGCGGATTCCCTAACTTGGCCCAACTGCACTTATAGGTGTGGCCTAACAGCCGTAGTGGCGGGGTGGCTGGCTGCCTGCCGAGAGACAAAGGTTTCTTTCTCAGAGTGGTTAACCGCTGTTCGATGGAGGGCGCTGGCATGCCGCCGCCGAGTCAGTTCTTTGGCCGCACGCGCGCCCAAAGCCTGCTGAAACAGGCCTCGGCAGTGCACGCGTGCGAATTAAGAATCGTTGACATTCAAATTTCAGGTGACTATACTCCCCGCCAAATAGGATAGTTAACCGATTTATCTGAGGGTGTCGAGGCCCTTCGCGAGTTCTTTTTGGGCTGAAGGAGCAAGTCATGAGCCTATCCAAGCTTTTTCTCCGCACAATTCTGTTGCTGGCCGGCGCAGTTCTCTTCGTTGCTGCGGCTCACGCCCAGTTTCGCGCTGGCATTCAGGGGACGGTGACGGATTCAACAGGGGCGATCGTAAAGGGTGCCAAGATTACCGTCACGAGTCAGGAGACCGGTGCTTCACAGGAAGCAATTACGAACGACGAAGGCTTCTACAGTGTTTCCCATCTCGGGCCAGGGCTGTACACGATCAACGCTTCAATGACGGGTTTTAAGACCAAAATCATCAAGGACGTCCAGGTCGCGGCGGAGGAAATGGGCGGCGTGAGCCTGGTGCTCGATGCGGGAGCGGTGACGGAGCAGATTACGGTCAACGGTGACACGATCCCGGCGCTTCAAACCGAGGATGGTTCAATATCTGGCACCATCTCGGAACAACAGGTTCAAGAACTTCCTCAATTTCGGGGAGATCCATTTGAATTATTGCGGCTGACCCCCGGTGTATTTGGTCTCGGAGCGCGCAGTTCAAATGGAGACGCTGCGAATCTTCCAAACTACGCAGGCACAGGCGGATCGATCTTCGGCATCTTTCAGACCGAGAATTCGGTACAAGTTAGCGCCGGTGGGCAGCGCGTGGATGCGAACGGCTACGAAGTTGACGGCGTGAGCACCAATAGTCAAAGACATGGCGGAGCCACGGTCCTAACTCCGAACGAAGAATCGGTGAAGGAAGTTAAGGTAGAGGTGAGCCCTTACTCTGCGGAGAATGGGCACAACGCAGGAGCCATCGTTAAGACCATCACGCAGAATGGCACCAACAGTCCGCACGGCAGTTTCGGCTTCCGGTTGCATAGCCCGGGGCTAAACGCCACGCAACGGTGGTGCGGACCGACCTGTACTCCGTCCAAGGACAATGCCCGCGATGACATCCTTTCGCGCGATTATTTCGGTAGCGTCGGCGGACCCATTTTGAAAAACAAGGTATTCGCGTTCTTTTCTTTTGACCACATGCGCACCAGCGGAACAAACCGAAACCAGAACTGGGTCGAGACTCCGCAATTCGTCAGCAGTCTTCCATCAGGCTCGATTGCAGCGAAGCTCTTTGCCGCGAAGGGCTCAGGATTCACGAATCCAACAGTGTTGCCCTCCACCTGCGCAATACTCGGCGTAAATGATACGAATTTTTGCAGGGATGTCAGTGGCGGAGTGGATATCGGGAGCCCGACGGGCTCAGCGGGAACAATCGTACCAAACCCTACTTGTCCAGCGGGTTTACCGAACTGTCTCTCTACGGGTGGCGGTTTGGATGGTGTACCAGACCTTCAGCATATCGAGTACTCGGGGAAGCCCGATAGCATCAACGCCACACAATTCAATGGACGACTCGATTACAACGCAACCAGCAAGGACACCGTCTCGTTTGTCATTTTCCGTTCACCATTCCTGAAGAGCTTTTTGCCTGGCGGTTGGGTGGACGGTCGGCAATATAATACTTTTAATACCGATGCTCAGCACGACATAGCAACGCTGCTCTGGACGCGCACGATCAATCCGACCATGATAAATGAGGCTCGCGCGAATGTGCTGCATTGGTATTTTGACGAGCTAAAGGGCAACCCGCAGGCGCCTTGGGGACTGCCTACCGGTAATATCCCCATCCCCAACAACTCACTCTCGGCTGGGTTCTTCTCCGGCCCTGGCATATTCCATGAAGCCACCTATGCGTTTAAAGATACGCTCAGCAAGGTACACAACAGCCACGTTTTGAAGTTCGGCGGCGAATTCACCAAGGAGCAAAACAACGACAAAAGTGCGTGGGGCGCTCATCCGACATACGATTTCACGAACTTGTGGAGCTTCGTCAACGATGCTCCGAGCCACGAGGGCACGAACACATTCGATCCCAAGACCGGCCAAATCACGGCATTCGCCAAGTATGTGCGGGTAAACAGCTTTGGATTCTTTGGACAGGATAATTGGAAAATGCGGTCCAACCTGACCGTGACATTCGGGTTGCGTTACGACTATTGGACTCCGCTTCATGACAAATTCGGCCAGCTCAGCCATGTGACGCTCGGGGAAGGAGCTAACACCCTTGCTAACGCGAAGATTATACAAGGAGGGGATCTCTCGCAGCCGGACCGGAATAACGTTGGACCGCAACTTGGATTCGCATGGAGCCCAAAATCCACGTTCGGACATGAATGGGCTAACCGTATGGTTTGGCGCGGAGGATTTGGAGTTGCCTACTCGAAGATCGGCGAGGACAAACTCCTGCAAGCCGACGGCAACCCACCTTCGTTCCTCGCAACTGATCTGACAGCGGCTCAATTGATTTATGGGATGAGCTCTGGCGGACCTTATTCTTTCTTCGGTTATCCGGCCAATCCGCTAACCACGATTACATTTGACTCCAACGGGTTTCCGGTGGCCGGTCAATTCTTGAACCAAGCGACGCCTAATCTTGCGGGACCGGTTCCGAATCTCAGGACGCCCTACACGTATCACTATTCACTCGAAACGCAATACGACCTGGGCCACAACTGGACGGCGGCCTTGGGCTTCCAGGGCAGCCAGAGCCGAAAGCTTCCGCGCACCATCAACTACCAGCTGTTTTTCCCTCATAATCCGTTAATCGGCTCAATCAAATTGACCCAGTCTGACGTCAATTCGAGTTTCAACGCGCTGATAGCCCGGATCTCACGCCGACTTTCGAATGGCTTGGATCTCAGTGTGAACTATCGCTACAGCAAGAGCATTGACGAGTGCTCGTACGACGAGAACTGTGGCGATCAACAGACGTTTCCTTTCGATCAGGCTACCGAACGCGGTCCTTCCGACTACGACGTGAAGCATTCGCTCACGGGTTATGTTCTGTATGAATTGCCGTTCTTCAAGAGCCGGCACGATGTGCTCTATACGGTGGCCGGAGGCTGGAAACTCAGTGGAATCGTGACGCTAGACTCCGGCTTTCCGTGGACACCGGTTTATTCAGGAAGCGCTTGCATCCAGGTCGCTAGCCGCGGCAATGTATGTCCCGTGCGCCCGATCGCCTATGCGGGAGGAGCGGGAACGGATTACAGCACCAGCAAGTTCCAGCAACCGGGTGGCAATTTTCCGAATGGGGGGCTGGCCTATTTTACTCCTCCACCTGACCCGAGCACTTATACCGTCCCGCCACGGCCGGGCATCGGCCGCAATTCGTTCCGAGGCCCGCGCTATACGGGAATTGATATGTCTTTCGGCAAGAGGTTCACTCTACCCAGAATACCTCTTGTAGGCGAAAACGCGGGGTTCGAGATCAAAGCCAACGCTTTCAATATATTCAACAAACTCAACCTTACGCCGTTCGCGTTTAATAAGGCGAGCACCACCATCACAGACCCACAGTTTGGACAAGCGACGGGAGCCCTTTCCGGCCGTACCATCGAATTGACGGCGCGGTTTAGCTTCTAGAAATAGTCACCAACCACCGGTGTCAGGCAGGTAAGGGAGGCCGCCATTCGCCTCCCTTTCTTGTCTCCAAGCACAAATAGAAGGACACCAGGAAACGCCTTGGAGTTCGGACTGCGAGTATCATAGAAGATGCGTATTGGTCGGCAGGGTGGACATGATTTCGGGGATTTCAGCGCGACCGTTTTTCGTCTATGCGTTCGTCGCGCTAGGAAGCATGATCTGCGCCGTTCACGTTCGTGCGCAATTGCCCTTCACCACGGCAATGGCCGTGGGGACTCCCAGCCCGATAGGGCTCTCTCAAGACACCGATGCAAACAAGCAGGAACATGAATTAGTTGAAGCAGTTCGGCGCACGCCTAACGATCCCGCTCTCCTTCTAAGACTGGGTTCTCTCCTGGCCACGGAAAACAAGTTGGAAGAGTCTGTGGCGATCTTTGAGAAAGCGCTGAAGCTGAGACCGGGCGATATCGAGACTCGGCGCAGTATGGCTACCATTTACTGGCAGCTCGGGCAATTGGATACTTCTCGCAGGAATTTGGAAATCGCACTGAAGGGGAAGCCAGATGACCCCCTGGCGATGTTGCTTTTGGGAATGGTTTCCGAAGACCTTGGTGATCACCAGCGCGCCGCCAAATTGCTCGGGGATGTTCTCCCGCTGGTCCGGCAGCGGCCGGAAACAATCGCCTCGCTTGCCCGCGCTTACTATCACCTCGGAGAAAGGGAGAAAGCGCAGAAATCCCTGGAGATGCTCGCCGGCCACCCGTCCGGTCCCGAGGCGGCATTCGAGGGAGGCCGGATAGCCGCCGAGTTTAAAGACTACGAGACCGCGGAAAAGATTTTTCTCTCAATCCAAACAACGTATCGCGATCCCGCTCTACTAAACTACAACCTGGCGCTCGCGCAGTTTAGTGCGAAGCGCTATGAGCAATGTGCGAAAACATTGGAATCTTCGATTGGCTACGGACACGGCACCTCCGAGGCCTACGCACTACTCGGATGGAACTACGCAAGACAGGATCGCCTTCCGGAGATGATGCAGGCCTTTGAGCAAGCCATCAATCTGGAGCCTCTTAATCCGACCCACTTCCTGGATCTCGGCGAAGCATTGATCGAGAAAAGGAATTACCCAACCGCCATCGAAGTCGCCCAAGAAGCGATAAAAAGATTTCCTTCCTCGAGTCGCGCATACAGCCTCAAAGGCTCCGCGG
>QIAN01000237.1 GCA_003225005.1 Acidobacteriota bacterium | reverse complement strand
CTACCATGCCGACAACGACGCCATTCTGTTTTACGGCAAAATGACGGCGGCGCGCGACAGCATCATTCTGGTCGTGGTGAACCTCGATCCGCATCGCAAACAGAATTCATATGTCGATGTGCCAATCGACGAGTTTGGTTCGATGGAAGGTGACGTGTATCAGGTGCACGATCTCTTGAGCGATGCGCGCTACACCTGGCGCGGCCGGCGCAATTACGTCGAGCTCGATCCCGAAATCCAGCCCGCCCACATCTTTCGCGTTCGGCGACCGGTTAGTGGCGATCGATTCGCCTGAGAGTGTCGATTCTGGAGTGCGCGGACATGTCCGCGCTTTGAAACGAGGCGACATGTCGCCTCGAAGAAAAAGCGGCGACGTGTCGCCGCACTCCCAAAATCCTCAAAAATCGTCCGGTACGTTAACGCGGTCGGTCTTGAAACTTTTCACCGTGTTCACGAAAGCGGGCGAGGCATTGCGTGCGAACCATGCAGCCGAACACCATCTGTAATTTTCCGCCAGCGGAACAACGCCGTGCCGCGCTGGATTATGATGAACGTAATTCAGCCGCGCCAGATACGAGCGCTCGAATGTGATGTGGCTCTCCCAAAATTGAAACCATACTTTCCGTCCCGGAGTCTCGTCCCAGAGATTAAGTTGTCTGGCCGTTTGCATGTGAAGCTTGCCGAGAAATTTCCGCAGATTGCCAGAGTCGGACGGCGACGCGGCAACGAAGTGATAATGATTGGGCAACACTGACCAAGCGCGCAAGTTCCAGCCGAATTGGCGCGCGCATCTGAACAAGGAGTCCAGAAAGAAATCCAGCCGCAGCGACGAATTCAAATGCGGCAATTTTTGATAAGTACCCGCAGTGACGATATAAAGGCGGGCTCAAACAACCAGTGCGCTGGCCCGTGCGGCCAATTCATGGCTGAAGTGATTGGCTGAACTAGAGCCTCGCGGCAATAAGAATTTGGAGTGCGCGGACACGTCCGCGCTTTGAAACAAGGTCCCGCCATCGCGGGATCGGCTCGGGGAAAAAGCGGCGACGCATCGCCGCACTCCAAGGCTTAAGGCAGCGCAGTACCTACCTTGGCTTTGACCAGTGCCACATCCACCGAGTTGATCACGCCATTCGCATTCACGTCTTCGCGGAAATTCCCGCTACCGACCAGCATGCCCACTTGCGATTTGGTCAAGGCAACATCGGTGGCATTCACGGCGGCATTTCCATTTACATCACCAATGAGCACGCCCATGGAAACTGGAACGTCGCCCATGTGTGTACCGTCGTTCACGTTATGGAGTGTCATGGTAATTCGCTGGACATTGGTTACCCCAGTCAGATTGACCGTGACCTGTGACCCGCTCACGCTGAAGCTGCTCACGCTCCCGGTGCCAGAAGTTACCGAGGCGCTTCCGACCGTGACTGTGGTCACGAAGCTAATGATCATCTGATAATCGTTTGTGGCCCCGCCGCTGCGGCAGTCGATTCCGACGTTGCCGGTGAGTGGCAGCGGGATATCGAAAGTGCCCGCTGCGCCATGAGTCTTTCGCGAGAACGCGCTCTGCGCCATCGGCGCTTGCGATTGCGCGCAATATCTCCCGCCGGTGCTGGTAAATAAGCCGCCCCAGACGATCATTTCACTGCCAGTCCAGACCGCCGTGTGCGACTCTCGGCCAGAGGGCGCGTTCGTTGTGCTTGTGGCCAGCCAACTGTCCGTGCTAGGATTGTATCTCCCGCCGGTATTGAAATTGGTTGTCAAATTAGCTCCGCCCCAGATGATCATTTCACTGCTGGTCCACACTGCCGTGTGACCGCCTCGGGTAGCTGGTGCGTTGGTCATGCTGGTGACTGTCCAGCTTTCTGTGCCCGGATTGTATCTCCCGCCAGTGTTCAAAAAGACGAGATTCTGGGCTTGCCCACCCCAGATAATCATTTCACTGCCGGTCCACACTGCCGTGTGACTGCTTCGGGCAGCTGGCGCGTTAGTGTTGGTGGTGACTGTCCAGCTGTCTGTGCCCGGACTGTATTTCCCGCCAGTGTTCAAATAGCTCGTCCCATCATATCCACCCCAGACAATCATTTCACCGCCGGTCCACACTGCCGTGTGGTACTCCCGTACCGAGGGCGCGTTAGTGGTGCTGGTAGCTGTCCAGCTATCAGTGCCTGGATTGTATCTCCCGCCAGTGTTCAAATAGTGGTTGTTACCATCAAAAAAATATCCGCCCCAGACAATCATTTCACTACCCGTCCACACTGCCGTGTGATTGTACCGGCGCGAGGGCGCGTTAGTCGTGTTGGTGACTGTCCAACTATCCGTGCCGGGATTATATCTCCCGCCGGTGCTCAAACCGGCATTGTCACCGGTATTTCCGCCCCAGACAATCATTTCACTGCCCGTCCACACTGCCGCGTGCTGGGTTCGTGCCCAAGGCGCGTTGGTGGTGCTGGTGGCTGTCCAGCTATCCGTGCTCGGATTGTATTTGCCGCCAGTGTTCACATCGACGCCGCTGAATCCGCCCCACACGACCATTTCACTGCCAGTCCAGACCGCCGTATGGGAGTATCGGGCGGAAGGGGCACTCGCGGTGCTTATCCACGTGTTGGTGCTGGGATTATATCTCCCACCAGCGTTCGAAACGCCGGAATTGTCCACTCCGCCCCAGACGATCATTTCACTGCCGGTCCACACTGCCGTGTGCAAATCTCGGGCAGAGGGCGCGCTAGCGGTGCTCGTTGTTGCCCAGCTATTCGTACCCGGATCGTATCTCCCGCCAGTGTTCAAAACGCTACCGTTATATCCGCCCCAGACAATCATTTCACTACCCGCCCACACTGCCGTGTGCGAACCTCGGGCAGAGGGCGCGTCAGTGGTACTCGTAGGTGTCCAACTATTCGTACCCGGATTGTATCTCCCGCCAGTGTTCAAATAGCTCGTCCCATCATATCCGCCCCAGACGATCATTTCACTGCCCGTCCACACTGCCGTGTGCGAACCTCGGGCAGAGGGCGCGTCAGTGGTACTCGTAGGTGTCCAGCTATTCGTGCCCGGATCGTATCTCCCGCCAGTGTTCAAATAGCTCGTCCCATCATATCCGCCCCAGGCGACCATTTGGCTACCGGTCCACACTGCCGTGTGCCCGGCTCGGGGATCGGGCGCATTGATGGTGCTGGTGGCTGTCCAGCTATCGGTGCCCGGATTGTATCTCCCGCCCGTGTTCAAATCGCCGCCGAACAATACGTATCCGCCCCAGATAATCATTTCACTGCCAGTCCAGACCGCCGTGTGAGATTCCCGGCTAGAAGGCGCGTTGATGGTGCTCGTAGCTGTCCAACCGTCCGCCCCCGGATTGTATCTCCCGCCGGTGTTCAAAACGCTATCGTTATATCCGCCCCAAACGATCATTTCACTGCCAGTCCATACTGCCGCGTGCCCGCTTCGGGGATCGGGCGCATTGATGGTGGTGGTGAATGTCCAACTGTCCGTGCTCGGATTGTATCTTCCGCCAGTGTTCACCCGAAAGAAGCGATCCATTCCACCCCAGATGATCATTTCACTGCCGGTCCACACGGTCGTGTGAGAGCCTCGGGCGTCGGGCGCAGTTAATGTAGGCGTCCACGAATCGTCGATGCATCCGCTTGCAGCAGGCGGTATCGTGGGTAGCGTGTAGTTAGCTGCGGTCGCTGCTAATGTGTTCGGAATCTGGCTTTCCGCGCTGGCTCTCCAGGACTCGAACGACTCTTTACGCCATTCAACCGTCGCAAGCTTCAAGCGGTCTTTGCTTTTCTTAACTATCGCCGTCGCGTAGTAACGCTCCTCATCTTCTTGCAAGGGACTTAATATTCCTGTTTTGATCTGCGTGATCGGCGCACCCGAAGACTGCGTCTCACCATTTCTGCCGTTGCCAAACATTAGCGCTAGTTTTTGCATCTCTTCGTCCCACTCGCAGTTGTTTAACCGTAGGGCCATTTCAACCCCGCGGTTCTCTTCGACCTGGCCGCTGTCGCTTTTGACTAATTCGATCTCCCTGTACTTCCCGCTGGTCTGTCTCATCTGCCGGACAGAGCGATGCGCCCGCAGCTCAGCTTTTGTGCGCTGTCTTAGCTCGCCGTGAAATCTTTGGTCGTGCGCATAGAAGTTTGTTAATAAACGCTCCGATAGCGCCGGTCTAGCCAGACACTCGGCGACGACAAAGGGATCGTTCCCAAGCGCTTCAAAGAGCTCGCGGAGCACCTCAGGCTGCTTGGTGTACTTGGCCAGGCGATCCATCTCAGCCTGCAACTGCTCGGCACTAAGCGGCTGTTGCCAATAATCTTCCAGCGCTTCCGAATTGCGCAGATAGTCTTCGACTTTCTTCTCAAGCTGCGCCGAAGGCATCAGTTGGTCGAGCGAAGGCTTGGGATCGGGGCGCTCTTTTGGCCAGATGCGGTGGCGCTAGTAAACTTCTTCAATCGCTCGCTGATAAGCGACACGATCAGCGAGAGTGAGCATTGTGCGTTGGTGCGTAGGCTTCGCGACCGTGCTGAGGGAAGCCAACCGCGACGACAGGTCCGGCGATCGGTTCGGTAAATTAAAAGCCGACGTAAGAGTGACAAGGCAGACAAGAAAAAGGAGAGCGGCTGAGGCGTTGCGAATCCTGTTCGTCATAAGGTGAGGATTTTGCCCGAAACGCGACGTTTTTTGCCTATGCCGCGCCGACGACGGAATGCGATCAACAGTGCTCCCACGCCGCAGGTGACCAGCGCTACCGTTGCCGGCTCCGGCACCACCGCACCGATTACGCCATTGGAGTAGTCGTAGGGTTAGCCCTCATTGGCGGTGGACGTGAAGTAAGCGCCAAAATATGTGCTATTGAAGAACGCGTTCTGGTCGTTGCCACACGGCGTGCCCACGCAGTTGGCGCCGCTGGTGTCCGAATTCCATGAATAGCCATATCCGCCGCCGACTGGGGTAACGTTAAGCCAATAATGTTCGCCTGCGGGTAGCATGGGGAGGAAAACATTTAGCCCCGTCACCTCGACCATGTATTCCTGTAATTCGTGCCCCCGGCCGGTAAGACTAACTATGGGTAAGCTCGTGGTGCCACTGGCGACTAATGTGCCGGCGTTTCCTTCGGAGACACCGGTGCGGATCTCCCAGTCCGCGCCGGTCACATTGAAACCTCCAACATTAAACAGATTATCAGAGAAAACGGCCGTCACATGCCAGCCCAGTGCGGCGGTCACCTCGAAATCGTCATAGACAGCCGCCTGTGGGATACTCGTGTTTCGCTCGTTGGCGAGCCCGTTGACATAATTAAAGTCCCCGTTATACCAAAGGCTGCCGGGGGGCGCTTGTGCGCGCACCGACGTGTTCAGCACGAGCGCAGCGGCTAATACGAGCGCGAACAGGGCAGCAAAGTTGTATTTATTTTTCATGCTGGAGTCTGCTCAGGGTTTTCTTCCGGTAAGGCACCGGACAAGTTTCCATCGGCAAACGCCCCGCAATTCTTTCCGAGAATGAACATTGGCCCGGAAATTGCCAGCAAGAAATTTGCGGTTTTTTCGTGGGCGCGCCGCGCTTTACCCAGCGGCTGGCGCGGAAATTTGCCAGCAGGAAGCCCCCGAAATGACGAAGCACCCGCCTTCGCTCGGCTACGGCGCGGCAGGCGAATGACGAATGACAAAAGAAGCCC
>QIAN01000235.1 GCA_003225005.1 Acidobacteriota bacterium | reverse complement strand
TTCCTTTGACTCTTGCGTCGAGAACAAGATCATCGGACAAAGAACCGATGGAGATCAAAATTTCAAATATGTTTGGGTAGCCCTAGATCTTAAAGCCCGAGGGGGTCTGGATGTTACGGAAGCCTTTATCGACGGCAGCTTCGCCCCAGCAAAAAAGGGGGCTCTAAGGTCGGGAAAACCAAACGCGGCAAAGGAACCAAGATTATGGCTGTGGCAGACCGCAATGGTCTTCCAGTCGCCGTATGCGTCGAGAGTGCTACGCCTCACGAAGTGAAGTTGGCCGAGTCCACCTTGGTGCAGATGGTAATCCCGGAACCTCCACAGAATCTGATCGGGGACAACGCCTACGACTCCGACCAATTGGACACAAGACTCAGGAGCTACGGGATCGAACTGATCTCCCCGCATCGCAGCAACCGCAAAAATAGAACACAAGATCTAAGGCGCCTGCGCCGGTATTGTCGACGATGGAAGATTGAAAGACTGTTTGCCTGGCTACAGAACTTTCGTAGGCTAGTTGTCCGTTACGAAAGATACGCTGAGAACTTTCTCGGAATGCTATATCTCGGCTGTTGCCTAATTCTGCTGAGGCATATATGAGATGGCTTGTAGTCTAAAATCTAGTTTCTGTAGCAAAACTAAAAAGGCCCGCACCGAATCGCTTACCAGGTGTCGGAGCGGCGGAACAAAAGTGTCTGATCTGGAGGCCGGGCAGTGAGGAAATATTCGCTCTCGATTACCGCGCTCATCATCGCAATGTGTTCATCCGCCCCGTTTGCGCAGCCGGTGCCTGCGAAGCAGCCCAAACTGATGCTCCTGGTCGTCATCGACCAGTTTCGTTATGACTATCTACTTCGCTTCCGCAATCAGTACACGGGCGGATTGAACCGGCTGCTGAACGAGGGCGCGGTGTTTGACAACGCTCACCTTGAGCACTATCCCACCGTTACCGCGATTGGGCACGCCACCGCCCTGACGGGCGCCACTCCTGCTCTAAGTGGAATCGTGGGGAATGACTGGTACGACCGCGAGTCGCACAAGCGGGTCCTCAGCATTTCTGACGAAACGGTGAAGGTACTTGGGGGCAATGGGGATGGAGCGTCACCCCATCGGCTCCTCGTCAGCACACTCGGCGATGAGATCAAAATGGCGCATCCGGGAAGCTCTTATGTTGTCGGAATCTCATTGAAAGATCGCTCCGCCATTCTTCCTGTGGGGCGCATGGCAGATGCGGCGTACTGGTACGACTCCGCGACTGGCAACTTTGTCAGCAGCACGTACTATTTCGCCGATCTGCCAGAGTGGGTCAAGCGGTTCGATGCCCGCCGGCCATCCGACAACTTCGCGGGGTACGAGTGGCTCACCGGCATGGCTCCGCCCCAGAGCAAACATCTGCCTGCTACGCCAGGGCCGGACCTATACTCGGCGGTGTTCGGCTCGCCGGCCGGAAACGAACTACTGGAGGCGTTTGTCGAACAGGCGATCGAGGCGGAAAGGCTGGGACGGCATGACACCACCGATCTCCTGACCGTCAGTTTTTCGTCCAATGATGTTGTGGGTCATTCGTTTGGGCCCGACGCGCCGGAAGTGCGCGACATTTCCATCCGGACCGACCGCCTGCTGGCGAAGCTGTTCGACTATCTCGACCGGCTCATCGGTTTGCAGAATGTGCTCGTAATGCTTACAGCAGATCACGGAGTGTCGCCGCTGCCTGAGAAGTTGGCGGAAAGGAAGATGCCCGGAGGACGGATGACCGGGGCTGATCTGTTTGATCCGATGCGCGCAGCGCTCGAAGCAAAGTTCGGCAAGGGTGAATGGATTCTGGACACTGCGGGCACATCACCCTATCTCAACCTGGATCTCATCCGTGCCAAGGGGGTTGATGAAGCCGAAGTCAGGCGCACTGCTGCAAAGGCCGTTGCCACAGAGCCTCATGTATTGCGGGTGTATACGAGAGACCAATTGCTCCTGGGACAGGTCCCACATGATCCGATCAGCGACAGGGTGATCCGGAGCTTCAATGCCAAGCGCTCCGGAGACCTCGAAATCTTGCTGGAGCCGTACTGGATCCGGTCTGCGCATGGCACAACGCACGGAACACCTTACTCCTACGATTCGCATATACCGCTCATCTTCATGGGACCACAGATCAGGCCCGGGCACTACTTTCAAAACGTCGCGCTCAATGATGCGGCGCCTACCCTTGCCACAATTCTCGGCGTCGAAACTCCGAGCGGGTCGGTGGGAAGGGTGCTCTACGAAATCATCAGAGATTAGTAGAACAACCATCCGGGGAGCTGTCTCAATGGATTATGCTTGCGGCGTCCGCGAAAGCTGCGCACCATTCCGCGCAGGAAGTTCGGCACCCAACAAATGTGCTTATGTAGCCGACCCAGGGCCCCTGATTCCATGGCACAGAAGGTCCCGCAGACCAGGCATCTGGGAAATCAGACGTTGAGCTTGTGTCGCCGAGCGTGAGCGCAACCCTGGTTGCGCAGGAGCGTCCTGTGCTGCCTGGCGGCATCAACGCCGAGCGCTCCTCCGCAGGTCCCACCCGAGGAAGCAGACTTGTCGGACCCTTGGCCCCGGTTCCACCAATCTTCTCGCAGCCGGTAACCTACGCCTCGGGCGGAACCGTGAACGGGGACGGCAAGCCGGAATTAGTCGTGGCTAACGGCAATGAAGATAACGGTGACGGATCGGTGGGCGTGTTGCTGGGCAATGGGGACGGAACCTTAAACCGGTGGTGACCTATGACTCGGACGCGGCGCTTGCAGATTTTGTGGTGATCGCGGATGTGAATGGTGATGGCAAGCCGGACTTAGTCGTGGCTAATGCCGGTAGGGATAACGGTGCGGACGGATCAGTGGGCGTGCTGCTGGGCAATGGGGACGGAACTTTCCGGCCAGCGGTAACCTGCGACTCGGGCGGACAAGGACCAGTTTCCGTAGCGGTTGCGGACGTCAACGTGGATGGGAAGCCGGACCTCTTGGTGGCAAACGGGTGCTTCGGCATCAGCAACTGCGCGAGCGGCACGGTGGGCGTGCTGGTGGGCAACGGCGATGGCACTTTCCAACCGGTCGTTACCTACGACGATGGCGGGTTACTGCCCGCGGCCGTAGCCGCCGCCGATGTAAATGGCGACGGCAAGCCAGATATGCTGGTGGCGAACCCCTTTTCACAACCCAATTCCGTGGGCGTGCGCCTGGGCAATGAACGGTACGTTCCAGTCAGAGGTGTTCTACGACACGGGCAACCCTTCCGCGGAAGGGGCCACTTCCGTAGTGGCTGCAGACGTGAACCTGGATGGCAAGCTTGACCTCCTGGTCGTGAAATTTTGGCGGAGGGGGTAGGGTATTGCTAGGCAATGGGGACGGGACATTCCAACCGGTGACAACGTATGCCTCGGGTGGGTCCAACAACGGTGGACCAGGACTCGCGGTCGCCGATGTGAACGGGGACGGCAAGCCGGATCTGCTGGTGGCCAACTACGCCGGCTACTGTGGCTACGGTCAGCCGTTTCGGAACATTGAGTAGCAACCTGGTGAGCTACCCAGCAGGGACGGGGACGCTCCTTGCATTGACTCTCTTGGGTCGTTCATGAGAGTTTCCTATTTTCGCATTCGGGACATTGCGATGATTTAGTCTTGTCTTGTAGTTATATATAGTCAAGGTGAAGAACGACCCCCAAGGCCCGCAGGCTGCGCGTTGGCGACAACGTAAGTTCCGTACGCTGAAACGCTTTTCCATTCCTGCCGATCTTTTGCCCGGCTCTCTCATCATGAGTCGGACCCGGTGTGGCAAGCCCACTTGCCATTGTGCCCAGGGAGAAGGACACGAACTTTGGACTTTCACTTTTATGTCGCAGGGCAATTTGGGACAACGAATCGCCGGGTGGCGGGATCGACCGAAAAACGAAGCAAGATGGAAGAGATTGAGGCTTCGAGTCGGAACTGAAACGCGTTAATTTCTCTCAAGTTGAGATTTCCTTCACGGGTCCCACAATTCGACCTTGCTGCTTCGATATGGCTGAAAACCAACTCCCCAATCGACACCGAACACTTCCATCTTCAGCCGATCGCCATCGACGCGAACAACTACGTAATGATAGGGACTCGACCCCCGGTCCACACCAGGCCTGACAAGATGTTCCAGCGTCACTTCGCTTGATTCGTTCGCCTTTAGATAATCTCGAAGATCGGGCTCGCCAGTATAGCCGTATAGCGGAGCTCCGCCGCCGCCCGAGACGACCAGGTCCATGCGATGCCGTCCGGTTCCATCGGTGTAGTGCTCCACCCAGTGCTCGAATAGATGCTCGTGTCCCGAGAACACTGCCCGCACGTGATGCACTTGAAAAAGCGGCATGTAGCGTTCGCGCAGTTCTGTCGTCGATTGCTCGACTTTAGATCCTCCGTGCGGACCGGAAGAAAACGGCGCTTGATGACAAAACACGACGATGTTGACATACCGGCTTCGGTCGAGGCCTTCTAGCTGAGCCTTCGTCCATTGATACTGTTTCTCGTCACCGGCGATGTTGGCGTCTAGGCTCAACACAAACGTGTTGCCATACCCAAATGCATACGTGGGATAGCCCGCCAAGCGGCGCGGCGAACCGTCCGGCGGAATGAGTGCCACCAGGGCGTCCAAATAGTTTCGCAACCTCGCTTGTCGTTCAGGCACGTCAACGGTCAGCGCTGAAGTTACATCGTGGTTGCCGGCCGCCAGGAAATACGGTACACCGCCTTCGGTTGTCAGGCGATTGATGACCGGGATGAAGCTGACATTCCATTGATGTGCATCTCCCCCGTTCACGACCGTGTCACCCGACTGTAGAACGAACCGCACCGGATACTCCGTATTCTTGAGCTGTTTAATCTTTGCGATCATCGAGTCCACGATAAGCGAGTGCTCGTACTGTATAGCGACGCCGTCTCGGCGCCCTCGCGTGTCGCCGTACGCGATGAACGAGAACTTTTTGACATCGCGCGACTGCGCCTCAGGCGGCAAGGGTGTGGCCGGCACCGCAATGGCGCTGACGCGTTCGGGTTCCTGGGCGGCTACTGGCCGAGCGCGGGGTAACGCCAGCAAACTCCCCAAGACCAAAACCACCGTGAGCCATACTATAAAATTATGCTTTGGTACCAACGGCCTGATCGTTCGCCCCGGAAACGGATATGACCTTGCATCACTGGCAGAGAAGCGAGCCGCGAACAGCGCGAAGAGAGACAGGACTGCCGCAAGAGTTTTCTTCATTAGGACCTCACCTTCAGTCTGCCATCGATTCCAGACCAAGATGCATAGTGCCAGATAAACGCAGCTTAAATCCGCAGGCCGAAAAAAGTCTTTGGGCAGTCAAGTCGGAAAGGAAAGAACCGGACCGAAAAAACAGGGAGTTCGCATTGTCGTCCC
>QIAN01000233.1 GCA_003225005.1 Acidobacteriota bacterium | reverse complement strand
AGAAGCCTTTGCTTACTCATGTAAATATGTTAGGCAAAGCCTTCGCCAGAATCAAGTAGAAAGTGATGTTCCGGCCAGCAGGATAGGTGCGAATCTGCGCCAATCGGGCCTTCCGCTATTCATTTTTGCGCCGCAAAGTAGCTAGGCCAGCAGCCCTTACAGCAATCCTGAGGAACGCAACCGCGTGACCGGATCGGTCACCGGCACTGGTTGCCGCCGGAATATTAAGCGGGCCACCGCAAATCCGAGGGCCGCGTAGCACAGATGCATGAACCGCATACATGTCCTCCAATCTGGATCGGCTGGCACCTTCAGGGGAGGAACAACCTTGAAACTATGGACACGATAGCAATGGGACTGAGGCCTCACAAGGCACAATAGTGCCATGCCAATAGCCCGGAAGGCATCGCCTGCCGGGTCTCATAAACCATTGTGTAACTTTGACTTAGGAGGACTCAGTGGGCATCGGTACCTACCGCTTCTCCGGTCCGGCCAGCCGGAGGGACGACCACGGTGGTGAGACTGCCTTCAGCCGTCAGTTTCTGGAAGGCGGCTAGATCACTACGCTCGAAGTCAGCCCAGTGTCCTAACAGTTCCTCGCTCATACGCTTCAGCTTCTCGAATTGGCGTTGCTCGGCCTCGGTAGGTGCAGCATCGGCGCTACCCACATCCATAGCCAGGTAAGCCCATTTGGCATCGACCTGCGGTGCATAGGCCAGGGAATCTTCGTTGGCGCTGATCGTCAGATTTACCAGTTGATCGCGCACGGTCACGAGCTTTTTCTCCAGATTGTCTGCCGAAAGCGAAATAGCCTTAGCACTGGCATTTTCCGGCAGCCGCCCTTTTAAGCCTGCCAATTGTGAACGCACGTCCTGGATCTGATTGACCGCGTCATAGAGGCGACTAAGCTCTTCGCGAATCTCGAGGAGCATTTTGAATTGTTGTTCCAAATCGGCCTGGGTCACATTCACCCGGGGATCAAGTTTCACTTCCAGCGGCACAGTCTGGCTTTGTCCGCCGACCGTGAGCCGAACCTGATAATGGCCGGGCAAAGCAGCGGGACCATGCGCGCCGCTGTTGTACTCCCACAGGTAATAGCCAGGAACGCGATGGGCGTCCTCATACCGGAGGTCCCAGACAAAACGATTCAGCCCGGCTTCGACCTTGATTTCCTTTTCTGGTTTCTTATCGTCAGGGCCGAGCGGCTCTTCCGGCACTTTTAGCCGGCCGCTGGAGAATTTTCGAACCACGGTACCGCTGGCGTCTAGGATCTCAAGGGTTGTTTCCGCTTTGGGAGCTTCTTTCACGTAGTAGTCCACTACCGCCCCGGTCGGAGGATTTTGGGCGGTGCGTTTGGAGTTGCGCCCCTCTTCTCCCTCGGCGCTTCCGTGAATTCGGTAAGCCGCTGCTGGAGTGTAGAGATGCACCTCCTTCTTTCCGATATCCTCGCTGAACTGGCGTAGTGGAGTGACGTCATCGAGTACCCAGAATGCGCGTCCATGAGTCGCTAAAACTAGGTCGTTATCTTTGACAACCAGATCGTGAATGGGCGTAGTCGGAAGATTCAACCGCAGCGGACGCCAATCGGCCCCATCGCTAAAGGAAATATACACGCCGCCTTCGGTGCCGGCATAGAGCAGCCCGCGCTTTTTGGGGTCCTCGCGGACCGCGCGGACGAACGTCGTTTGGGGGATGCCGTGAACGAGTCTTGTCCAGCTCTGGCCGTAGTTGCTGGTCTTATAAATATACGGACCTAGATCGTCGTTCTGGTGGCGATCCACGGCAACGTAGGCAGTGCCGGCATCGAAGGGTGAAGCCTCAATCTGGCTGACTCGGCTCCATTCCGGCATATCCTTGGGAGTGACGTTGGTCCAGGTTTTCCCTTCGTCACGGGTAATTTGGATCAGACCATCATCGGTGCCCACCCAGAGAAGCCCTCGGGTGATGGGGGATTCGGCAAGCGCGAAAATCGTGTCGTAATACTCCGTGCCCGTATCGTCTAAGGTGATTTCGCCGCCAGAGGGTTGTTGTTTGGTCTTGTCATTGCGTGTCAGGTCAGGGCTGATGACCTGCCAGTGAACTCCGCCGTCAGTAGTCTTAAAGAGACGTTCACCGGCGTGATAGAGGACGTTGGGGTCGTGCTGTGAAATCATCACCGGCGCTGTCCACTGAAAGCGATGTTCGAGATACGAAGCACCGCGAGCATCAGAGAGTTCGGGCTGTTCTGTAATGGCTTTGATCTGGCCGGTGCGCTTATCGAAGCGCGTAATGTTCCCCTGGTAGTCGGCGGCGTAGACGATATTTGGATCTGGCGGATAGGGCGCGATGTAGCCCGCTTCCCCGCCACCCACGTCGTACCAGTCCCCCCGATCGATGGAGCCTTGATCGCTGCGGCTGACAATGGCAACGGTCCCGCTATCTTGCTGCGCGCCGTAAATGCGATATGGCGTCGCGGTGTCCGCAGTCACGTGGTAGAACTGTGCCGTCGGCTGGTTGTCCTCACGAGTCCACGTCTTGCCGCCATCCAGCGTCACTGTGGCTCCTCCATCGTTTGAGGCAATCATGCGGCGCGTGTTCAGAGGATCAATCCACAGCCCGTGGTTGTCTCCATGAGGGATCTTAATTTTGTTGAACAGGTGGCCGCCGTCGGTCGACCGGTACGATTCCACGTTCATGATGTAAAGAACGTTTTCATCCTTCGGGTCAGCAATGACATGCATGTAGTACCAGGGGCGCTGCCACAAGCTGTGGTCGGGATTCACCAGAATCCAGTTCTCCCCTCCGTCATCCGAGCGGTAGAGACCTCCGTCCGGGTTGTGCGCCTCAATCAAGGCATAAATACGGTCGGAATTCGCGCTTACTGCAACGCCAATTTTTCCGTAGGGACCCTTAGGCAAACCGTGTTCTTCGATCCGCTTCCAACTGGTTCCGCCATCATTGGAACGATAAAGTCCGCTGCCTGGTCCGCCGTCGGACAGGTTCCACGAACTGCGACGCGCTTGCCACAGCGCCGCGAACAGGATATTTGCGTTGTGAGGATCAAAGGCCACATCGATACCCCCACTGTTTTCGTCCTTGTACAGAACCTTATCCCAGGTTTTGCCGCCGTCAGTGGTGCGGAAAATGCCGCGCTCGGTGCTGGGACCATAGGGATGGCCGAGTGCGGCCACGAAAACAATATTAGGATTGTTGGGATTGATGATTACCTTCCCGATAGCGCGCGTATCCTTTAACCCAAGGTTTTTCCAGGTCTTGCCGCCGTCGAGCGACTTGTATACCCCATCCCCGTGAGAGATATCCCCGCGAATGCACGCCTCGCCAGTTCCCACGTAAATAATGTTGGGATCAGAATTCGCCACCGCTAAACTGCCAATATCTCCCGATCCCTCCTTGTCGAAAACCGAACTCCACGTGGTGGCGCCGTCGGTCGATTTCCATACTCCGCCGCCGGTGGCCCCGAAGTAATAAGTCGTTGGATCGCCCGGCAACCCAGCCGCGGTCAGCGATCGGCCGCCACGGAAGGGGCCGACCAAGCGGTATTTCATTCCCTTGAAAGGACGATCTTCTGGTCTGGTCGATGCGGAATCGCCGGCGGCGTTTTGTTCCGCCGTGGGCGCGCTGTTTGTAGGCGCAGCCTGCGTGGGCTTTACCGCTTTGGATTGCCGCTCGGGCTTGGTCTGGGAAAAACTCGTGCCCGCAAATGCCCCCAAGAAAACCACGACAAGACCAAGCATCCAACCGTGGCCTCGGGCGCTTCCAAACCTGTTCCTACCCACAGCCTTTCGATGAGCCATTAGAAGTCGTCTCCGGAGAAATGAATCATGAATGAAAGCTATAGTAATGCCATCTCGGCTCGCTGCAAAGGGCAGGGCGCGGAGGAGAACGTCTGGAGTGTAAAAACTGGCCTACGGTCATATTCGCGAACCATAACAAAAAGGCCGCTGTGCCGCTCAGACATTCACTTCTTCAAGAGCAATTGGCGTGCGGCAGCCAGTTCTTTGCGTTTGACCGCGTCGACCTTAGGATAGGATAAGTCTAGTTCTTCAAGCGCATCGACGATGACCGAGGAAACCACCAGCCGCGTGAACCACTTATTGTCCGCGGGCACGGCATACCAGGGTGCGTACTTGCTGGCCGTGTTTATGATCATCTCCTCATAGGCGTTCATGTAGTCATCCCAGCATTCGCGCTCGTGAATATCGGCGGCAGAAAACTTCCAATTCTTCTCGGGCTGGTCAAGGCGGGCAAAAAAGCGCCGCTTTTGCTCCTTCTTCGAAATGTTTAGAAAAAACTTTCGGATCACCGTTCCGTCCCTCGCCAAATGCCGTTCAAAACTCCGGATATCTTCGAAGCGTTCGCCCCAGAGATTTTTGGTCACCAGCGATGGGGGAATTTTCTCGCCCTTCAGCACCTCAGGGTGCACGCGCACGATTAGCACCTCTTCGTAGTAGGAGCGGTTGAAAATGCCAAGGTGCCCGCGTGGGGGAAGATCCAGCGTGGTTCGCCAGAGAAAGTCATGTCGCAGCTCCGCTTCCGTCGGAACCTTAAAGGAATAGACCTGACAGCCCTCCGGATTCACTCCAGACATCACATGCTTGATCGCGCCGTCCTTCCCCGCCGCGTCCATGCCCTGGAAAATGAGCAGAACAGCCCAACGATCCTGGGCATAAAGTCTGTCCTGCAACTCAGCCAGGCGCGCAACACCCTGTTGCAAAGCCTCTTCCGCATGCTGTTTTGAATGCCGGCCATCGGTATCAGCGGGGTCGTAATCCTTCAATCGGAAGTCTTTGCCGTCCTCAACCCGATAAGATTTTGCCAGCTTCTCGCTTTTCATTTTCGCTTGACCTGTGTCTTCGAGCGGTGTGCGAACCCGCTTAGAGAGTCTACACGCAGGTCAAGACCGCATTGGAACGATTGGTGATTCAGGGCTAACGAAGAGTGGAATCAAAACTGAAAAAAAGCCAGAAAATCAAGCAGTTATTGGAGCAATAAATTCCAACCCGAAGCAGTAACCGTCTCGGTAGCGAACGACAGCCTGCATCCGAGAGTGAGATGGAGTGCTGAACTCGAGCTCCAGCATATCGCCGGGATTCAACAAGATCCCGGCATACAACAGCATGCCGCCTTCGCTCATCTCGGTTCCGCGGCCGGGAACCATGGTCTCAGGCGACTCTCCCGCCGCCAGGACGCGAACTTGTAGATCGACGGGATGCCTTGGCCATCGTCGCGTGTTTTGGGGAAGAGGCATTTCCGCTAATCATTCTCTTTTCCCTCCAGGCATTCAAATTACCAAGGTGCAGCCCACCGTAACGGGGCTGGGCGAAACGATGATGGCCATTCACCACAGACCGATTGACCATCGTGAGGTAGCCTAATAATAACCGAGCCGAACCGATACAATGGGCGCATGGCGGTGTCCATGATTCCGGCAGCCATTCAAGGCCAGAAATACATTTCTCTCACCACGTTCCGCAAGAACGGGGCTGCGGTTGCGACCCCAGTATGGTTCGGTGAAGGGGAGAGCAAGCTTTACATCATGACCCGATCGACTTTCGGCAAGTACAAGCGAATCCGAAACAACCCACAGGTTCGGGTTGCGCCGTCGACCATTCGAGGCAGGGTTAGGGGGCCGGAGTCCCCGGCAATAGCACGCATTCTGCCGGTTGAAGAACACTCCCCCGCACGCCAGATCATCAATCGCAAGTACTGGCTAGCGCGCCTGCCCCTGTTGTGGAGAAGAACTGACGCCTATATAGAAATTGCGTTTCCCTGAGAGCTGGTGCGACCGCACTCCTGCGGCCGGGCTTCATTTACGCCGCTTCCCTGTCCCTGCTAACATAATTTGTTTGCAGATCGGTTCCAGCACCTTTCTGATCTCGTCTTCATCAACAACGGAGGAACATGGCTATCAAAATCGGCATCAATGGTTTCGGACGCATTGGCAGGAACGTGCTGCGGGCTTCCCTGAAAGACTCTAATCTTGACTTCGTCGCCGTCAACGACCTCACCGATCCCAAAACGCTGGCCCACCTTCTGAAGTACGACTCCATCCTGGGCAATTTGCCGAATAAGATTTCTGCCGGCACGGACAGCATTGACGTGGACGGAAAGACGATTAAGGTTTTCGCAGAGAAGGACCCCGCGAAACTCCCGTGGGAATCCGTGGGCGCGCAGGTGATACTCGAGTCCACCGGTCGCTTCACCGACGCCGCAGAGGCCAAGAAGCACATGCGCGGTTCGGTAAAGAAAGTGATCATCTCGGCTCCGGCCAAGAATGAGGACGTTACCCTGGTTCTCGGAGTGAACCACGACAAATACGATCCGGCCAAGCACCACATCATTTCGAACGCATCCTGCACCACGAATTGCCTGGCCCCGATCACCAAGGTCGTCCATGACAATTTCAAGATTATCAGCGGCACGATGACGACGATTCACTCCTACACGAACGATCAGGTCATTCTTGATTTCCCGCACAAAGACCTGCGGCGCGCGCGTGCGGCGGCGATTTCCATGATTCCGACTTCAACCGGCGCCGCCAAAGCATTGAAACTCGTGATTCCAGAGATGGCGGGTAAACTGGACGGCTTCGCCATGCGCGTGCCGACACCGAATGTCTCGGTCGTCGACCTGGTGGTCTTCGTCGAGAAGAAGACTTCAAAGGAAGAAGTGAACGCGGCACTGAAAAAAGCCTCTGAAGCAGGGCCGCTGAAGGGCTATCTCGGATATGAAGAACAGGAACTGGTCTCGGCCGATTTTCGCGGAGACCCCCGCTCTTCGATCGTGGATGCGCCCATGACTCTGGTGGTCGGCGGCACCTGCGTCAAAGTAATCTCGTGGTACGACAACGAGTGGGGATATTCGTCTCGGGTTCGCGATTTGATCAATTATCTCGGGGCGAAAGGTCTGTAAACGGCTGTCGCAAAAAGGGGAGCTCATCTTTGCCGAGGGGGTGGGCACCTCGTTTCCTTAACATGGACAGAAGGTTGAATCGAATGTCGAAGCTTTCCATCCGTGATCTTTCACTCAATGACCATCGAATTTTCATGCGTGTGGACTTCAACGTCCCGCTGGAGGATGGACGCGTCATGGACGACACGCGCATCCGGGAAACTCTGCCCACGATCGAGTACGCACTGCGCCATGGCGCGCGTCTGATCCTGGCTTCCCATCTTGGCCGGCCCCAGGGAAAAACAAATCCCAAGATGAGCCTAAAGCCGGTAGCCGAGCGTCTGCGAATGCTGCTCGACCGGGAACTGGCGCGGGGCGAAAACGTGGGTTTCTCGCCGGATTGCGTCGGTCCCGAGGCGGAAGAAGTCGGCCGGCAATTGGAAAAAGGCCAGACCCTTCTGCTGGAAAATCTTCGCTTCCATCCTGAGGAGGAAGCCAACGACGAACCCTTCGCCCGGCAGCTGGCCCGCCTCGCCGACTTCTACGTTAACGATGCTTTTGGCACCGCACATCGGGCTCATGCGTCCACCGTGGGAATTACGAAATTCGTGCCCAAGGCCGCAGCCGGGCTGCTCATGGAAAAGGAGCTGCAATATCTGGGCAAGGTCCTCGAACATGCCGAGAAACCGTTCATCGCGATTCTAGGAGGCGCGAAAGTCAGCGACAAGATCGGAGTCATTCAAAATCTCATGACCAAGGTGGACTCGTTCCTCATCGGCGGTGGCATGGCCTACACATTTCTCAAGGCGCAAGGGCTGGAAGTTGGCAAGTCGCTGGTGGAGGGCGACAAGGTTGAGCTGGCGCGAACACTGCTGGAGGAAGCCAAGAAAAGAAAGCTTACATTTCTGCTGCCCGTCGATCACGTCGCCGCGGCCAAGATCGAGCCCAACGCAGTGCTGCGGCAAATTGGCGAAGGCCTGCCAATCCCTGCAAATCTCATGGCGCTGGATATCGGGCCTAAAACCATCGAATTATTCTCGGAGGAAATTTCGCGCGCTCGCACCATCGTATGGAACGGCCCCATGGGCGTCTTCGAGGTGCCGGCATTTTCGAAGGGAACCACCAAAATCGCTCAGGCCGTGGCGGACAATGTGGGAGCAACTTCGATTGTGGGGGGCGGGGATTCTGTTTCCGCCGTGCGCGCCGCCGGGGTGGCCGACAGGATCACGCATATCTCCACTGGCGGCGGAGCCTCGCTGGAATTTCTGGAAGGAAAAAAACTTCCCGGGGTCGAGGCCCTCACGGACAAACGCTAGGCGATCTTCAGCATGGGACTCGAAGATCCACTCCAGGGACCGCTTAGGTTTACTCGAACCATCGGCGAACCGCAAGACGAGCCGCACTTCATCTGAAAGGATCATCTGAAAGGAACTGATGCCGCGCACCAAGCTCATTGCCGCCAACTGGAAGATGTACAAGACCCCCGATCAAACGCGCGATTTCTTCCGCGATTTTCTGCCGCTGGTCTCAGGTCACGAGCGCGATGAAATCGTGGTTTGCCCACCCTACGTTGACCTCGCTGCTGCCCTGGAAGCAGCAAGGGGATCGAATATTGCGGTCGGCGCCCAAAACCTGCATTGGAAAGAAGTGGGCGCATTCACCGGCGAAATTTCGGCTGCCATGCTGCTGTCCCTCGGCGTCACTCACGGGATTGTGGGCCACTCCGAGCGTCGGCAGTATTTCGGCGAGACCGACGACACCGTCAATCTGCGCCTGAAGGCCGCACTTGAAGCCGGACTCACCCCCATCTGCTGCGTTGGCGAAGTGCTGGAAGAACGCGAGGCGGGGCTTACCGACGATGTTCTTCGGCGACAATGCGTCCGGGCTTTCCGCGCAATTTCCGCGAAGAAGGCGGCGCGGCTAGTTGTGGCGTACGAACCGGTGTGGGCTATCGGCACGGGAAAAACCGCCACTCCAGAACTCGCGGCCGAGGCCCATGCCGTCATCCGCAGCGAGGCCGGCGAAGTGTTCGGAGAAGAATTCGCCGCCCGTATGCGTATTTTGTACGGAGGATCGGTAAAACCCGAAAACGCCGCTGCCCTGATGGCGCAGGAAGAAATTGACGGAGCGTTGGTCGGCGGCGCCTCGCTGGAGCCGAAATCATTCGCCGCGATTGTGAAGTACTGACGCTGTTCGGTGGACCTTCATGACAAGACCACTACGCCCCACTGGCGCGCCGGGCACCGCGATATCCCAGCTGCATGGAGACATGACGCGCGGCATCCTTCAGCGCTTCCAAAATTCGCGGCATGGTCTGTGCGTTAACCTGGTTGATGGTGCCGCTCAATCCCAGACTCGCCTCGATGCTTCCATGCTGGTTGAACACAGGCGCGCCCACGCAGCGCGCTCCCATGTTATTTTCCTCGTCATCCACCGCGTAACCTTGCTGACGCACCTTTTCGAGCTCCTTAAGCAGTCGCGTCACAGTGGTGATGGTCTTGGGCGTGCGTTTCTGCATTCCTTGCTCGCTTAGAATTTTTTCCAGCCGTTCTCGGCTAATATGAGCAACCAGCGCCTTACCCACGCTGGTCGCGTGCACACGCATGCGGCGACCTACCCAGGTATCCATCTTGATGAAGCCGTGAGGCGCGACCTTCTCGATGTAAACCGCATCGGGGCCGTCGAGAATAGCCAGGTGACAGGTCAGGCTGGTTTGTTCCATGAGCCGGCGCATGATGGGCAACGCCACCTCGCGCACGTCTAAACCGCTTAGCGCTCCCCGGCTTAGGCTCAGAACCTTCAGCCCCACTCGGTATTTCCCCGTCCCCGGCTCGCGATTGAGATAACCCTGTTTTTCCAAGGTGCGAAGGATGTAACTGGCAGAACTCTTTGGAATCTTCAACTTACGGCTAATATCCGCGTTGCTGAGCCCTTCCGATTCCTCCGCCACGGATTCCAACATGGCCAGCGCCCGCTCAACCGCGACGGAGGGCGAATCGGTCGGTGGAGACATACGTGCCATGGTAACAAACCCCTAGGCGGACAACAAATTGAATGTATGTTCGACCTATTGAACAACAGGCTTGACCCAGCCTCGGAGGTGACCTACGATCGGCCCGTATTTGGAATTGTTGTTCAGTATATTGCACAAGATAGAAATCAGGGCAAGTGCCCCGCAGGAGCAGCCAATGACGGCCACGGCATCGGAAATCGGCAATCCAGTCAACCGCGTCAGCACCGCGGCCAAACCATTCGATCCAACGCGCGATCTGCCCGCGGGCTTCTTGGATTTTTTCCTCCCCCTACACGACATTTTCACGCCTTGGCAGCGGAAACTCGCTTACCAGCGCATGGAGGTACTCGAGGCATCGCTCGAAGGCGAGAAGCCTGCGCACAGCTTTCCTTCCGATACGGTTCGTAACGGCTGGCGCATTGAGTTGCCCGAGTGGTGTCAGGATCAGCGCAATCAGATGACCGGACCCGCCGACGATGCCGACCTGTGCGTGAAAATGCTTAACTCGGGCGCGCCTGGAGTTATGCTCGACTTGGAAGACTCTTGCGTAAATGAGTGGGAGCACCATGCGAACGGCGTGCAGAATATTCTTGCCTGCCTGCGCGGTGACCTTACCTATTACGACAAGAAGCGTGAACGCAGCGTTGCCATCAAACCCAGCAGCACGGTGATCTTCACTCGTCCGCGGGGCTTGCACATGAGCCAGGCCGGGCTCGTTCCGTCCGAAGTGGTTTCCGCTTCCCTCTTCGATGTGGCGCGCGTTTTCTACGGTGTCGATCCGGCTGAGCTGAAGCATCCGCTTTCCTTCTACATTCCAAAGTCTGAATCCGCCGAAGAGGCGCTGTGGTGGCGCGATCTGTTCCAGGCTCTAGCAAAGTTGCGGGGCCTGCCGCAGGACTACGTCAAGTGCATGGCGCTGGTGGAATCACACCCGCTGGCATTTCAGATGGAAGAATTCGCCTACAACCTGCGTGATCACCTCTTGGGTCTTGATCTGGGACGCTGGGACTACATGGCCAGCCTGATTCATTTCAATCTTGAAGACCCCTCCTGGGTACTGCCCGATCGCAACACCATTCCCCACAATGTCCCCTTCTTTCAGAATCTGCGCGAGCTGATGCCCGAGATTTGCCATCGGCGCGGGATTCTCGCCATCGGCGGAATGACGGCGCTGTACCCTAGCCGCGAAGACCCCGAACTGAATGCCCGCGCGTTGGCGGTGCTCGAACAAGACAAGAAAAATGAAGCCGACTGTTTGATGGATGGAGCTTGGACCGGGCATCCCGATCAGAATGCCATCGCGGTCGCGCAGTTTCCTTACCCGAACCAGCTTCTCTCCAGACCCAAGAATCCGGGGCGCTATCCAAATCTGCGGCCCGCGCCCGCAGGCATCGGCGCGCGCACGGTAAACGGAACACGCGCCGCCGTACGGACTGTCATTCGTTATCGCCACGGAGTGCTCGGCGGTAAAGGTGCAAGCCTGCTCGATGGCTACATGGAAGACCTGGCAACCGACCGCATCTACCGTCTGATGATCGCGCAGCGCGTGTTGCACCGCGATTTCGCCGGCGTCATTGACGATCAAGGCCAAAGCCTCAAACACACGCCGGAATTCATCACAGGGCTCTTCGACGAAGAACTCAATCGCCTGCTTCGCGAGCTTCCGTCTGACTCCGCTTCCGAAGAAGCGGATCGCTTCCGCCGGGCGCGCGAACTCAGCGAGGCCATGATCGTGAATGGAGAATTCAACCCGATATAAGTCTCCACCCAATCCAACTTCAGGAGTGAACCCATGTCGGCTAACGGAAAAGAAAAGCACGCAACCCAGCGCCACCACAACCAGACGGAGCCGGTCCTAGGTGAAGCCGAACGCCTGGCACAATATGCTTTGGCTCAGGATTGCCTGCACTACGACTGGGCCAACAATGGGCGTTGGAAGGGGGTGGAGCGAGCTTACTCGGCCGATGATGTGCTGCGTCTCCGGGGATCGGTCCACATCGAGCACACGCTGGCTCGCATGGGCGCCGAGCGCTTGTGGCAATTGCTACAGACCGAGCCCTATGTCAACGCCTTGGGCGCCATGACCGGCAACCAAGCCGTCCAGCAGGTCGAGGCCGGTCTAAAGGCTATTTACGTCAGTGGATGGCAAGTCGCGGCGGATGCTAACCACGTAGGCCAGATGTATCCCGATCAAAGCCTGTACCCCGCCGACAGTGTTCCCCATATGTGCCGCCGCATCAACAACGCGTTACAACGCGCCGACCAGATTCATCACGCGGAGGGGAAGGTCCCTCCCGCGCAGACCTGGTTCGCACCGCTCGTGGCCGACGCCGAGGCGGGATTCGGTGGAACGCTGAATGCCTTCGAACTGATGAAAGCAATGATCGAGGCTGGCGCCGCGTGCGTTCACTTCGAGGATCAGCTCTCTTCGGCGAAGAAGTGCGGCCATCTTGGTGGAAAAGTTCTGGTATCCACGACCGAGGCTATACAAAAGCTGGTTGCAGCCCGTCTCGCTGCTGACGTGCTCGGCGTGGCCACGCTGGTTATGGCCCGCACCGACGCGAACAGCGCGCACCTTCTCACCAGCGATATTGATCCTCGCGATCGCGCACTCTGCACCGGCGAACGTACTCCGGAAGGGTTCTTCTGCATTCGTGGAGGAATCGACTCCGCCATTACCCGAGGTCTGGCCTACGCGCCCTACGCCGATTTGATCTGGTGCGAAACCTCCGAGCCCAACCTCGACGAGGCCCGCCGTTTCGCTGATGCCATTCACGCGCGTTATCCGGAAAAGATGCTGGCCTACAACTGCTCGCCGTCATTCAATTGGCGCAAGAAGCTGGACCAGAAGTCCATTGCCAGCTTCCAGCCCGAGCTGGCCCGTATGGGATACAAATTCCAGTTCGTCACACTGGCCGGGTTCCACGCGCTCAACCTCAGCATGTTCGAGCTTGCCCGCCACTACAGCGAAACCGGCATGTCGGCGTACTCGAACCTCCAGGAAAAGGAGTTTGCCAGCGAGCGTGAGCATGGATATCAGGCCACGAAACACCAGCGCTTCGTCGGCACGGGATATTTCGATCAGGTGCAGCAGGTGATTAGCGGCGGCTTGTCTTCGACCACCGCTCTGGAGGGCTCAACGGAAGCCGAACAATTTTCGGCCGACGGGCAAAAGATGCCGAAACCGCGAAGCGAAGCTGCGCCCCTGATCCCGAGCCAGCCTCCGACTGCGGATTTGCCACAGGATGAGATGCTGCAGCCCTCAGGAGACTAGACCCCATCAGGTTCATTCCTGGACCGCACGATTCGCCAACTGGAGGCGCGGCTTAAGACCGTGCCTCTTTTTTCGTTTCGACGTTCCGCGTCCCCATCACCGGCCAGAAGCCACCCACCGTCACCCGGCGTCAGATTCCTCGATAAAGTGACTCTCTCATTTTCCACCTTGCGCGTGCATACGCGCGAAGACCGCTTACCGCGAAAGCACCCTTGGTTACAATCAACTGCCGCCGCGGAGATCCAGATCAGCAAACGAAAGCGTGTGATCGCTCGGGGGCTGATCTGGGTTCGGAACAGCGAGGCCGATTTTGAACTTCCATGCCCACACCAAGTGAGGCCGTTTCACTGCGCCCACGCAGATCATAGATCGCGGTGGAGTAACAGGAGTTCTGGGTCCGTTTTCACAAAACAACCTTTTCAAACCCAAGGCTGACGGGAAAATTAGGAAGGAAGCGAATTAGTTCTCGTTTGCTGACTGTACAGCCCACAGCGTCAGCGGGAACGGTTATTCCACTCCCGAAAAGCAGCATGTTCCGAAGATCGATCGACGTTATCAGGGCATCCCTTCTGCCTTGTTCCACATCAGGAGTTGCCTCAACTGGCCAGGCACCGCCAAGATTCGAGCACACGATCCAGCGCGTCGCGAATGGCGTTACGCGCCTCCCCCCGGCTGTAACCGCGCATCAGAAGCCGGTCGTACGGGGTGTGCTTATGGCGGGCAGCCGCAATTACGGCGGCCGTCAATGCGTCTTCTTCGAGCGCTCGCCCGGCGGAGGTGCGCCCCACTCGGCCACTCCCACGGACGCTTGTATGCGCGGCAACGGCTCGCGCCTCTTCTGGAGGGCAGCCAGGAAACAGTCTAATAATTACTGCTGTCATCGATGCGGCGAGATCGCGATCCTGCTCAGCAAGCCGTAGTCGGTTTTGCTCGCGCTTCGCGCAGCGTTGGTCACTATCCGCACGGCATTCCTCTTCTGCTCGATCAAGGGCAGCCTCTTCCACCAGCACGCCCTGACGCTCGTAACGGCCGCGAGACCTGCTGAAACGAACAACCACGGCGGAAAGAGCACTGCGCTTCCGGGCACGCCGCGTAAGAGCGGTATCACCTCGAGGAAGATAAACCAGGTGATCCAGATCGGCGCATCTCAGGCAAAGAGGGCGTCGCCCTTCCATGAAGAGAAAATCTCCCTTCCACAATTCATGGAGGCATTCTGCGCATTTCGACTCGCGCACAATGTCAAAAACCACCAGATCCTTAGTTTCCGATGGCGATTGGTGTTCCTCCGGCTTCATAGCTTCGGTGGGTACCTATCTGTGAGAAAAGGTCCTTTTGCCACGGCGGCCGAACGGCTCTGTTCCGCACCAGTACATAGAAGTAAGACCAGGAGCAGCGCCCAGCATCCTTACAAGCCATCTCACAAATGCCTCAGCAGAATTATGCCGCAACGGAAGTAGGCATTCCAAGAAAGTTTTAAGCGTATCGTTTGTGGCCCACGACCAAGCCGCGGAAGCCTGGACCAAGAGATCGGCCTCTTTAATCTGTCGCGTCGACGATACCCTCGCATCCTGCGTAAGTCTTGTTTTGTATTTCTTCGGTTGCTTCGATGGTGACTGAGAGTTCGATTGCTTAGGCAATCCTCGACTGGATTTATTTTGGTATTCAAAATGGAGCTGCACCAGCTCTCGACGAGCTCGATTTCGGCAGTGTTGACCGGCCCAAGCTCTTGAACTATGCACGCCGATTCCCGTCATCCATATATCTACACCTGCTACCGGCTCTAGTCGAAAGCGCGGATGGCGTAGAGTCGGTCGGAGCCGGGACAGGAGATTAAATGCGCGGTATGAACCTTTTGCAGGAATTGAGTCGATGCCTGGTCAACAGACACGAGTCGGGGGGGCGGATAAAGTCCTACCTGCCGACATCCTGTGGTTCTACCGGGTCACCCTCACAAGTAACCAGGGTCGCGGTCCACCCTCGCCCTTAAAACGGCGCGTTGTCCATTAGGGATACGGCCCGCGCAGGATGAACCAACACGATCGCGACTGTCTTCGCTGATCCTCCTCCCCGAACCTCATGCGACTCTGACGTGCCGCGTCTACCGTAACTTGGTACCAGGAAACGCCGACAAATAGAATTGTGTTTCTATGGTTGCCTTAGGCATTCACGAACTGACCGCAGACTGGGCCTCCGCCAAATGGCTGTTATGGATCGGCCTGTACCTGAGTCTCGGTCTTCTTGTGCCTTGGGCCATGACCCGAGCCTGGGCTCATCAGCACCACAGCCCGCTGCAGCCGCGCCTCAAGCAAGTCTTCCAGAATGGAGAGTTGGGGCTGGTCAGCCTCATGCTTGCGATCTCGGTGATTTGGGATCTGCAAAAGTCTCAGTACACTTCCTACACCATCGCACTGGGTTCAGTATTTCTGGCCATCACCGGGATTATGGCAGGAGCGGTTTGGATCGAGTCTTACTGCCGACGCTCCACGGGCACTCGCTTCCGTCCGGATAGAGCTTGGCGAGACTCCCGAAATCTGACGCTTCTTGTATTCAGCCTGGCCATCGTGACGGAGATCTTATTGGATCGTTTCGGAAAGGTGACAGCCCTGTGAGCGCCTCGGCCCCAGCGTTGGCGAAGCAATCACACCCCGCGTTGGCGATGCGCCTTGCCGATCCCGCGGCGACCTTGGCTTATGTCTCTTTCCTATTCGGTCTACTACTGGTCGTTTTCCCCGTATCGTTCCCGCGGATCATCGTACAGAACTGGCAGAATGCCCGGCTCACGCCCATCGTGATTCTGTTCACAGTCTCACTCAACCTGGCGCTTTACCTTGGTGTCGCTCATCAGCGATCCTCCAAACCAGGAATTCTAGCCGCTGCTTGCTTGGGCAGCGTTCCGGTTTTCCTATTGGCGGGTCTCAATTTTCTTCTACAAGCGACGATTGCTCACACCCTTTCCGGAAATATTCCGAATGCGCTTGCTCGGGTCGACGAAGAGATACTTGCCCACACCTATTTTGCATTGATCGCGGCCATCTTTGGTCCGTTCCTGGTTATCCGCCTTGGGCAACAGTTCCGAAAAACCGACCCTTAAGTCTCCCGCAACCGGCGCCCGACTTGTATTTCGTTGGCAGTCCCGGTTGCTCTCCGGTGATGTATCGCCTACTGGGTCAGCGTGACTCGCGCTCAGCCGGTTGCCTTGAGTTCGCCAGCTCTCCATCGCACCAGGTAACCACCGAGCCATGCCAAAAAGGCCAACATCCGGGTACCTGACCTTCAGTGCTTTGACGCCTTCCCAGCCGCTTCCTAGGATGATGTCTGACGCTATGAAGGAACCCGAGCCCGTTTTGTTGTCCGCGTTGGAAGGGCTCTCCACCGTGTTGGCATGGCTAACGAGAGGGCTTGTGCGTTCAAAAGGTTGCTGCTCCTCCTCCAAAGGGATTATGAAGTCGAGCGGAAATCGCGGGTTCACGTTGTTGGAATTGATCATCACGATCGCCATTGGTCTGGTCATGGCGGGTGTCAGCTTCATTGCTCTGATGCCGTTGTTCAAGGAGAACCACGTCAACGCTGCTTATGACACCACCCTGTCGGTGATGCGCAACTACAGAACCCAGTCCATCACTCAGAGCAAACGTTACATCCTCACGTTCACGCCCCCGGGAACCATCACGGTCGAATACTGGGGCGTGGCCGTTCCCGTGTCGCCCGCTCCGGTAACCGTCGCCACTTTTACTCTGCCGCCCGATATTCAGTTCGCGGTTCAAACTGGCTTTCCCCCCGCCGCTCCCGACAGCTTCGGCACTGGCGGCACGGCCATCGACTTTGATCAAGGTATGGGCGTGGGCAGCCAGAACTACATCATGTTCATGCCCGACGGATCCTCGCAGGACACGCTGGGAAACTACAACAGCGGCGTTCTGTACCTAACCCGTCCCGGCGAGCTTTACAGCTCGCGCGCCGTCTCGGTGTTTGGCACAACCGGAAGAGTCCGGGGCTGGCGACTCTTGAACCAGGGGGGAGACAAGTGGGTGCAACAATGACGCAACTCAAATCTCACGCACCCGGCCAGCGCGGATTCACATTGGTTGAAACCATGCTTGCGATCGCGATCCTGACCATCGGCATAGTTGCGCTGCTCGCGGTCTTTGGCACCGCGGTCGCGGCCACCCAGAATGCTCAGGAAAATCTGATCGCGCGCCAGAAGGCGCTGGAGACCATGGAAAGCATTTACACCGCGCGCAACACCCAGCAAATCATTTTTTCGCAGATCGCCAACATCTCCAGCGGCGGAATTTTTACGGGTGGACCTGTCCAGTTGCTGTCAGCGGGTCCAGACGGAATAGTGAATACCGCCGATGACCTTGATTTCCCGGCTACTGGAGTCTGCCCGACTGGGCCGGAGTGCATCACTCTTCCCGGTCCTGACGGCATCCTGGGAACGGCCGACGACCAGCCGATGAGCCTCGCCAACTTCCAGCGCGAGATTCAAATCGGCTCCGTGCTCGAGTCCGACGGAGTGACGATTGATCCCAATCTCAAGCAGATCACCGTAACTGTCAGTTACTTCACGGGCGGATCTTCGATTCCGCGCGCGTACACCGTGAACGCGCTGATTTCGGCCTTCCGCTAAAGGTCGGTAAGGGAAACATGAAGATGCCAAAACAAAAATCGGAGCGCGGCTTCACCCTGATGGAACTCATGGTTGCCATCGCCGTGGGCTTGATTGTGATGGGTGCAATGACCAGCCTGTTCAAGACCGGGATGGACTCCGCCATGCTGGTCACGCAGCGCGCCGAAACTCAGCAGAACATGCGCGCGGCCATCGATCTCATGGTCAAAGACATCAGCATGGCGGGGGCCGGCCTGCCTTCGGGCGGAATCCAGTTGCCCGCCGGATCTGGATCGAACCCCTCCCTGTTCGGCTGCGACCAGTCCGGCGCCTGCCACGTCCCTGGCGACACCTACCCCACCAGCAATTACATGTACGGGATCATTCCCGGCTATAGCAACGGCGTGGAAGCCAGCGCGGTCGTGGCCGCGGCGCCCCCGCCCGCGATCAACGACAGCATCACCTCGATCTATGCCGACTATAACTTTCCCTTGTGGGAGTACGACATCACCTTCCCCGTCCCGGGTAACGGCAACGCCATCGCTCTGACGCCCAATGTGGCTTACGTCCCTGCGCCTCCCTTCCCCAATGCGGCCGGAGGAATCCAGGTGGGCGACCTCATCATGCTCAGCAACAGCCTAGGTACGGCGGTGGGAGAGGTCACGGGCATCACTCAAACCGGGATCGACTTTGCGGATTCGGATCCTCTCAATATCAATCAAAACGGCGCAGCGAGCAACAACATCGCTGCCATTTCGACCGGAGCGAACACCGTTGCTTACCGCCTGTTGGCAGTCACCTACTACCTCACGGTTCCCGCCAACGGCGAGACCCCTCGCCTCATGCGCCAGGTCAATGGACTCAGCCCGACTCCGGTAGCGGACAACATCATCAACCTGCAATTCTCTTATGACATCTACAACTCCACGACCTCAGCGCTCGATGCCAACCAGAGCAATCCGCTCGGGGTTGGCGATTCGCCCAACCTGATGCAAAAGATCAACATCGTGGTCATGGGGCAAAGCATGCTCCAGCCCGGGAAATTCCAGAACCTCTATCTGGCCACTTCGGTCAGCGCCCGCAACATGGCATTTCGCAATCGTTATCAGTAACGTCATTCCGCGCAGGAGATGAACCCATGGGACAGGGAAAAAACAATTCGCCGGGTTTCACGCTTGTGGCAGCGCTTCTCATCCTGGTGCTGCTATCGGGCGTGGCGGCTGGCCTGCTTTTCATTGTCACCAACGAATCCCGCATTGGCGGCAATGACCTGGAGGCCAATATGGCCTACTACGGCGCGGAGTCCGGCATGGAAAAACTCACCGCCGATCTCTCCTCGCTCTACACCCAGTACATGATCCCCTCCAACGCCCAGATCCAGAACTTGGTTAACTTTCCCCCCACTTCGGCGATGGTGAGCGGGATGAGTTACACGGAGACCATCACCTATCCGACCGATGCCAACCAGAATCCTGTCACCGGCTGGAACACGGTCAGCTCGGGCGCAAATCAGGGGCTCTACGCCGAAATTATTCCCATGACGATGCAGGTCACTGCCAACCGTCCAGCGGGCGCCAGCGTGAGCATGACGCGTAAGGTGGAAGTCGCGCTGATTCCGGTATTCCAGTTCGGCGTTTTCTGCGGCTATGATTGCAGCTACTTCCCCGGCCCGAACTTCAGTTTTGGCGGTCGCGTCCACACCAATCAAAACCTCTTCCTCGCGGCCGGCGGCGATCTGGTTTTTAACGACAAGCTGGCGGCCTATCAGCAGCTGGTGATGGATCGGTTGGAAAACGGCCATATGACCAGTGCTGGATACGGCGGCACCGTCTACGTTCCCAAAGCCAGCGGTGGCTGCCCTCTCAATACGTTTCCTCCCACCGGCACCAACTGCGTAGCTCTTCCCGGCTCGGGGACGGTCCCGGGCGATGCCAGTTGGAGTGGCGGATACCCCACCATCGCTGGTTTAGCCAACAGCAGCTTTCCCAGCCTATCGCAAGGAGCACTGAATGGGTTTGTGGTGAATTCGCTCACCGGCGCAACCAACATGCAGTTGCCTTTCGTCAAGAACAGTTGCACCAGCAATCCGCCACCCTGCACCGACCCGATTTCGATCGTCCGCAAGTCGCAACCCGGAGAATCGCCGAGCGGCGCGCTCGGAAGCTCGCGCCTGTATAACAAGGCGCAGATTCGAATCCTGCTGGCCGACACCGAGTATGATCTCCACCCTGAGCGCCCGATTCTCAACGGTGATGCCGACGATATTCAATTCGTCCCTAACACCGGTTGGAATATCCCGGTCTCTGCCAGCGCCCTCAATCTAGCGGGCGGCCAAGCCACCGGCACCGAATACTATGGCATGGCTCAGACGAGTCCTCCCCTTAACAACTGGGTCAACCCTTACGGCTATCCGGCTTGGACCTCGTACCCGCTGTTGGGAGAGCTTACGACGACGGGGATTCCTTCCGGCGGCCAGGGAGCCTGGATGCGGATTGAGTATCTCAACAACGCCGGGGGCTGGGTCGGGATCACCCGCAAATGGCTGACTTGGAGTTTCACCCGCCAGTACAACATCCCTCCCAGCGGACCTACGGGAACCGCCGGTGCCGATCCTTACAATCCGAACGCGATCATCATCCTCGAGCAAATGGCCCCGGGGGCCCCTTCGCAGGTGGGTGATCCCAACGCTTTTTATCCCATTAACTTCTACGACACACGCGAAGGTGAGATGCGCGACGCCGCCAACGGATGCGCGGTCAACGGCATCATGAACGCCGTGGAAGTCAACGTAGCCAACCTCGGACTCTGGCTGAAGGGGCAGGGTCCGTACGGCGCTGATCCAGGCCTGTCGGTGAATTACACCAACCAGAATGGCTACATCCTTTATTTCTCAGATCACCGCGGTATGCTGACCGATCCCAATCCTTCCAATGGCGGACAGACTCCCGCTAACGTGATTAGTGGCGAATCCGGCCTTGAGGATGTGGTTAACTCGAACCAGTCTCTGCCCTCCACCAATCCCGACGGCGCACTGGAGGCCAAGACCTACTACACCTATTCCCCGGAAGACGTGGATCAGAACGGCAGCCTCGACAACTGGGGCGCCAAGAACATCGGCTACGGCTTCAGCGTAAACACGAGTAATCTCAACCCGTACCAGACCACCAGCTGCAACACGACGGGTTTGACCAACGCGGTCACGGGCGCGCGCCACGTTCTGAAACTGGTCGCCGCTGGCGGCAACGCTGCGGGCAGCTATCTCCCCGTCCGCGCCGACAACAATCAAGGCGGATTCACCGTGACATCGGAAAATCCCGTCTACATCCAGGGCAACTACAACAGCAGTGCGGCCGATCCCCTCTGGACCGGCGGCAGCAACACCGCTCCTCACGCGGCGGCGGCCATTATCGCCGACACCGTCACGCTGCTCTCCAATAATTGGACCGATGCCAACAGCCTGAATAACCCGACCAATATGGGCGGCCGCGTGGCAGCGACCTCTTACTATCGCATGGCCGTCGCCGGAGGCAAGAACGTCCCCTTCCCCCTCCCGAACTGGGGCGCCTCCCAGGATTTCGGCACCGACGGAGGACTGCACAACTTCCTCCGCTACCTGGAAAACTGGGGCGGCAAAACTCTCTACTACAACGGATCATTGGTCAGCATGTACTACTCGGAATACAACACCGGGACGTTCAAATGCTGCGCCACACTCTACAGTCCGCCCACGCGTAGTTACGCCTTTGACACCCTGTTCCTGAACCCGGCCAATCTGCCTCCGGGCACGCCCATGTTCCAGGACGTGGTGAACCTGAGCTATCACCAGAACTTCACACCACAATAACCCGACCCACCGCCCCGGTGCCGCCGCCTCGCTACCGGGGTTTTTTTCTTTTCGTCCATTGCTGACCAACGAAGGCACCGTCGGATGGCAATCAACCATTGAACCTTGTCGCGGCTATCTTTGGTTCCTCTTCGCAACATCGGCGCGGGCATCGGATTGTTTTTCATCCCAGCCTCCATCATCCGCCCGTTCCACCACCGGACTCCCTCGGCGCTTTCTCTGGCGATGGCCCTCCGCCAGCGCGCTCCCTGGCCAACTCTCGCCGCCGCCCTCCTCTGTCTCCCGGTGGCGCTCGTCCTCTGGAGCACCGCCAGCAAATCGCCCAAAATCATTCTTGCTGCTGTGCATTCAAGGAATGCCGCGACATCGAAAGCCTTCACCCAGCTTTGGCGATCACTGTCGTCAGCCCCTGTGAGCGGGGCCTTCGATGGGCCCACGATTCGATCGCCCGACCTGTTTTCGAAAGATGGTCAGGAGCGCTTTGCTTACCTTCCCAAAACCGTGTGCCCGGGTTGACTACGGTGAGGGCCAACTGGAAATGACGACAGTAATTTTGGCTGTCGGTCGACCTGGAAAATGAGACAATTCTTCCGTTTCGTCGATCTTGTGTAAGCGGAGGAAGGCGGCAGGTAGCGCCGCTGTGCGTGGGACAGGATAAGTGACAAAGGGTGGGTTGCGCGGGCACGGGAAATTAAATGATTGAACGCAATCCTGAGGAAGCGGGTATGGACCTTAAAACATTGCTCGACACACCTCCATGGGACTGGCCACCAGATGCCGGGATGATGCTTTGGAGGATTCTGACTGATCAGCGAGCCACGGCATCCGACCGCCTGGTCGCCGCCGAACTCGCGGGCGATTTTACCGTGATCAACGACGATTTGGCCGATGCATTGTTGACGATCGCAAGCAGTGCCGACGAGCCCGAGCAACTGCGTGCTAGGGCGGCAATTTCGCTTGGGCCGGTCCTGGAACAGGCGGACACGGATGGATTCGAGGATCCCGATGATGTACCCATTACGGAGCGCACATTTCGTAACATCCAGGAGTCGCTTGAGAAGCTTTACCTCGGGAACAGCACTCCCAAGGAAGTACGGCGGCGCAGTTTGGAAGCATCGGTGCGCGCACCCCAGCTCTGGCATCAGGGTGCGATCAGGCATGCCTATTCCAGCGGAGACCAAGAGTGGATGCTGACCGCTGTGTTTTCGATGCGCTGGGTTCGCGGTTTTGACGATCAAATATTGCTAGCCTTGAAAAGCGGCGATCCCGAAATGAAATTTCAGGCAGTCATCGCGGCGGGCAACTGGGAACTGGACGCGGCCTGGTCGTCCATCATCGCACTGTTGAATGACGCTCACTCCCCAAAACCCTTACTGCTTGCCGCCATTGGCGCCGTCGGCAGTATCCGCCCTGCGGAGGCGCGGGAAGTCCTAGTTGACCTGGCCGACTCTGACGACGAAGAAATCGCTGAGGCTGTCGACGAGGCCCTGGCCCCAGCTGACATAGCTTCCGACGAGGAAAACGGCGATGAGGAACAGTGGGTCAATTGAGCGGCATTCCGCTCGGACCGGGAAATGGCAACCGAAGGAGTACTTCATGAATATCGCTCGACGATAGCCGCGCCGTGAGTTCCGCTCAATGCTCGGAGGAAAGCAGACCACTCCGTGACTTGCCTTTGAGTCTTCATCAGGTGGCGAAGGGCCAGATCGTCGCATTTCTCGGCCCAACGGCGCGGGCAAGACCACCACGATGCGCAGGCTCACGTGGTTTCTGCCACCATCGGCGGGCACTGCGAATGTGGCCGGATTTGATGTTCTCGAACAGCCGCTTGAGGTCAAGAAGAGAATCGGTGATCTACCCGAGACGCCGCCTATTTATCCGGTGGAGATGTCAAGATTCTTCTCAAGACGCCGCTGCAGTGAGAGGTTTCCCCTGGACCGGACCACTTCTTGATATTT
>QIAN01000229.1 GCA_003225005.1 Acidobacteriota bacterium | reverse complement strand
TACGGACGAGGGAACGGAAAAACAGGTAAATGCCGGCAGAAGGACTTCATCCCTATCCGGGGACAACTCCTTGAGCGCGTGCAAGATTAGCGTCAGTGCCGCTTTTCCGGAGGAAACCAGAAAGCAGTGGCGGACTCCAAAGTACTCCTTCAACTCCAGTTCGAAGCGATCCAACTCCTGCTGGCCGCGGAACAACCCGCAAAGCCCCGAGGCAATTGCCCCGACGTCAATCGGTGTTGCTGCCGGGGGAAGGGTTCGGCCTATCCGCATTTACGCATTACGCTGCCAAGGCAGATTACAAGCTGATGTGTTTCCGGATGCTGGGTCCGATAATCCTCGTGACAAACAGCGGCAACCTTTGCCAATAGCGGATAGCTTTCTCAAATTTCCCTTTTCCAAGGCCTTCCGGGTTCGGCGCTTTACCGTCGAGAGAGAAGTAGTGCCAGTAAAGCGGCGCGGGCGACGCACCCCATTGTTCCTTGAATTTATAGGTTCCCTCGCCGGCGGTCGAGCGTCCGAAATCGAAGGTGTGATAGGCATTGTCGCAGGCATATTCGAGCATACGAAGGTACAGGAGCATGTTCGGACTCAGGGCCGCATAAGCACTAAGGGCCGAAGCCCACGGATTTCGCAATACATGGTTGAATCCGACCACAAATGCTGCTGCCACGGGTTGTTTGCCCTTGTAGACCACAACGATTCTCGAGCACTCCGAAAATTCGTCGAGGACATTCCGCATCAACCTCATCGAGTGAACCGGGGAACCCAAATCACGCATGTTGACCAGGAACACGCGATAGAATTCATCCAGCAATTCCACCCCACCGGTGACCGAGGTCAATCCTTCCTTCAAGGGCTTCGAGATTTGACTTCTCAGCTTCGACTTGAAGGATTTCATAAGCAACTCGGAGGAGCCGGGTAGATTTAATAGCATCCGAACCTTGTCGGTTCTTGTTGTGGCTTGCAGCGTGTCTGGCGACGCCTCGCCGCAAGACGCGCGCAAGTCATTGCCGGAGGCGAGCAGCCGCTCGTGGCGCAATTCTATGCTGCTCGCACCGATTTTCCGTCCAAGCGCGACAACCTCGGACAGCAGACTTTCTTCCGCTTCCCTGGAATCGGCAAGAATGCCTCCGCCATCCAGGAACGGCATTGAAACCAGGCAATTACCAAAGAGTGCATGCTTGAGATGAACTACGGGCAGCACGCCCAAAATTTTCTGCACAGTACTTTTCGCCCCTTCGGCGCCAACCCGCCCTCCTTCGTCACGCCTCGTGAGGATGAGATAGTGGGTCTTGTGCCCATAGGTCGCGTGTATTACGTCCCGCCAGCCAAACAAATGGAAGAGGCTTGCATCCGGGTGTTGCCGGACATACCCATCCCATAGTTCCCGATCAGCTTCACCCGCATATTTGATTTGGTGTGTAGCCAATGTCTTTCACCAAACGGTTACGTCATTGCTTTTTCCAGAATATCGCGAGATCCACCAGCGCCAACACAGTCTGACCTGAGTCGGTAATTTGTGGCCACGCGGTCTGTGAGTCCTCATGGTAGTTTAACCAGGGAGGGCTGGCACATGAAGAAGCGTATCGACGAGGACGACCTCATTCCGGAATTTCGGCACAAGTCAAAACTAGAGTAAGGTCGCTTCTGCGACTTTTTAGAGGATAAGAAGAAACGATGAAGAAGTCGATATTTACCGAGGAGCAGATCACCTTTGCTTGCCCAACCATCTACCAGCACCCCACGGGATCGTCGCAAGCCCACGGGAATTTCCTATTGATTATTGATTAATCGAGCGACTTTGATGTGCGGCATCGTAGCAATGCTTAGTCGCGTGAACCGGCCGGATCGCCGACAGGTCATCCAGGCTATGTCGGATGCTATATTGCATCGCGGGCCGGATAGCAGCGGCTTTTTCGAGCGGGACAACGTCAGCTTTGGATTTCGACGGCTCGCGATTCTGGACCTGTCAGCGAACGGCGACCAGCCGATGTCGTCGCCAGATGG
>QIAN01000232.1 GCA_003225005.1 Acidobacteriota bacterium | reverse complement strand
ACGAGCGCGTCCCGTCCTCTTGAGCCCTTTTACGACCTCCTCATGGCTTAGGACGCGGCCTTTTCGCTTCTCTTCCAGCCCCTTGCGAACCAACGCGTCCTGATAGGCGTGCAGTTCGATGTAGTTGGTGATTATCTTCCCCGACTCCTGGGGCCGAGTTTCTTCTTAGGGCCAGAACGCCAGCTAGTTGAATTTGGAACCCTGCAAGTTACCAAGTTTAAGCAAACGGGTTTGCAATGATCCTGAGCTTGAGAGTGGCTAACTTCGCCGCGTCTCTGACATCGCTCAGCCCGCGTAGTCAAATCGCTTAGGATACGGGTCGAGGTCAATCTAGCGCCGATGTGTTGTACAAATGGGCCGAGAAGGGCAATTTTGTCTGGCTTGTGACGGAAGACATTCTGGATGAGTACAAGGAGGTCTTGAAGCGGCTTAGAGTGCGATCAACTCTAATCGGCGCTGTGATCAATCTTATTCACGAGCGAGCCGAACCGGTGAACGTTCACGCGTCCTTTGAAATCTCTCCCGACCCCAAGTACGATCCGTTCTGTCTCTGCAGCGAAGAAGGGAATGCAGATTTCATTGTCACCCTAAACCTCAAGGACTTTCCGCAAGAACGGCTCAGGGCAAAGGTCATTTCACCCGAAGCCATGGCGTAGCAAGCGTCGCTGCCGCTTCCTGATGAACGCGTCGGTGGTGCGATTCAGAACTCGACGATTAAGAACACAAATTGAGAGACGTTGCGAAGGGCGGGCTGGCCCCACGTGCGTGATCACCGGATTTGCATTTTCGAAATTGATGGGAGCAGAAATGCACAGAGTCCCCTGAATTTTCCCCATACTTGCCAGATGGCGTGCGCTCAACTTGTTGCCGTTCAACGGTTTCTGAATAGCTCGCCTGCCTCCCCGTGTTTTTGCAAATTCGTCATGCGGCGAACTCTTTGGAATTAAACGACTTGTGAATCGAGACCTCCTGCCTGCGGGAATCCCACAGGTCAGTTTTAGGTGAAGTTAGCTTTCGATAAACTACAGAAAACACGCGAGATGTTTTGGTCGGGGCGCCGAGATTTGAACTCGGGACCTCCTGCGCCCAAGGCAGGCGCGCTACCAGGCTGCGCTACGCCCCGACAATGAACCGCACTACTCATTCTAAAGTACTTCCTGATTTTCTGCTCGCTCCTATTCATCGTTTTTGCTGCCCGCTGTGTTGGCCTAGGCTGCCAAAGGAGTTCCTGAGTCGTACGAAGAATCCATGAAGAGCCTGCCGCAGGCTCGAAAGCACGCCGATGATGTGCTGGTGTATGACAACTGGTGGCTCGCTTCATCTCAGGTGAATTGGTCAGAGTGACGCATAGTTCTCCGGACCGGTTGAAGCGCCTTTTCGGTCGAGAATTGCGCGGCATGAGCTAACGGGGAGAATGAGCTGCGCGGACAAGGCAAGAGTTACGTAAAGAGCTCCATTAAAGATCTTTTCACACTTCCCTAACCTCAGCGCGCCATTTCGTCGCCTGCACGAGGCGGCTTTCCTCCCCGGCGTTTCATGATTTTGTCGAAGGCCTTAAAATCCGCACGTGCTTTGCGATCGGTAAAAAACTCAGCAACCTGCAAAGCAGACAGCTTTTCCGCCACCGCCGTTGCCACAAACTGATTGATACTGGTGCCATCTTCCTCGCTCTGCTTTTCTACCGCCTTCTTCAGAGAGCGCGGCAGCCGCAGCGGATAGGTAGTGATTTCCGTCATTTGCTTATCCTTTCGACCGCTTCCCGCGGCGTCATCACTTCGATTCCAAATCTTGCCGGCGCAGTCCCGTAGTCCCGCACATTAAAGGTAATCAGCAGGTTCGCGCGTCCGTTCACCGCTGTTTCGAGGACCATCTCGTCGCCCGGATCGCGCAATTGCGGCCTCCAGAGATAATGGATTTTGACTGGTTCCGCTATCGCGATTACCGCATCCACAAAGGTACGCACTTCTTGCTCGCTTAATCCCGCCGCCAGTTGGTGTTCGGGTCTGACGCAAACGGCTTCGTACTCCATGGCCAACGGCACGCTCAGCAGCAACGCTACCTTCCCTTGACGTGCTTTGCGAATGATTGCGGCAGACGCACCAGTCGGGCTGCGCATGGCCGCTGCGATTGCGTCGGTATCCAAAACGGCCCTCACTCAATAGATGATATCACATCTCCAGCGATGTCACCAGGATCATGGAAGGGAAAATGTTGACCGCCGTTGTTCTGCTGCGCAGGTTCCCCTCCAGCCCGCCTCCACATCACACATGCATGTGGCTTCTCTGCCTCCTCAACCCCAAATTCCTCGGCAACTTGAGGTACTGGGAGCAACTTTTCCGGTTTCCGCAGTAAGAGTCCCGAACAGCAGACTAACTACTCCAACAACCGCCCAGTTGTCCCAATGAAATGGTCGATAGAGCGGGACAGAGTATTCGCCTTTGAATATCCAGCGGTAGGGTCCTGGCATTAAGACGTACAGGCAAAATGGAAACAAAGTAGTGTGGCTGCTTGGGTGATTGTGGCCGCAGTTCGTCGAGGGAAGAATGTCAGTAGCAGCGCCAGCAGAAAAAGCACGGAGCCAAGGTCGGCCATTTTAAAAAGTGGCCCGGTGAGGCGACCGCCACTGAACTCTGAAGCGCCGAAGTCATCCAAATAAACCCATAGGACGACCGTGCATGTGAGATATGCAATCGCCTGCAGCATCTTTTCCTTTTGGAATTTCCCCATTCAACGGTCCCAGTCGGTAACTCGATGACACTCCATGCTTGATTGTGGTCCTCCTGAGTGGTATTGCCACTGCACGCCGTAGTAATGTCCATCCGGCTCTCGATACGACAATCGTAGGACATGGGTCTTCGTGCCGGGTTCGTAGCGTCAGAGTTCAACGCCAGAGCGGCAATCAATACATCGAACGGGACCACCTGATTCAGTAAGACACAGAGACTCGGGGCCAAAAACAACATCCAGAATTGCAAATGTGATTTTGGGAATAGCGAAATCTTTCACTCCCCGGAGCACGTATTCACCGCTCCGTTTTTCCATGAGTACTTCTGAGGAGTAAGGACTTAAGTGAATGTGTTGGATCCCGGTTAACGCTTCAATTGTGTCACCAGTCGGCGCATCGAGACGCTGAACCCGCCCTTCGTTCGGCTCGAACCACACGCTCTGCCCGTCAGTCGAGAATGAGATGCCCTGGGAGCGCTTCAAGTCAGCACGATGCCATATCAACTTCCCGGTCGGAATTTCACAGCAAGCAACCCCACCCTTGGCACCGCACTCCAAGCCGCGGCTACGCCCCGCTCTCCATTCGGGTCGAGATGAAGCTGGTTGCTGCTATCAGTCATGCCCGTGTCAAACTGTGAGACCTGCTCTCTCAGGTCGAGGTCCCAAATCTGAACCGTCTTTTCCCAGAACGCTGCGGCTAAACGATGGGAGAAGCGACGTGTAGAGAGATAGCGGATAGCAGAAGCTCTCATAGGAGACCCTAGGATCGCATTCTTCCAACTTGTCAGAGGAAAGGCCAGGGAAAATAACGGCGGGCCTAACAGGTCAGGAATCCTTTCTCGGGTGGACAAATGCCGACCTAGTCCCTTCCATGAGAATGCCGGTTCCGCGGTGAGCCCGATAAGAACCGATATCCCCACAGAAACGGCTTGGCACTGCAGCCATCTTTTCGCATCCTAAGGTTAGGAGTCTTACTGTGAGGCAAGCCCTCTCTTGCGGAGCTTGGAGCGCTTGGGTTGTGATCGCCCTACTGCCCACGGCAGGGCTCGCAAGCCCGCAGTCTTTGGGCGAAGTGGCGCGACGAGAGCGGGAACGTCGCGAGCTGGAGGGCACGAAGTCCAAGAAGGTCTACACGAATGACGACTTCCCGAGCGTCGCACCTGCCGCCATGGAAGCGCCCAGCCCACGTGCGTTCGCTGCCGATAGCAAAGAGCCATCGGCAAAAATCAACGTAGCGGAATTGGAGAAACAGTGGAGAAGGCGGTTTGCGGAAGCCCGTGGGCGCCTGCGCAAAGCTGAACTAGACGCCTGGCAGACTCGCATCAAGACGGTGTTCGTTGGCGGCGGAGGCATTTCGGGCCTGACCAGCGGAGCGGCCGTTCCCGTACAAATGCAGGTGCGGGAGTTTGTGGAAACCGATGAGTTGCGCCTGGCGCGGAAGGCCCTGGATGATCTCGAAGAAGAGCTGCGCCACGCCGGTTTGCCGCCCGGCTGGGGACGCTAATCGGTCGCGAGACAAAGTTCCCATAGGGAACAGGCTGCGGAAGCGAATTTAGCCAACACTGTCAGAGACTGAGTGCATTGGCAATTTGAATTGCGAGCACCTTAGAGGTTTCGCCGTCAAGAAACTCCACGCGGTTCGCCAGCCAAGCTGCCAAGGTTGTGCATGCGGATCTCACGCTCGTTCATATGATTCCCGCAAGCGGTTCTGGCCTGCCGATTGAATTGGATTTGGAAGAGCGCCTGCATTCGGCGAAAAAGAGGCAGCGAGCCGGGGCATCGAGGAGTTGCACAGCGCCGCTATTTCCCACGTACGGGTTAGCATCGCCATCGGACCGATTCGAGACATGTTGACCGAGGCCTCGCGCAGAATGCGACTGGATCCTGGTGATCGGAAGAAGAAGTCCGCAGTCTGGCATGCTGGGTCGCTTGCACGATCTCAGCTACGCGATGGCGCGTGACGCTCCAAGTCCGGTGTTGAGCGTCTGATCCCGCCGGTGCTGTCAGGCTCGAGTGCCACTAGTTGGCTTGCTGGGCCAAAAGTATCAACTTTGGCAGGACATCGCCCAACGAAGTGTCCTGCGGCCGGCCAAAAGAGAAATACAGCTTTTGATAGAGTGGATAGAGCGAGTTGTATACCCTTTGCGCCGCTGGTTCAGGCGCAAATATCGAGTGCTCCGGGCAAATCTTATCTTGAGCCTCTTCCACCGTCTTGAACGTCCCCGCGGCGAGAAAAGCGAAAATCGCAGAACCCAAACTG
>QIAN01000230.1 GCA_003225005.1 Acidobacteriota bacterium | reverse complement strand
CTCGGCGATGGGAGACTCCGCGATCTATCTGCTTGGGGCGACTAATTCTGAGGGCATGAAGTCGAAGGGCGCGTATCTGCTGCACTGGACACTGATTCGATGGCTCAAGGAAACAGGCATCCGGTACTATGATTTAGGCGGAATCGACCCCGAAGCGAATCCGGGAGTCTACCATTTCAAGCGCGGTTTCTCGGGCGTGGACATGTCTCACATCAGCCCTCTGGCGACGTGCGACAACCGTATGAGCCTGGCCCTAGTTAAAGCCAGCCAAGTACTGCGTGCTGGCTGGCGGCGCTTTCGGCCACGACTTGGTCATGCATAGGTGACCACATCTCGAGAGAAAGAAGGAAAATGGACCACCAAGAACACCGAGAGATTGAATTGCGACGCAATGCTGCAATTGATATTTCGGTCGTCATTGTCAGCTGGAATGCTAAACACTTTCTGGAAGAGTGTCTAAGAGCACTGATGGACTCACCGGCTTCCCGCAGTACAGAAATCATTGTCGTGGATAACGGTTCCACGGATGGTTCACCGGACATGCTTGAAGCTCGTTACCCGCAAGTCAGGCTGATTAGAAGCGGTCAGAACCTCGGTTTCGCCAAGGCGAACAACATTGGGATTCGTGAGAGCATGGGACGCTATGTCAGCCTGATTAATTCCGACGTGAAGATTTTGGGTAATTGCCTCGACCCCTTGGCAGACTATCTGGATCAGCATCCCGACGTAGGCAATGTCGGTCCCAGAGTACTGAATCGAGACATGACGCTGCAGAGTTCGTGTCGGCGATTCCCCACACTCTGGAACAACTTCTGCGAAGCGAGCGGGCTTTCCAAGGCCTTCCGACGAAGTAAGTTCTTCAGTGGCGAACACATGCTGTTCTTTCCCCATGATCGGGAACTAGATATCAATGTCCTGGTAGGCTGTTTCTGGATGGTTAGGAAAGAGGCGTTTGAGGTTGCCGGCTTGCTGGATGAGGATTTCTTCATTTACGCAGAGGACGTCGATTGGTGCAGGCGCTGTTGGAATGCGGGCTGGCGGATTGTTTTCTTTCCAGGCTCACAAGTGGTCCACTACCGTGGAGGGAGCTCAGCAAATGATCCAGCGCGTTTCGCGACCGAGCAGCGGAAGGCAGTCTTGCATTACTGGGAAAAGCACCACGGGCGAATTGGACAATTTGCAATCCGCACCATCTTGCGGTTCGGCGATCTTGTACGATACCTGTTCGCTACCACTTCACGTATCGTGAGATCCTCCACGAAACGGGCGACCGCATAGCAGTTTGTCAGCCAGCACCGCTTGCAGGCGCTGGCATCTGAATGGACGCCTGAAAAGGCAGAAAACTTGGAAACCCGGGATCAAGCTTGGTCATTTCTAACTTAATCTCACGGTTCCTCAATTACTTTAGACAGCACGGATTTCGGGCGACTTTGCACCGATTTGATCTTGCATTGCGCAGACTTCTGTCGGCGGGTCGAATGGTTCTTTTCTATTACGACTTCCCTCCCTTTCGCGTGACGGCTCCCCTAAGCGGCTGGCCAGAGCACCTGAGAGTGGAGCGGAAACAGAGCCACGAAGAAATTGACCAACAAGATCTGCAGAAAATTGTAAATTTCTGGAATCCGCAGCTTGCTCGCCGTAGCCTCGCGGAGCGCTTCGAAGCCGGGGCTTCGCTGTGGCTGATTCGATCCACGGGACAACTTGCGGGTTACGGCTGGACTCTGACGGGCCGCACGGTGAGACCGTACTTTCTTCCGCTTGGTGCGAGCGATGTGCACCTGTTTGATTTCTTGGTATTTCCAGAGTATCGAGGGAGGCGGATCAATCCGTCCCTGGTGATCTATATCCTGGATCAATTGTCCCGGGAGGACCGCAGCCGGGCATACATCGAAGTTGCCGAGTGGAACCACTCCGAATTGACTTCATTGAGCAAAACAGCCTTTCACGTTTTAGGCGTCGCTCGGAAGACCTCGCTGTTAGGCGGGACAATCGTAGAATGGCAGAGGGATCGAGCTAATCAGGATCATCGGGCATAAGCATTCTTAAGGGCCCTGATCCAAGGATCATTCGCGTCCTGAATTTCCCGAAAACAGGGTCAACATGAAATTGATGACAGCAGCCGGCAGGGCCTTGGCCTAAGCGAGAAATGAGTCGCGACACGCCTTTGCCAGCCGCCTTCCTAAGTGCGATTAAGCTCTACGATCCCTGGCAGAATGCCGGTTCCAGAACTGGGCAGTTATTCTCCTATCTAGTTTCCTGGGTGCGGTTAGACATTTAGACCACACACACTCCTTTCGCAGGGTTTTATGTCTTTTAGAATGTGCAGCTAACAGTAACATTGAATGTCGGGGTAGCGAATTCCAATAGCCTGCTGGCATGGTAATTGCATCATTCTTAACTAACACGACTATATGGGCCCCAATTTCGATAGCGCACTGGGGTCTGCTCAGGTATAACTTGGCCAACATCATGTGGCTACAGATTTCAGGGGTACAGCAAACACCATGTCAATGACCAGTCAAGACTTGCTCTTGGAAGTGGACAAAATCCTCGATTTGCGTCCCGGGACGCTTCGAGGCCACGAAAAGCTGGATGAATTGGGGAACTGGGATTCTACCGCCCTCATCAGCTTCGTCGCGCTAGCGGAAGGCCACAACGGTGTGCAGATCTCCCCGGTCCAGATCGTGGGTTGTTCCACAGTCGACGACCTACTTCGGCTGGCAAGCATCCAAGGCAGTTCCTTTTGATCGCAGGTGTACTCAGAATCGGGTCGCCTGACGCGTGCCACTCTGTTGGTGACCAAATTGTGAAGCGGCCCCCTATTTATTTGACGACGCCGCTGCGTTCTTCGGTTCTCGCGCCGCTAGGATTTATACCCGAGCGCCTAGGGTCGGTCGGCCATTGATATGAGCATCTACAGCTTATTGAACCGGATTGCTGCCTTTTACTCGAGTCATGGGCTTGTGCCGACGATCCGCCGCGTGAAACTGGCCGCCAAACGAGCCCTCTTTGCTAATCGCATGGTGGTGTTCTATTGTGACCTCACCAAGCAGGTCACGCCTCCCGATGAGCTCCCCAATTCCCTGAAGGTGGAGAGAGTGATAACCTATGCCCAACTAAATCCAGAGGATCTGCAAAACCTGACCAGCTTCTGGAATCCAAAGCAGGCCCACAGAAACATCCGCGAGCGATTCGAGCAAGGGGCGTCTCTCTGGTTGATCAGATCGGTAGACAAGCTGGCAGGATACGGCTGGTCCCTACAGGGGCGCACGATCGCGCCCTATTTCCTTCAACTCGGGGAGAATGATGTTCAGTTATTCGATTTCTACACTTTTCCAAAATTCCGTGGCCGGGCGACGCATTGGCTTCTGACCTCCCATATCCTGCAGACGCTGGCGGCTGAGGGGAGAGCACGGGCTTTTGGTGACACAGCAGAGTGGAATAAGGCGCAGTTGTCCTCCTTCAAAATGACTCCATTTCGCCGCCTGGGCTTGGCCAGATCTTTTACAGTTCTCGGCCACACCTTCGTGTTCTGGTACGACAATGAACCCGCGGAACAAATACGGAAAGATAGGGAACGAAGAAACGAAGCTTCAACCATGGCGAAGTCGTATGGGCAATGAACGTCTGGAAAATCAAAATCCATCATGATTTCCGTTGTTGTTCCCGCTCGCAAATGAACGCTCCGTAATCTCACGGACACTCAAGACCATACGGCTGAAGCTCTGCTTGATGAATTGGATGTAATCGTTGTTTGCAACTTGATATATAGCAAACCCAAGTTGCAAGCGAGAGAGTTCCAAAATATCTGCCTCTTTAAGCGCTATATTTTGAAGGAGGTCCAAAGTGGAAGTTCTAGTCCGAACGCCGAATATAAGCCCGACCACAACCACAAAATCCGGTTCAGCGATGATATCAACGCGTGAGCTAGAGGGAATAAAGATCTGGATCGATATCGACAATTCCCCCCATGTTCCTTTCTTCCTGCCGATCATCCATGAACTGGAGCGGCGCGGCGCCGAACTGATTTTGACAGCGCGGGACATGTACCAGGTCACCGAGCTTCTAAAATTGTTTGACCTGCCGTGCACGATGATTGGTGGTCACTATGGCAAGAACAAGTTTCTCAAGGTCCTTGGAAGTTGTCTCAGAACATGCCAACTTATCCCGACCGCGACCCAGCGTCCGGCATTGGCACTCTCGCACGGTTCACGCGCCCAAGTCCTTGCCTGCAAATTATTGGGCGTGCCTAGCATCATGATGCACGACTATGAGCACAGCACCAAGACAGGGTTTATAGAGCCAGATTGGACGTTTACGCCAGATATCATTCCCGACCACCTGATGGGCAAGCATAGTGACCATATCTTGAAATACCCGGGATTGAAAGAAGATGTCTACGTATTGGGTTTTAAGCCGAATCGGGCGGCTCTGGCCTCGCTTGAGATTCCGGAGGGAGATCTTGTTGTCACACTGCGTCCGCCTGCGACGGAGGCCCACTATCACAATCCGGAAAGCGAAAAACTCTTTGACGCGGCGCTCCATCTGCTCGCACACAGACCAAATGTAAGAGCGGTGACGCTTCCTCGAAATGCAAAACAAAAAAAGCAATTGGAGGAACAGTGGCCTGAGTTGATCGCCAAACGCCGCGTGATTATTCCAAAAGATCCATTGAATGGTTTGGATTTGATCTGGTTCTCCGATTTGGTGATCAGTGGTGGAGGAACCATGAACCGGGAAGCGGCTGCACTGGGCGTCCCAGTCTACAGTGTCTTCCGGGGAAAGATCGGGGCCGTCGATCGATATCTGGCCGACAATGACCGCCTGATCCTGATCGAGAGCGTCGAAGAGGTTAGGAGCAAGATCGTTCTGGCGCCGTGGAATAGACCCGCCAGTCCGGGCAGCGGAAGCCGTCTCGCACTACAGACCATCGTCGATCACATCGTCAAGATTCTGGAGGAACCTTGTCAAGAGTCTCATCACCAAGCGCCATGATCGATAACGAACCGATTCTGCAATCCAAGGATCGACTCGAGACTCTCAGCCGACTAATGGCACTGGCCGCGAAGGGACTTGTGCCAATGTTCGACGAGTCGAGACAGATCTTCTGTCATACGTTGAGACGGCAAGATCAGGCCCTCGTACCAGAAGGTATCTCGCGCCGTTATACGATCATCACTTTGTTGGGGCTTCTCCGACTTGAGGAGGCAGGTAGCGCGTCGCCGATCGCCATCCGGCCCGCATTGGATGCGCTCCTCGCGGATCTCACTTGGCTCGACAACATCGGGGATCTCGGTTTGCTTCTGTGGCTCTCAGCGCTCGCAGTTCCAGAGCGAACTGCCGAGCTTACTCGCCGTCTCGATGTCAAAACTTCATTGCGTCGATTCGCGGATGCACAAAAAGGCAAGACCATGCATCTGGCGTGGTTCTTGACAGGGCTGTCCTATGCGGCGTCGGCTCAGTCCGGCGTGCGCACAGCCTTGAAAGATCTGGCGAACGATGCATTCCGTATACTGGTAATAAACCAAGGCAAACACGGCACCTTTGGCCGGTCCTCCGTCAATGGGAGTGTATTGAACCGGGTATTCTGCAAAATAGGCTCGTTTGCGGACCAAGTCTATCCGATCTACGCTCTGGCCAAGTTTTCTTCAATTTTCGGCGACCGAGAAGCCCTCCAACGCTCGCTCAATTGTGCTCAGGCCATCTGTGCCGCTCAGGGACCTCTGGGGCAGTGGTGGTGGCACTATGGTTCCGAAAGCGGCACGGTATCCAGCCGATTCCCCGTCTATTCCGTTCATCAGCACGCCATGGCTCCGATGGCCTTGCTCGCCATCGAAGAGGCCAGCAGCAGTGACTTTACTCCCTGGATTTTCAAGGGACTGGGCTGGATCCAGAACAACGAACTGTCCTTCAACATGGAAGATGCCTCCGCGAGCGTTGTGTGGCGGTGTATTACACCCAGTAAGGCCAGAAGGCTGTTGAGCGACACTGTTGCCGTCTTGACCAGGAGCGATGATCCGGAATCGCGTCGCCGTCTCAAAGTCTTGTTTGAGTGCCGCCCTTATGAGCTAGGTTGGCTGCTCTATGCTTTTGCCACGTGGAGCCCCAAACATTCGTGAAGGTACAAAGCGCCGTGAACTTCGCGCCCAACGTAATTCGATAGGAGTATCCAAGTGAAAATAATGATTGTAGTCGGGGCCCGGCCCAATTTCATGAAGGCAGCCCCGCTGATCGCCGCGATTCGGGAGCACAATCAGAAGACTTTGATGCGCCCGCATTCTGATCTTGAGGTCCTGCAGGAAATCATTGTCCATACCGGGCAACACTACGACGAGGGTATGTCCGGCTCCTTTTTTACAGACCTGCGAATTCCCAAACCTAACATCCACCTCGGGGTTGGCTCCGGATCGCACGCCCAACAGACGGCAGAAATCATGCGGCGATTTGAAGAGGTGCTCATTCAAGAAAAGCCTGAAGCGCTGATCGTGGTGGGTGATGTGAATTCTACGGTGGCGTGCGCCCTGGTGGCCGCCAAAATCTCCTTTGATGCAGCGTGTACGCGCCCATTGATAGCCCACGTGGAAGCCGGTTTGCGGTCATTTGATCGCGAAATGCCTGAGGAAGTAAACCGCGTTATTACCGATCACCTTTCTGATCTGCTTTTTGTGACGGAGCAGAGTGGAATAGACAATCTACAAAACGAAGGCATTCCATCGGAAAGGGTTCACTTTGTTGGGAATACCATGATTGACTCGCTGCTGACCTTCAAGGATCAGGCGGACCGATCACCGGTCCTGCATAAACTGGGTTTGGGCAATCCAGCGGCCGTGGCCGAGTCCGCGAATTCGATCGAACCTTATGCCCTCCTGACCTTGCACCGTCCATCAAACGTGGACCATCAGGAAACTTTCTTGAGTATCCTCGAAGGTTTGAGCGATCTTGCGAGGACCTGCCCGATCATCTTTTCGGCTCATCCGAGAACCCGAAAGAGAATCTTGGAATTCGGGCTGGAGCGTTTTTTTCAGCACGTGGAGGCAAACCAGAAGAGCGAGGAGATAAAATCCGTTTCCCGGAGAATGGGAATCCGCCTGCTGGAGCCTCAAGGATACATCGATTTTCTTTGCCTGATGAAGAACGCGACTCTTGTCTTGACGGATTCGGGTGGTATTCAAGAAGAAACTACGTGCCTCGGAGTTCCCTGTGTAACGGTTCGGGAGAACACGGAAAGACCGGTGACCGTAACCCACGGAACGAATATCATCGCCGGAACCGACAAAGACAAAATCAAGGAAGCTATCCTTCGTCAGAGGACTCGCCGGAACAAGGGTACAGTGCCCGAAAAATGGGACGGCAAGGCCGGCGCGCGAATCATTGCCGCCATGGTACAGCACCTTCAAACTAAGAACTTCGCCACGGAACTCTCACACGGGTCAGACTTGACCGCTACTTTGCGGTAAAAATGTGGTCATCAAATCTCGAAATCAGGGCGCGACAATTTGCTTTACTGTGGCGAATGGAGCCCGATCAGTATTCTCTCAAAAGTGGCTTAACCCTTTAATTGCAGCAGGTTACTGGTACAGGTTTCCTCCTGTCCCCAATATGGACACGAGGCCAGTAGCGCGTCCTCGAATACTCCATATAGGCTAGTCATTAGGTGTACCCTGTTAGGGGATATGGAATGAAACGGTTCAGCTGCTTGCTCATGTTCACGCTGCTCATTTCTCTTGTGTTTGTCGGCAACACCTCTGCCACTACTTACTACATCGCTTCCAATGGGGCGGACTCGAATAACGGTACATCGAAGACGACTCCCTGGGCACACGCGCCGGGCATGACAGGATGCACCGCGACCTGCGCTTCCGCAACGCCTCTTGCCGGTGACCAATTTATTCTCAGGGGGGGCGACACTTGGACACCTTCGTCGCTTCCGTGGAATTGGCGTTGGAGCGGTTCCAGCGGAAACGGGATCTTACTAGGTACCGATAAGACTTGGTACACGGGAGGCGCGTGGTCCCGCCCCATATTTGATGGGGTGGGAAGTTATCCAGGAGCGACACCTGGTGGATTTTTCCTACAGTTGGTCAACAGCTCCTACGTGACTGTGGACAACTTTGAATTTAAGGGGCTCAATTGGAGCGCCAATTTGTGTTCCAACGAGGATGCATACATTGAAAAAAGCGGAGGCACGAATGTCACTATCGAGCACGTCTATTTTCACGGATGGACGCACTCGGCAGGCATTTGCGAGGGTAATGACGCGAATGCGATATATGCGGGCGGGTCTGACACCACCAGCATCGTCCTGCAAATTGTCGTAGATGGAAGCGACACGGCGCGAGATAGCTTTGGTGGCATATATGGCGGCGGGATAGGAGAAATCTCCCAAAGTTATTTTAGTTATCTCGACAACGGATTGAACGGCAGTTGTCACTTAATACATGACAGTGTTTTTTATGATGTCGGATTCTTATCCTACTCAGGTGCAGTCTCCCACAACAACATTGCTGAATCTAATCTCGATCTTCCCGGTGGCTGCATTGTCTACAATAATGTTATGCAGGGGCCATTCTCGACTCCCGGGGGAGTACCAGTCATGCAAGTTCCAAGGTCTGGGGATACGTCCTACGCCTTCAACAATCTCATGATGAACAGCGGCGCATATGGGGGAACGGCCCTCTGGTGCGGAGAGTTCTTCAGCTCCGGTAACTCCGGGGGAACATGCACATGGTTTAACAATACTCTCGAGGGAGGGCCAGACAGCAACCCCACCGAGCCACTTTTCAGAATCGGGGCGGGCCTTTCTGGCACTGTTCCTGCCGCAATCAATGAATTCAACAATCACGGCCTTACAAGTGGTGCGATGAACGCCGTGTCTCCTGAATGTTCTCGCGCCTGCACAGTCACGCAGGCCACTTCGCTTCTTCAAACACTAAGCACGGCTAACGGACAAGGCTACACACTAAGTAAGACATTCTCGTTTTCCCCAACTTCTGGCGGAGCAACCATTGGTGTAGGGACGAATGAATCATCGCTTTGCACTACGATTAGCGGCATCAATTCGGTAGCGGGGTCTGCCTGCACACAAGACACGACTTATGGAGTCACATACAATTCTTTAAGCCATACTGTGTCATTTCCGGCGCGTACACCAGTTAGTCGTCCCTCAACGGGGGCGTGGGACGTGGGAGCTTACCAGTTTCTATCGGGTTCGCAGAGCACTGTCGCCCCGCCAACCAGTCTGTCCGCCACAGTTCAGTAACGGTTGTTGTCCTTTTGTCGTGATGCAATCAGAATTTTATTTAGTCAAACAGTCAAACTACTGTGAGCTATTTTTGTCTCCAGATTTGACAAGCTCGTTGCTTCTTCACTCCGCTCATTTCCCGAATCGCACTAATTTCTACAAATGTGAAGAAGATTTGACGGCATTGCTGTCTTGTCTCCATTGGCTTATACGCCGTGACGTTTAGCGACGCCGCCAATTTGTGAAGTTACCTTTGCTATTATTCACTGGATATAGTTTCCCAGAAGAGGAACCAATTCCGTGCAACTCGCCATACCAAAAATCAGGCAATGGGCGGACTCCGCAGATCCCAACTCGCTTGCCAACCGCCTGCGTTCTCGTCGCTTCGCTCTCTTTGAATCGCTCGTATCATCCTTACCCAAGCCCATACGCATCCTCGACATTGGGGGCACAAATGAGTTTTGGGAAAATCGGGGTTGGGGGAATCGAACTGACGTCCAGGTTGTTACTCTCAATTTGCGGGTCGAGCCCAAGCTCTTCTCCAACATCGAATCGGTCGTTGGCGACGCCACTGATCTTGGGCGATTCCAGGATGCTAGCTTCGATATTGCATTCAGCAATTCCGTAATCGAACATCTTTTCACTTTTGACAATCAGAGGCGGATGGCCAACGAAGTTCGGCGGGTTGGAAAGGCCTACTGGGTTCAAACACCAAATTTCTGGTTTCCAGTCGAGCCTCATTTTCACGTCTTAGGTTGGCAATGGATGCCTTTTGGCATACGCGTGTCATTGATTCGAAGGTGGAAATGTGGGTGGAGAGGACCATGTGCCGATCTTGAGCAGGCACGACGACTGGTTCGCGAAGTTCGATTGATGACAGACGCGGAGTTACGCCAAGCATTTCCAGACGCGGACTTAGTACCGGAGCGCTTCGCGGGGCTCGTGAAATCATGGATTGTCATACATGGTTTTCCGAAGTCTCCAAGGTCGATCCCACGTTGAATCTCCGCACCTCCGACACTAGACGAACTCTCCAAACTCTCTCGATGCACGGAATCAGTATCGAAATTTCTGATCTCCATCGAAAGCTTCGGAGGAATGGATTTGAGACACGATCAGATCACCGGGAGCAACGAAGACCTCCATGCATGTGCATTGGCGAGTAAGCCAAAGATTTAGCTAGCTCTTTCCAATGACATAATCGCTTGAGAGTAGACTTATCTTGAACAGTGATATGAGTCTTCTTCTCCGCTCCTTGATGCAATCAGAGGGATAGCACGTGGTACCTGAACACCTGGCATATGGTGGCGGAGTTTCTGAGACCGATCTAAGCCCCTTCATCGCCATCCTCCTCATCCTGGCGGGGATCTTGATCTTTGTACTCCCCCGGCACAGGGTCATCGTCCCTTTTCTTGTTGCCGCCATGCTGATTCCCAACAATCAGGTCCTGCTGATCGGATTTTTGCATTTCCCGACCTTACGCATCCTCGTCCTTTTCGGTTTGATTCGAATGTTCTCGACGAAGATATCCTCGAAAACGGAGATCTTTAGCCGGGGCTGGAACAAGATTGACGTGATCTTAGTTTTGCTGGCGGTGATCACGGCCGTGAACGGTGTGCTGCTCTGGCAGAACACGGCAGCGCTCGTAAAGCAATCGGGGGATCTTTACACCACCTTGGGTGTCTATTTTCTGATGCGCTTCCTCATCCGTGACGACGGAGATGCCGCGCGTTTGATCCGCACACTTGCCTACATTTCGGTGGTAATCGCCGGGATCATGTTGTTCGAGCAAGCTAAAGGATGGAATCCCTATGCCCTTCTGGGGGGAGGACAAGCAGCATTTTACGACTCCCTGATGATACGCGATGGTCATGTTCGCGCCATGGGCAGCTTCGCTCATACACTTTTGGCAGGGACCTATGGTGCCATTATTTTCCCTCTCTTCTTCGCCCTTTGGTGGAAAGATAACAAGAATCGCACGCCTGCAGTTGTGGGAATTCTCGCATCCACAGTCATTACGTTTGCCACGGTTTCGAGTACCCCTGTTATCGCGTATGCAGGCGGTATTTTGGCTCTTTGTCTGTGGCCCGTGCGCGGTTTGATGCGTGTCATACGGTGGGGGATCGTGATCACCCTGGTCTCCCTCCACATGGTCATGAAGGCACCCGTTTGGCACTTGATCTCACGCATAGATCTTACCGGTGGGTCATCGTCTTACCATCGGTATCAACTCATTGACATGTTTATCCGGCACTTTAGTGATTGGTGGCTGTGGGGTACGAAGTCCAATGCTGACTGGGGTTGGGATATGTGGGACACGGCAAATCAGTACGTGGGCACTGGCGAGGCTTCTGGACTTCTCCCATTTCTGCTTCTCTTGGCCATCATCGTCTATGGCTTCAAGTACTTAGTGAATGCGAGAAAGGCGGCTGAAGAAAACCGCAACCTGGCACTCCACTATTGGGCGCTCTGTTCCGCCTTGTTTGCCAACGCCGTTGCCTTCTTCGGAATTTCGTATTGGGATCAGACCGTTGTAGTGTGGTATGGACTCCTGGCAATCATCAATACCGCAATCGTTGCCCCCAACGCCAATGAGGAGATGGAACTCCGCCCGGTCCCAGCCGTCCGTCTTACCCCTTCACTTCGCGACAGAGTCTCCCTCGTGCCGGCTGCCGATCCAAAGGTCAGAAGCGATCGCCAGCTGTCTGAATTCGACCGTTCTTGGCGCAAGCTAAACCCGGACAAACCCGTCACTAATGGCTGAAAATTGCTGGAACGGTTAAGCAGTTTTTTTCCGGGCACGCGATCAGAAGGAGACGAGCCAAGTGAAAAAGGGGCTTTGGCATTTGAACTATTGTGGAAAGGCTTCAAAGATATGAGCGACCTCCACAAAGCCCGCGACAGCCGGGCCTATGTATTGATGACCGCTGCCTATAACGAAGAGGCTTACATAGGCAAGACAATCGCGAGCGTGATTTCCCAGTCGCTGCGACCCAGCAGATGGATCATCAT
>QIAN01000231.1 GCA_003225005.1 Acidobacteriota bacterium | reverse complement strand
TTTCAATGACTTCACCGTGCAGCAATGCAAGAAAGCAGGATATCAACTAGTGTTCACGACAGAGCCTGTGCTTGTCTCGGCTGGAAAAAACGGGTTTGTGGTGGGGCGAGTGCCGGCTGATCCATGGGACTGGCGAACAGAATTCTATCTGAAAGTCTCCGGCGCGTATTGCTGGCAACCATTCGCGCAGGTTGTGATGAGAAACGTTCGAGCGCTGTTCATTACCAAGTGAAAGAGCCCGAATACAAAGTCGAAGTCGATGGCGTCACCGAGTCAGGCTGGTCCAAACTACTGGATGGGTTCGCGGATGCGAATATTTATCAGACTTGGTCTTACGGCGCGATCCGATGGGGAAGAAGCAATCTCAGTCATTTGGTTCTGAAACGGGAAAACGAAGTGGTCGGGGCAGCTCAGTTAAGGATCATCCGGCCGGCAAATCTGAGGATGGGTATAGGATATTTGAGATGGGGCCCGCTGTGCCAGCCTCGTGGAAAGGACCTGGACCCTGCGGTGCTAAGAGCCCTGGCGGCAGCACTTCGCGACGAATATGGCAGGAAAAGGGCGCTTTATCTGGAAATTCTGCCAAACGCTTTCT
>QIAN01000228.1 GCA_003225005.1 Acidobacteriota bacterium | reverse complement strand
TTTGTGGAACATCGTGAAAAATTAGATGCTTGATTACAAGAGTGGCCAGAGCATCTTGTGTGATCACGTTTCATACTTCTCTTCCCGGGGAAGAAAATGATCGTACCCACCCCGGCGGCTTCTGTGTGCAAACCAACCCCTTCCTGAATCATCGCAGGACTTGTTCCATGAGAGAGAAATGTCACGCTGTCGCAACGACGCGGAGATGCCCTTGGCGGCGGGATCGCGGCGCGGGCTTTACGGTGGTCTCAACGTCTCGGCCAAGCAGGGTCAGGAAGTGCATAAGTCGTTCGGTCGCCCGCCCAGCGGAGACTGAACCTCATAAGGCCCCAGCATCTTTCCCGAAGAGAGTGCCGTCAGTGTGAGCAGCCGCGTGTTGTCGTTCGCCAGCAAGTTGCCGAATAACAGGTCACGAAGAATGGTTCAACTCCGTCCCTGGCCATCAATTCTTTGCAAATTCAATAGCTTAGATGCCACGGTGTCTCTATCCACCAGCGCGGCATGAGAGGTGGTTATCATAGTTCTCAAGGCCCAACAGCAGTCGAAAGCTCATGAAGCCACAAGCGGAAACCGCGTGAGTTCCTAGTGAGATTAGTGATGGCTCTTTCGTCGATGCCGGTTTGCTTTAGGCCGGCGTACCCAACGCGTGACCACGACCAGCAGAGCAGCCGACATCAACAAGAAGAGACTCTTCCGAGGAAATGCTGGCACCTGAAGCCACTCTCTCCTGAGACAGTCATCACAGCCCTCGTTTGTGCCGTCCAACGACGTCTGGCGAATCTGCTCCATCGCCGAGGACGGTTGTGCCGCACGCACCGCCGCTGTGCACATGATCTGTAAGAGGCTCCCCTGTGACGTAGCATGTAGATCCTGCGCGGCTTCGGCTGCAGCCAAGGCGGCCTGCTCGTCGCCTGCCTGCAAAGCTTGCCGCGCCGCCTGCCGCTGTGAATATGCACGCGCCACGAGGAGCATCAGCGGTGTGAGATCAGCACCGCAGCGGGAACAGATCGCCCCCCTACGAAAGCGCGCTTGACACACGGGACATCTGCCGGACTCAGCCGAAGCGGGGCCGTTCATTGCTTTCCTTCCACAAAGAACAACAGTTCGCGAAGGTCTTTGGCCGCACCCTTGAGCGCCGTCTCATCTGTGGCGGCAATTGCCGTCTCGATTTGCTCGCTGAGATCGATTACCTCTTCGCGGTCTTCTTCGTGCATCCGCTCGAGCAACTGGCGCGACCGTTCCACCAACAGCCGGCCCTCGCGGCTCACCTCGGCCCAATTGCCATTGGCGGGCACGGATTCGACAGCGGCAGTATCCGCGTGGTCCTCACCGTCGATCGCCGCGTCGATTTCCTCCGACTCAACCTCCTCATCCTGCTCATCGATTTCCGCTTCGAGCCACTCACCTTGTTCGACTTCACCGCTGCTGCGCGTCGCCCATAAAGCCTCAAGCCGTTTGCACGCTTCGGCGATGTCGGCTTCACTCTTCGCCTCGAGGGCCCGAGCAATGGTGATGTGCTTTGACTTTCCAGTGCACTTCTCGATAGCGGTAACGTGCAAGATCCCGTCCAGGTCAACGCTCATACGACAGAGGACCTCACTCGCGTCGCGAACTGGCTTCAATTCCTTGACTTTGAAGTCACCGACCAAAATATTCTTGAGGGCATCTTCATCCTCGCCTTCGTACACGCAGATCTCGACCGTTTCCTGATACGCAGCGCTCGTGTAGAAACGCTCGGTGCGGGTCAACGGCAGAGAGCTGTTGCGCCGGATGATCGGTTTGTAACAGTAAGGGTAAGGAACACCGCCACGCTCTCCAAGATAGGAAATCCCGAATGAATATGGCGACACATCAACCAGCACTCGCTCGACCTCGTGTCCTGCCAACCGAGACGCCAGCACGCCCGCGCCCAGAGCGACGCACAGGTCCGGGTGGATCTCCTCCCGCGGCACGAGACCGGTGCGTTCGTGGAGCAGGCGGGAAACCAGCGGGGTACGCGTCGAACCGCCGACGAGCAGGATCGCATCCATGTCACCGGGACTCTTCCTGGAATCCGCCAAGGCCTTTGAGACACTCTCCAGAGTCTTTTCCAGCAGCGGGCGGATCATCGCTTCGTATTGCTCCCGCGTGACCTCCAGTTCCAGGTGCAAGGGTTTGCCCTTCTCGGATACCAGTGCGTCTTCGCGAATCGCAACCTCCGGCTCGAAGCTCAGTCGCTTCTTGGCCTCTTCGGCTGCCCACCAGAGGCGCGCGCGCGCGACCGGGTGCCCCTGCCGCAAGTCGATGCCATGCTTGCTCTGAAAAGCTGCGAGCAGATGCTCCGCCAGCAGATCATTAAAGTCGTCGCCACCAAGCTGATTGTTGCCATGGCTGGCCAATACCTCTGTAATGTCACCTTCCAAGGCCAGGATGGAAACATCAAACGTCCCGCCACCCAGATCGTAGACCATAGCGGTGTGCCGCGTCCCTTCGCCGTATGCCAGGCTTGCCGCTGTGGGCTCGTTTAGGATGCGGATGGCCTCCAAGTTCGCCAATGCGGCCGCCTCCCGGGTTGCCTGGCGTTGCGCGTCCGAGAAGTAGGCCGGGACGGTGATAACGGCTTTGTGAGCAGGTTGCTGCGCGCTATGGCAGGCCCAAGCCGCCAGTTTTCGCAGGATCAAGGCCGAGATCTCAGGGGGAGTGAACTGGCGGTCCCCCAGCATCACGGTTTCATTGCTTCCCATCTTGCGCTTGATGCTGCGCACAGTACGTTCCGGGTACAACACCAACTGGTTACGTGCCGGTTCTCCGACCAGCAGTTCTCCTGAAGGCGACAGGCCCACGACCGAAGGCAACATGTTGTTCATTTCGGGACCAAGAACTTGCACGTGACCGTCCACAAAGGTGGCCACCTCGGAATTCGTGGTGCCCAGATCAATGCCTACTATCAGATCGCTCATCTCAGATTCCCCTGCTCCTTTCGTGTTTGCTCCCGGCGGGCGCCGGCTACTTTGACTTGAGCCGAACGATAGACTTCACCCTCCCACTCATAACCGGTGCGATAAACACCTACTACCGTTCCCTCGAGTAGCGAGTCGGTCTCTTCCAGTTCCACCGCGGTCATCCGGTGGGGATCGAATGCCTGACCCTCACAAAGAATTGGATTGAGATGATAGTCCTGCAACGCCTGATCGAGGCGGTCCATGGTGAGGGCGTAACCTTTCTCGAGCGCCGCCAAAGTCTCTCGCGTCTGACGCATGTGCGCTCTCCCCACGCCAAAGCAGCGAGCCCATATGGACTGGCTGGCGCCTGCGACGAGCCCCCCGTCGGCTTCGCGCACGGACCTTATCCCGCGCTCGAGGCGATCGCGCAAGTCGAGCAGGAGATCGACCTGTTCCTTCCGAACCAGGCGCCCGCTAGGTTGCTTCGCTGAAGACTCTTCTTTTTTCTCTTTCTCTTCCTCCTCTTTCATGGCACCTGCGGCGGAGGAATCGGCATGCATTGGTAGGACGGAGGCCTCACACACCTGCTCCAACGTATCATTCAACTGCTTAAATGTCCGGCTTTGCAGCTTGACTTCTTGGGTCAGAGCGGTCATTGCGCACCACAGAGAGTAGAGGTCGCGATGACCCTCGATAGGCGGCAGAGGCCTGCCGTTTTCGAGCGCCCGGAGCATTCAGCGGTTAGGCCCTGGGGCGATTCTTCGCCGGTGAGTGCTTCATCCAGCCAAGCCTCGAGCCTACGCAGAATTTTTTCGCGGATCTCTTGTGAAACCCGCCCGGAGGAGGCGACAGGATTCATTTCCATTCGGCGCTATTTTTTCTACAAAACTGCCAGCCAGGGTCCCAGCCCGACGAACTTCTTCGCGCTGGGATCATGATCGAGCACCACGGATTCCATAGGTGCCTGCGGATCGATTGCAAACAGGAAGCGCCGGATACGCTGGCGCCGGTCCCGCAGCAATTCGTAGGCGTCCCTCACCTGCTCGAACTCAACCGGGTTGCGATCCGGTGGGAACTCCTTGACCTTACGCAAATAGGCCACCCGAATCTGTTCGTCAGTAGCATCTGCAGCGACCCCCAGCACTGCACGCGGGTCCGGCGGCAGATCCAGCTTTTCCACGAATCTCTTCATACTCTAAAACAAGCACCTCTGCTCCGGCGGCGGATTGAGGGGCGTTCTCTTTTGCGGACGCCGCTGAGGCCCTCTATCCGGCATAGCCCTGCCAAACAATATCTCTTCCATCTCTTCCAAAATCTGCTCCGGACCTACGCCTTGGGCCACAAGTTTGCTGATCTCAAGCGCGAGTTCCTGAGGCAGGTTCTCGATCAAATCCTGAAGATCACGTCCAAAGGCGTCGCGCTCTCGAGGACGCCGCCGGGACTCTCTGTCCGGCGAATCTTCTCTACTCGATAACTGTCGCAAGATCTGCTCTGGGCTTGCGCCAAGCGCGATAGCTTTGTTCACTTCGCGCGCGACTTCTGGAGGCATGTTTTCGAGCAAGTCCTGGAGCTGGGCCAGGTCCTCGTTTTCATCGAACTCGTTCCCCCCGTGGCGAGGTCTAGCAGAATCGTATTCATCGGTTTCGTGCTCACGAACATAACGCGGCAGCGCGCTCCGCCCGGGGACTGGGAACTGCTTCTCCGCTCTCTCCTCCTCCAGGACTTCGTTGAGCAGTTCGGGTTCTAGGGCGTAATCCTCGCGTGCGATTTCACCCATGGAGTCGTCGAGTCCAAACATGTTCCTGGGGTGTCCTTGCAATTCATCGAGAAGTTTTCCAGCCAAGTCCGTGTTCCGCTCACGCCGCGCACGTTCCAAGGCAGCGGAGAGGCAATGGTGGCGTCTTTCTGATGCCCACGGCGGCAACGCCCGAGCTCGCAGGAACATGACTCTTGCATCTGCCCCGCCTCTCGCCAGACCCGCGGCAGAGATAGCAAATGCCAACTTGGGCGCCTGGCTCCGCATAGCCGCTTCTCCGAGAACCAGCACCTGAGCCGCGTCCAGCGAGACGTCGGGATGGATGAACCAAGCGCTTAAACGATCCTCCCATTTCTTCGGGATCGCCAGAGGAACACCCACCAGATCTCCCAAAGCGCAGGCCTTGGCCAAACCCACCAACAGGCTCGCTCCATCTTCAGGAGAGATCTTTAGAGGCTGTAAGAAGGCATCCGCGGGCGCTAGGACTGCGGCATCTAACACGCCCCTCTGCAGAACATAAGCTGCCGCTGGGTTTCCCAGGCGAATTTCGAGTTCCCCATCATGTCTTCTCGCGGCCTCGAGGTCATTGTTGAGTGCCGCGCACACGCGACGTAGAGCGCTAATAAAAGGTGCCAGGGCCCCATCGAGTGTATCGGGCAAAGCCTCGATCCGACCGATTCCCTGAGTTGCCAAGTGAGTCTTGCGCTCGCGGAAATGGCGCAGCACGCTCGCTACCAGCAGTCGCAGTTTGGCTTCGCGAACTTCCGGGTTAACCCGGTCAAGCTGCTCAGCCTCTTCCAGAAACTTGAGCGATTTCTGGTACGCACCGCGCCTTTCGGCCGATTCCATCAACCACAGTAGCGGAGCGACATCCTGCCGCAGACTCTGCCGCCACAACTCGGCTACGCGATCCGGTGCCCTCCAGTCGCGCTGTTTCTTTGCCCAGTTCAGCCATTTTTGAAAAGCTTCCGAATGAGGGTCGGCGCGGCAAGCCCGTTCATACAGGGTGTCGGGAGAAAGCAGCTTGGCTCGGGGCAAGCTCCCGTCACGGACGGCAGGATAAGAGAGCCCTAGCGTATCCTCTTCAAGCATCAGGTCTTTCAACATTTCCTCGACCAGGTCCGAGGGGATCCGCTCGACGATCTGCGCCATGTGGAGAGAGAGCACGCCGTCCTCGGCACTGTTCTCACCAAACCACTTCTCTTTGAGAGCCTGTCGTCGAAAGTCCTCCCACACAAAGACAGAATCGGCACGCCCTTCGTAAGTCTTGGCTCCCTCCAAGCCACGCGCCATCAACCGGTAGAAATAGGCATCCTGCCGAGGCGTACCTATCGCCGTACGAACCGGTTCTAGTGCGAAGCCCAGGAGCATACAGCGAATGGCGATGTGCTGGCGCACCTTCTCGCTCAAGTCGGGGCAATACTGTCGGCAGAGGGTAATCGCCTCCCGAGCTGAGTTCAGGATCTGGTTCTTTTTCCCCGTTACCATTGCCTGTTGCAGACAAGCCAAAGCGGGGCGCAGAAGATCACGACCGAATCCCACGGAAACTATTAGCTTCAATGCCGCCGGGCTGAACGCGGAACCAGGCGCTACGGCCAGCATAGCCTGCATAGGTGGAATTAGGCGGACCGGCACGGAATCTGGCGTGATCGCCTCCAGCCATTTCTTGCAAGCCTCATCATTCCCACGATAAAAGCTAGCGATAGCATTGACCAACGCCTTCCAGGACGACAGCGGGCTACGGCGCGATAGCTGTGGTAGCAACAAAACAGTATCTTCGACCGGTCCCCGGGTCACCGCCTGCATGGCGGCAAACAGCACTGCCGCACCCTCACGCAGAGGGTGTGTGCCCGGAAGGGATGAAGCTTTGGCCAGAGCGGGCAAATCGTACACCCGTTGCCGGATGGCGGTTTCTATTTTCTCGCGAACCGCGGGAGCAAGATTAGGATCTTGCAGGGGACCCACAAGCTCGTCGAGGTCCCCTTCCCCAGTGCGCACCTCAAACTGAATTTCCGCGAGCCGGTTACGCGCAGAAGGGAAGCGCTCGCCGACCAAGTTCAACAACGCCTTGGCCTCGCGGGACATCCCCTGTTTCAGCAGATCGCGAATGCGAGATTCATATGCTTCAATCAGCAGGCTCTCCGATTCCGGCGTGGCATAACGTTTGTGCAGTTCTTTCGCAACCTCGACGGCGGCTTTGGAGTGCCGTCCGGCTATCAGCTCGCGTGCGTGAAGTGCCTGAGACGCCAGCAGGGCGCCTTGGACTTCAGCGCCCCTGTCCCCAGCAGCCTGGGGCGGATTACTCGTGCCAGTCCTGATGGGCAGTGGAGCACGACTATCCCTCTTCTGCTTCTTCGACATTGCGGATCAAATCCACTCTACCGCATCGGCAGGAAAAATGGAGACCACGATCTGTGCAAACACTGTGCAGAATTAAGACCGGAATTAAGACCGGGACAGCCGGTCCCATGGAGGTCGTAGCATGGAGGTCAGCGACCACGCGGAGGTGCAACAATTCAGGCGCCAGCGCTACGCACGCGAGGTCGAGGGTCAGAAACCCTGATGCACCGGTCCGACGCGAATGGCGGTGAAGTAAAACGCGTCGATGTTTGGTCCCGTCGCGCGGAACGGCGATTGGCGGTCACTATCGCAACTTGCCGATCTCTACGTAGATGCGTGTCCGTGTTTTCTTGCTCCCGGTGCACCCCGTCAGATGGCCGGCTCAAATTGATCTGAATCCCTTCCAGACAGCCAACCCTGGAAATCGGCTTAGGCAAGTGCGAGGTGACCGCGTCACTCAGCGAGTTCAGTTGAGAACGGCTCCATCCTGTCACTTGCTCGATGTATTCGAAGCTGACGCGTGTTCCACCATTCAATGGTGGGAAACAGGTATCGCACCAGTGGACAGCCGCTTCACCACCGGGTTGCAATGCCACACCCAATGCGTGGGAATAGACATGTACTACAACGTTCCTGCGTTTTGCTGCGCGGTACAGAGTATGCCCCGCTGCGGAGCACGAAGCGACTGAATAGCACCTCTGTGCCGAATGGGTCACGTTCAGGCCATTACAAGGACAACCGTCGGAGACGTAGCTTTATGGCTGAATGGCGGCGAGGGAAGTATGAGGAGCGGCGGTGACCCGGCTCGACTTCCCTCGACTAGCCCTCGCCGCCAGTCGAATCCGCAGAGATGCCCCCATTTTCTGATTTTCCACGCAAAAGTTGCCCACGCAAGCCGAGTTCCGAACTTTCACTCCTCTCCCTTAACTTAGTTTCCTTCTCTGTGGAATTGCGGAAATGGCCGATCGGGCAGATTCATAAACGTCTTGCAACTGCGGCGGAGTCCAGCCGGATAGGAACGAAAGCCATAAGGAAAAATCCCCAACCGAAGCACCTGTTGCTTCGGCGTAACTGATGACATAACGACGTCGGCCTCGCGACGACTCGAGTAAACTTTACGGTTCCAACCAAAAGGCTCGGACGAAGGAGGCCGACGTCGTTATGTCATCAGTTACCGAGTCGGCGCATAATTCTGCCGGGTGTTGAACCAGGTCCAAAACGATGACGCTGACTGCTCAAGATCGATCGAGTTGGAAGCGCCGCGCAGGTCCGGTTGTTCGCCTAGACAAAGTTGTTGGTAGAGAAGAAGAACTGCTGATGAAGAAGCCAACCCTGCGCGTTACGAAATGGCTGGGCGATATTCCGGTTGAAGCGTATTGCACCGCTTGCCCTACCGTAGCTTTCAGAGCACAGGGCTCTAGTCATCGCCCAACCGCGAGGAGTACCAGAGATCTCTTCAATCGCAATTCGACGAGCCCTACAAGACGGAACACTCGCATACTCAATCACGAAGCTGAGCGGAGCGACCTAGTCTTTCTCTAAGTTGGCGTCGGTGAGAGGCTAGCCGCAGGCTCGTGGCGTCCAAGGCAAGGAGACAAGTGACGAAGATTTGGGAACGGCTGTATCTCGGCAGCCTCAAAGATGCAGAACAACTGGCGCGTTCCAATGCGCAGCGCATCACGACCGTCGTTTCGCTCTGCCGGGAACAGGCCGTTCACCGAGCTCCGAAAATCACTTACATCCACATCCCAATCCCAGACTCGCGCCCGATCTCTGCGCAAAAGTTCGAGGACATTATGTTCGCGATGGCGATAGGCATCCGGCGAGGGAACCTGCTGGTGCATTGCCTTGCGGGCATGAGTCGGTCGCCAATCCTGATTGCTGCATGGCTACATCGTTGTGGCTATACGGGAATCGACAAAGCATTATCCGAGATCGCGGAGCTACGGGATCTCGCTCCCTCTCACACATTGCTGAGAAGCGTAAAGGACCTACTGAGCAAATGAAAAAGGCAGTGGCGGAATTACCGGGTGAAGAAGTCGCCTCTCTAACTGGCGAAAAATTGTTGTTTACATCAACAACGGGAATGGTTCATGGCCTTAGTGAGCCTTCCTGGGCGGCTCGCTGGAGAGTTGCGCCTAAGTGCGGATTAACTTGGCTTATATAACTCTCTAGCATGTATTCCGAAACTAAGGCATCTTGCCTATTGACAGACGCTGCGGCTGGAGGCACTATTCATGCGTTTTATTAAACGCTTTCACGAGGAGCGCCCTGATGAAACCGCGTGCTTCCGCTCTCACCTGCCGCAACCATTCCCCATTCCCATTCACAATTTTCCTCGTCACATGCCTGCTCACGGGCGGCGCGCTCGCCCAAACTGCGTTCGTTCGCGTGAATCAGGTTGGCTATGTTGCTGGAGCAGCCAAACGCGCATACCTGATGGCGTCGGCAGCAGAGACCGGCGCCACGTTTGTAATCAAGAACTCGAGCGGTTCAACGGTGTTCGGACCTGCAGCGATTGGCGCAAAACTTGGATCCTGGAGCAGGGGCTATCCGGATCTCAACGCGCTGGACTTTGACAGTTTCACGACTGCGGGAACGTATTCGATCAGCGTAAGCGGACCGATCGCCGCCTCGTCGCCGAGTTTCAAGGTCGACACGGCTGCGAACGTTTATACCGGCACGCTGTCGAACAGTTTGTTCTATTACCAGAATGAACGGGACGGTCCGAACTTCATCAGCACGGCGTTGCGCACCGCCGCGGGCCACCTGAACGATCAGAGCGCGAAGGTTTACGTGACGCCGAATGTCAATAATAACGGGCGCTTCTCGGGCGACCTCACCCCGGCAACGCTGAACGGCACACAGCCGGCCATCGATGGTGCTGGCGGATGGTGGGATGCGGGCGATTATATGAAATTCGTCCATACTCATACGTACACGGTCGCGATGATGCTGGTGGGAGTTCGGGATTTCCCGAACCAGATGGGCGCTAGCGGAGTTACGCAGAATGGGTTGCACTGGCCGGACGAGGCGAAGTTCGGGCTCGACTGGCTGCAGGAGATGTGGGACGATACGAATCAAATCCTGTACTACCAGATGGCGATTGGGAACGGCAATGCGCAAACCATCAGCGATCATGACATCTGGCGACTGCCGCAGGCCGACGATACTTACGCCGGGTGCAGTTCGTTGTATCGGTACATTTGCCATCGCCCGGTGTTCGTGAACCCGGCAGCGGTATCGTCAGGGAAAATCGGTACGCACGCGCCGATCAGCCCAAACCTCGCCGGTCGGCTGGCGGCCGACTTTGCGCTCTGCTATCACATTTATCAGACGAGCAATCCCACGTACGCGAACCAGTGCTTGCTTTCCGCAGAGCACATTTTTGATCTGGCCAACACTGCTCCAAGTGGCAATTTGCTGACGGCGATTCCTTTCAGCTTTTATCCCGAGACGGAGTGGCGGGATGACCTCGAGCTGGGGGCAACAGAGCTCTATTTCGCCGTGCAAGGATGTGGCACCACTTGTCCGGTCGCGCTGCATCCAGCGTCGTACTACCTGCAGCAGGCGGCGCACTGGGCGAACGCATATATCACGGGGCCCGGAGATGCGGCAGACACGCTGAATCTTTATGACGTCACCGGTCTGGCGCATTTCGAGTTATACCGCGCTTTAGCCCTGGCCGGCAATCCGAATGGCACTGGGCTGGAAACGAATCAAACTGCCTTGGTGGCGGACCTGGTGAAGCAGTTGAACAAAGCCGTTGCCCAAAGCGCGACCGATCCATTTGGATTCGGATTCACCTGGGCTGCCTACGACACGACCTCGCACGGCGGCGGACTTTCCGTGATGGCAGCGGAATGCAATTACCTGGTCTCGCTTGGTGCGAATTGCACGTTGAATAACAGTACCTCCCCAGCAGTGTATGCCAACCGGCAGTTGGCGAATGTGTTGGGAGCGAACGCCTGGGGAACATCGTTGATCGTGAACGATGGCACGACTTTCCCCCTATGCATGCAGCATCAGGTCACGAATCTGGTTCCGATGCCGCCGAACGGGCCGCCATTCCTATCGGGTGCCGCGGTAGAAGGTCCGAACTCTGCTGCCGCCAAAGGAACTCTGACTGGCATGATTGCTTGTCCGCCGAATGGGGTAGATGTCTTCGCGCAGTTCAACGGAAAGGCCGTGTACAAGGACTTCGTGCAGTCGTACTCGACGGTAGAACCTGCCATTGATCTGACGGCGTCGTCCTTCCTGGCGTTTTCGTGGCAGATGGCGGGAGCGCCATCGGGAACTCCGTAGCCTGAAACCCTGGAGCGGACTTCTTTGGGACGGCGGGGTCGGCGATTTAAGGAAGAGGTCACGGGTCCGCTCTACCTGCGGTACGGAGTGTAAATGAAAGACGCTTCTTGCATTCGCGATGATGAGTGTAATCGCCTGTGGGTGTTGAAAAAGTCCATTGGACTAAACCGCTGCGCGGTATGAGCTAGGGCAACTTGAAGTTACTTTGCGGCAAGTCCTCTTTTGTGGGCTTCTGGCTCAACAACCCACCGGGCGCGAGCAGCAATTTGTGGACGGGGAAACGCCGAGTTGTTCAAGAACTCGGCTTCTTGGTCGTCTTCAACGGTCGTACGTTTGCTCAGATTAGGGCGGCTGGCGACGCAACCACGCTGGGCGTTTCTGATGGTGCGACGGCAGTCTCATCAGCACGCCACGAAGGATTCCCAGCAAGGACGATTATCTTTCTCGACCAAGAGGAAGGCGGACGGGACTCCCAGAGCAGCGCGCTTATCTTCACGCTTGGGCAGACGCCGTGCGATCCGCAGGGTTTAGAGCGGGCGTGTACTGTTCCGGCATCGCTTTCAAGGAAGGCTCGGGTGCCACCGTCATCACCGCCGAGGACATTCGACAAAACGCGCGTGGAAGACAGTTGGCGTACTGGGTGACCAACGATTCGTGCCCACCATCGCCGGGTTGTGAGTTACGGAGTAAGTCCCCGAACCCTGCTGCTAGCGGCGTGTCCTTTGCGGATGTCTGGCAGTTTGCGCAGTCCCCGCGCAGTTCGCAAGCGGCTGCCCCGCGAACTACAGCAACGATGGAAACTGTTACCCTCCTGGTGGCGAAGCTGAGCGATTGCGCGTGGACTTAGATGTCGGAATTTCAACCGACCCCTCACACGGAAGAACTCGCTAGCGTCACGGCAGTGGCCCGCCCGCCCTTTGGCGCGGCTCCGTCAACTGTTGCAAAATCGCGATTTCAGTGCGCCGGGATAAACCGGCCTGACGTAGAGGATGAAAGAGCCTTACGAGAAAGGAGTAGCGATCCGCTCGGCCTCGAGTCTTGCGCTGCTACGAGCTCCTAGCTCAGTCCGGCGTAGTCGAAGACCCCAGACACGCCTAGAAACTTCAAGCACGAGAACCGGAAGACCTTAGAATTACCGAGCGGGCGCCCATGTCTGAAACGTCGGCAAGCCCCAGATGATGATGATCGACGATGTGTAGCGGCAAAACTGGTCAACATTGCACAGTCTCTCCTAGATCTCTAGCTACTGCATTTCGCCAAAGCAGCCCGACGCAGCCAAGCTAGCGAAAGCCGAAGAAAACTGGAAACTCTGGATGGAGCGGCTGCAGTTTCAGAGTCCGACCGTCACTGCATCCTCGCCGTGGAGTCGTCCGTGTTCGAGACGTGTTTCTGAATTCTCTCAAACACATTCTTAACAACTCGATCACACCGCACGGCATGAAAATTGAATGCTTCTTTCCTTTCCGTGCCAGCACGCGCGTAAAGACTCTTGCGTAGCAACGCCCGCGCTCGATGGAGGCGGACCTTGACATTTTCTTCGGTGATTTCGAGAACATCTGCGGCATCGGTCGTGCTCATGTCCTCTACGTCGCGCAGCATGAAGATGGTTCGGTAAGCGTCCGGCAGATTTTTGACCGCTTCTTCCAGCAACCTGCGAACCTCCGAGTTTGACGCTTGCTGTTCTGGATCGGGCGCCAAAGAGGCAAACCTATCCATGGGGTCTCCCTCCCGTTCTGACATTGGTTCCAACTCCTGATATCGGTTTCCGCGATGTTGTCGCGCTAAAGCTTCGTGCACCGCGATGCGTGTCAGCCAGGTGGAAAACTTCGCCCTCCCTGCAAACTGGTCCAGATGTTCGTACGCGCGCACGTAGGCGTCCTGCATTACGTCCTCAGCTTCACCATCATTACGCAGAATAGCCCGAGCCACGCGGTAGAGGCGCTGATTGTGACGGCGCATGACGATTTCAAACATCCCCGTCTCGCCCTTCATCACTCGGGTCACAACTTCTTCGTCAGTTAAGCGCTCTTGCGAGGTGGCCACTTCCGCTGGGTTGACCATACAAACCCTCCATATGATGGAGTCACGACAGCAGTAAAGGTTACAGATCACACCGCAGCAGTTCAGGCAGAGAAATGGGCGTGTCGACCCCGTAACCGATTCGCTCCTGCCAACTCCATTCTCTTGGACGAGGCACGCATGAACAAGGGATTTGATTCACGATTGGACCATAGTTGGTGGGTACTGCGGATCGGACTTGGCGTCGGACCGTTCCTGGCAGGCCTCGACAAATACTTCAACCTCTTAACCAATTGGACGGGGTACATCAGTCCGCTCGCCCTCAAGATATTGCCGCTCAGCGGACAAACCTTCATGCACGTCGTCGGTGTCATTGAGATGATTGTGGGACTGGCGATTCTGACCAAGTGGACGCGGGTGGGCGCATACGTTGCTTCCGCATGGCTGGTCGTTATCGCCCTTAACCTGGTCTCGACGGGAACGTTCTTTGACATTGCGGTGCGAGACGTAGAGATGGCCTTGGCGGCTTTTGTGCTGGCGCGCATGACAGAGGTTGGGAGCGACGTTCTCCACAGCGAGGCACCAAACGAACGGACTGCACAAACGATTGCTGCTGCTTGATGCGAGCGCTCGCACAGGAATTGTGACACCGGCAACGCAGGCAATGATTTCCAAAGGCGCGTTTTGGATTGTGAGAACAGATGCAAACCATACTTGAAGCCCAGTCGCCAGCCAATACCAGCCCGCAGGAACTGATGAAAGAAATGTTGGTGCGTCTCGGCGAGGACCCGGAGCGGGATGACCTGCTGCACACTCCCGAACGCATGGAACGTTCGCTCCACTATCTGACCAAAGGCAACCGAGAACCCAGAGGAGGTTCTGCTGGGCGCGATGTTCGATGTGGCTTACGACGAGATGGTGATCGTCAAGGATATTGAGATGTCTAGTCTCTGTGAACACCACCTTCTGCCATTTTTCGGCAAGGTCCACATCGCCTATATTCCGCGTGGGAAAGTGATTGGGCTCAGTAAAGTGCTCGCCTGGTGGACGTATTTGCGCGTCGATTGCAGGTGCAGGAGCGTCTCACCACACAGATTGCTGAAGCGATTGAGAGTGTGCTCAACGCGCTAGGCGTCGGGGTGGTCATTGAAGCGAGACATCTGTGCATGATGATGCGGGGAGCCATGCTGGGTGCGTTCCGTGAGAAAGAAACACGGGACGAGTTTCTCTCGCTTATTCAAGCAAGACCCAGTGTGTTCTAGCTTGGACACTAGCAACTTGGTCAGTGGATTCACTGCGGACCGAGCTTCAACGGGATCATCTATATGTCTTGCTATTCGCATTCAGAAGATGGGCCTTCACGAACCTTAATGGAGTTTGAACTAAATGCACTTAATCGTTGATTCCGGAACACATCACGGGCCTCTCTCCTCCGCATTGGCAAGGACGTTTCGAGGAAAGCTCTGTGATGTCATGTTGCGGGATCGCAGCGTGGCGACCTTCGAAAAAGATCAAGTAATTTACGATGTGGGAGACGAAAACCAGACGTTTTTCTTCCTTCAGAAGGGGTTCGTGAAGGTCGGATCACGGAAGATGGCCGTGAACTCATCTACAATGTCCGCAAAGCTGGAGATGTTGTGGGAGAGCTCTGTGCTTCCGGACAGCAGCGTCAGGAGCGCGCGGTCGCGCTTGAACGAACCGAGGTCATCGCTGTGCCTCTCGACGAGATTCTCGAGATCGTGCAGACGAACAGACATCTCTTACAGGAACTCGTGCAGATGTTTTGCAAGGCTCTGTCAGAGGCCTACGATCAACTGAATACATTAGCTTCTAGTGACACTGTCCATCGGCTAGTTAGTTAGAGTGCTTTTGAGACTCCCGACGCAGCTGGGCCGCATGTCGTGAATCATTATGATTCTTGCTTCAGCCTTGGTCTTACCGCGCAAGAACAGGGGGATGTGGTCGAATACATGAAGTCACTGCCGCGGCGAAAATAAACGCGACTTCTGAGGCTCGTCTGAACACGAAAGCGCAATGCTTGCGTTAGCGGATTACAAGCTGGGCTAGCTCAGATTGCCAGCTCTGAGAGGACGTGCGGCGCAACCTCCAGAACCTCCCGAACTACTGCATCAATATCGGTTTTCTTTGTGAGGTGATTCACGATGCAGGCGCGAAGGCAGAACTTCCCCCTCAATTCGGCGTTCGAGAGATACACTTTCCCACGCGCGACAACGCGTTTGAGTAAGGCCAGATTGAAACGATTGAGCGTCTCTTCGGAAGCGCCTTTGTTCAGGAGGTGGCGGAAGCAAACTGCGCTTAGCTCCACTGGACCAAGAAGCTCAAGCAAAGCAGAGCCTTCGATCGCCACCGCCAGGCGTTGAGCATGATCTAGGTCTTGCTGGATGGCGGAACGGAAAGCGCGCAACCCGTGGTAGCGCAGCGAGAGCCAGATCTTTAAGGCGCGGAAGCGACGGGAAAGCTCGATCGACTCTTCGAAAAACGCGAAGCCTTCAACCGGATCGGAGCTGAGTTGTTTCGCATAGTTCCCCGTATAAGTAAAAGTACTGTGTGCCGAGCCGACATCTCTATAGAGCAGGCACCCGCAATCGAGGGGCTGGTATAGCCATTTATGCGGATCGAGGGAAAGTGAATCCGCCAGAGCTAGGCCATCGAACTTTTCGGGCGCTGCAATCGCAGCGAGGGCCCCGTAGGCACCATCTACATGCATCCAGAGATCATGGGAGCGGGCAATGGCTGCGATTTCTCGCAGCGGATCGATGGAGCCTGTGTTAACTGTCCCCGCCGATGCGATTACTGCAATTGGCTCCCGGCCTTGCGACTCGTCCTGCTGAATCGCTCGCTCCAATAGCGACGGGACCATGCGGTAGGAACCGTCGCATGGGACGTAATGCAGGTTTTCACGCCCGATTCCAAGCATTGCCACGGCTTTGGGCACGGCCATGTGCACTTGCTCGGAGGCGTAGATCACTCCCGCCTTCCTATCATAGAGACCTTGCTCATTGGCAGGAGTTTTCTTCTCGCGCGCCATGGCCAACCCCATCAGGTTAGCGGCGGAACCCCCACTGGTCAGCGTTCCAACGAAACCATGGCACCCGACTGCTTCTGACAGCCAGCGAACAACAGTGCGCTCGACGGTGACACCCGCTGGCGAAGACCGCCAGGCCGTGATGTTCTGGTTCAGAATTGATCCTAAAAGGTCGCCAAGCGCGCCAATTGGCTCTCCCGATCCTTGAACGTATCCGAAGAAGCGACCGTTCTGAGCCCGCGATTTTCCAATAACATCAGTAAGCGCGGCAAAAGCCTGATCGCCCATGCCGCGCTCCGGGAGATCCAGGTCGAAGAGGCGCTCGCTTTCTTCACCAGTTGTCTGGGGAAACGTGGAACGTGCGTCCAGAGTGCGCAAATATCCAGCACAGAGGTCGACGATGTTAGCGGCCAAACGGTGAAAGTCTTCGGTGGAAATTTCAAGCGCGTTCATGCTGTGCTGAATTTAATCACAGACAGACACAATAGTCACAATGTCACATGGACCGAGACTCCAGGTCATGTCGGGCATTGTCTCCCAGGCGCAAGGCAATAATGCGACCGAACAAGCTCGTACTCATTCATTCGAGATGGAATAGTTCCCGGAGTAGGCACGCCCTTTGTGGTAGTTGAAGTAGTCGCCCTGCTCCTGACCTTGGTGGTAAAACAGGGACAAGACTTTGGCCCAGGATTGCATCGAAAAGTGCTTTAGGAGCCACACGCCAGGGGCTACGGGCGCTTTCTCCAATTCGAAATGTGTACCTGGTTCGACTCTCGCAAAGGAGAGCCGAGAATCATGATCTCTTCATACGTTTTGCTTCCGCTGTTCCCCCGGTCTCGTTCAAAGTAGTCAAATTGAGGCGCGGTATCCCAGTCCCGCTGGTTCGGCTCGACCGAGCGCTGAATGATCGCATTGACATTGTTCTGAGCTACACTCCAGCCGGGCAATGCGAGGATTAGTACCAACAGCGGGGCGCAACATCGATGATCAACTCCAGTAACGGTCAGAAGGCCCGACCCAGCGACGTCGGATTGAAATTATCGCCAATAGCTCCGCGAAGTTCCAGGTTTGCGAGCGCCGCGTGTTCTGTCCAAGTGGAGGTCGGTCGAATTGGAAGGTATCAATTTGATATATATCGTTTCACGATAGTATTCGACAAAGATTTGAGTGATTTCCTAACTCGCCTACAACCCGTGGCTTGCGGCACAATCAGACGACGAGCTAGTTGGAGGAAATCTTTTACCCCTCGACTTTATCCGCAACTGCATCTAAGCATTTGGAAGAATGATCCGAATCATCACGATCGAGCGAGAATATGGATCGGGCGCGGCTCAGATCGCCGAAAATCTTGCTGCCCAACTGGGTTGGAAACTCTGGGATCAACTTCTCACACAAGAGATCGCCCGCCTCGCACACTGTGAGCAGTCCGTAGTTGAGAAACATGAGGAGCGGCGCGACCCGCTTTATTACCGTTTGCTCAAGTCGTTCGCTCTTGGAAGTTATGAGGGTAGCCCTGGCGTGCCAGTTGAGGCCCTTAACGCCGACAGCATTGTCAGAATCTCCGAGCGCGTGGTCGAGCAAGCCGCGGCTTCGGGGAATTGCATAATTGTAGGAAGAGGATCGCAGCACTTCCTGCGAGCCTGCGATGACACTTTGCGTTTCTTTCTATACGCCTCTCGAGAAGAAAAAATACGTCGCCTGATCTCCGAAGGCAACAGCGAACGCGATGCAGAAATATTGGTTGATACGGTCGACTGGGAGCGCGCTGCCTTCATTAAGCGGTACTTCCACGCCGAGTGGCCTGACCGTTCGGTCTACCACGCCATGATCAATACGGCTTCGGGGGACGAAACGGTCATTCAGGCGATCTTAAGTTTCCTCCAACAATCCGAAAAACACCTTGAAGAATTACACGGCCGAACGCGATAACTCGGGGATTTGTTCCTTCTTGCGATTTTCCGCGAGGAAACTGGGCACCGAGTGGTAAGAGGACGGAATTCTCTTAACACCAGTGCAGCGGGGTCGCCGTAAAACCACGTCTCAGCTGCGTTGACTACCGCGATTTCTCCACGTTACTGGTACATCACATTTCCTCTCAAGTCGTAGTTTCCTGTCCAATCGCGTCACGCGAATTCATGCCAATCCCTCTGTGAATTTCTCCCTTTGGTATCCGCATCTTGCGCATCGTCGTGCCCGATTGATTCCTCGTATCCCAGTATGCAATAGTACACGGCCCGATCGAAGAACTGATTTAGCATCTGCTGTACCTCCAACTCGCCAAACACTTCCAAGATGGATTGCGGCTGATTAGGAGAGCCCACACCAACTGACGAAGGCGGACTCCTTGGGCGGCCCGGCGCGCTCCCATTGTTCGGAAGCGCTTCCTAATATCATCCTCCTTCTTTTGCAGTAACCACTCTTCCAAGTTGCGGTAGACCTCAACTGCTGCTAAGTGCAATTCGTCGCGCGGGATCTTCTTAAAATCACAAGTGCGGTCTGAATTCCAAACCTGTTGAGTCAAACCGAGTGCCAATTCCTCGGAATGTCTTTCGATGAGGTGTACCAGTTTAAGTCCTATCATTTGCGTCCTCCTACTAGAGGGGATGCAGGCGGCGCGAGCCGGGATTGCTGATCCTCTCTCGTTATCTATTGCCAGCTTCCGCCGATTGGCGGTTTGCGGTATCGTGCACATCGCCACCCAGTCCAATATCATCGTGAAGAAGTGCGATGACTACTTGGTCTGTGCGGGGTGCACGAACGAGGGTTCAAGTCAAAGCGCACGATGCACATAACCAGAAACATTCGATCTCTCGCGATATCTGGTGGCGCTTCAGCCCCGTGGATCCCGGAACATGTCCGTCGAATGCCCTCCCTTCAAACTCGAAAAGCTTACCTACGTGCAAGTACCGGAAAAACTGCCGGACACTTCGGATTGGCACATTTCGAGACCACGATTCCACAAAGAGCTCGACTCCTCAATCCGCGCGTGCGCCTCGAATCCTTGCACCCGAATTCTATCCGCGGTACCAATCCGCACGGGTGAGCGGCATAACGCTCTTTCCGTTTAGAAGCTTGGACAGTAGCCCCTGATACAGGTTCATGCCCGCCCGATACGGTAAGTTCTGCCATTTTGTCTTCCCATAGCTTGTTGGATGAAGATCGCGTCGATTACGATGTCTCCGATTGATAAAGTATATCGTATAACGATATACTATTGAAGAGGAATCAGGGTGTCAATGTAACTAAGAATGCCGCGAGTGAAACACTTGTAAAAGAGGTAGCCGGTTACGCAGATTATTGTGTGCCCAACTTGCGGGAGCAGAAGGCTTCTGCGGATGATGTGTATACGAGATTGCATCGCTTGTATGCTGCGTAGCACATGAAGGTGAACTCCTCCCGAAAGGGCTCGCGGACCTCGGATCAGCATTGGAGATGGAAAGGTAGTGAATGGGCTTGGGAGCCACACTCACAGCTCGCGATTATCGGTCGCTTGCGGAACTGCGTCATCAGATTCGACTCTTCGCGCACTTCAGCGAGCAGGCGGTTCGCTCCGCGGGACTCAATCCGCATCAGCATCAGCTCATGTTGGCATTGAAGGGCCTCCCCCCAAATCTTCGACCGAGCATTCGGGAGCTGGCCAAACGGCTTCAGATCCAGCATCACAGCACCGTCGAATTGGTGAACCGGCTTGCCCGAAGTGGGTACGTGCGTCGCCAGCGTGGAGACGTGGACCGACGCGAAGTTCTGATATTGCTGACTGTCAAAGGAGAAAGAGTACTGAGTGAGCTTTCGTTGCATCACAGGGCAGAACTTCGCAAAGCAGGCCCCGCGTTGATCGGCGCGCTGCGTGCTGTTATGCGGGAACAAAGAATTTGAGTTGTTAAGAAGCTTGGAACGAGCAAGAACAGGAGAACAAATAAGCGTGCAAAATGACAAGAGCCGGAGGGCAGTCAATGCAGACTTGAGCCATGGCGAGGATCCCAAGGATCCGATGAACGGCGGACGCATTGTCGAAGAAGTTGCGAGGTACCAAGATCGGCTACGTGTACTTACGGAAGCTCGGAGGCTTACGTCGCACCCATCGCGATTCGGTGAATATGGGGTGGCGCAATAGTTCATTTCGCGGCTTTGCTGATTATATGCAGACACCCGAATTCGGAGCGGGGTTAAACCGATTGATGAAATTGGCCTCGCAGAAGCGGAGCGCGATTATGTGCGCGGAAGCAGTTCCATGGCGTTGCCACCGTTCGCTCATCGCCGATGCGCTGACTGTACGAGGGATTCGGGTTGACGACATTATGAGCACGAAACGTTCTCAGTTTCATTCGCTCACTCCTTTTGCGCGTGTCCAAGGTCTTTGCATCAAGTACCCTGTCGGCGATCGCGGCCGGATGAGACAAGCGACGAACCGGGAGTAGGGTCGTGGTACATCAAGCGGAAGCAGACCCGAGCAGTCGGAAAAGTGTCCGATGAGATTTTCCGTGTTCTCGATTTGCCCCAGGAGATAGATCCAGACAACATAACGGCCACTCTTGAGATCGAGGTGCTCGAGGTCACTTTGCACAAGGTCGACACGCGCAAGAAGATTGCGGGCAACGTTAAAGCTGCGTAGGAGTTGGATATTGAGCGGGAGTGGACAGCGTCGTTTCAACTGTTTTCCTTCCGCGCCATTGCAGACCCCGTTCCGACTGGCATTCCATGCCCGAGCGCTGTTCTCAATTTGCATTGATTGTAACTCGGCTCGGGACGCACGATTGGAGGGCTCTCCATGCTCAGTCAGGACCTCGGTTGCCTGGCGTCGATTGGTTTGGAGAAACCTTGCGGCGTCAACTGAGTGGGTGCATCATGCCTTGCCCAACGTGTCTGCGACCAGCCCTCCCGATTCGACTGCCTGTTTTTAGGGATTTGATCAATCTGTCACGGTGACATCGTGTACAACAACAGACCGACCAAGATGGCAATGGACAGTGCGCAGATCAAATAACATGTGATCCGCATCGCCTTATCTTCGTCCTCGTGACGGTTGCGTATGGGGCACGATGGAGAACCTCGCCAAGACCCCAACGAACTCTACCTCTACTCATTTCGACGACCTGCAACGGTTCAAGGTTGTCCAAGCGATTAAATATCGTGTTACGATACAACAAACTTGCCTGGCAATGGAAATCTGTTAATAGGGTCCCGGAGTAAGGCCGATTGAGGTTTCTCCCCCGGTCGTGAGAGCGAGGCATCTGTGCATGAGAGGCGCAGAATCGAGAAGTAACACTTCTCTACCATAACCTCCTTCATGCTGAGGGCCTTCCGTGAGAAAGAGACCTGGACGAGTTTCTCGCACTCATTCGCGCAAGAGACAGCGCCTGCTTGCTTTGAAATCGGCAACTTTGGTTACGGCACTGGCGGCGGCGGAAGAGGAACCGATCAAGCCTTCCGAATGTAGTTGCAGCGATCGCTGAGGGGGCACTCAGCACAGCGAGGTTTCGACCGCTTGCACAGTTCTTGACCGTGTTCCCGTAGCAACTGGTGTGCCCGAATCAGAGAGTCGCATTCTCGGGGCAGTTGCTCATGAATCGCATTCTGAACCAAGCGGTATGTCGCTGAATAATTCTTCTGCTCCTCGGCAAACCCCACTCGGCACAACACGCGCAAGCCATTCGAGTCGAGTGCCATGACCGGATACGAACGGGTGAACAAGAGTATTTTTTCCGCACCGGGATCGCCGATGCTAGGGAATCTTTTCAAGGCTTTCTTCGCTTGCGGGAGTGGCTTCTTAAGAGTCGCACGGAGGTCGCTCTCGAACTCTTCATACGCGATTTTCGCAATGGTGAGAAGTTTTTCCGCGCTTACGTCCGGGAGCATGCCAGCCTTGCCGATAGCTGCTAAGGCGGAGTGCTGAGCAGCAAGAATCTGTTCGGGGCGGGTTCCAATCGTTTGTTTTAGGGTGGCGAATGCTTCGGCACGGCGATTGTCACTCGCCAGATACGCGATGTTCTCCCAGATGATTAGCTCCAGTGGGTCATTTGAGGGCAGCGGCGCGGGAGGGCCATAGTGCTGCTGGAGCTTATCGATCAGCTTAGAAAACGTAATGGCCGGCTTACCCATCCGCCACAGTCCCCTTACAAGCTTTCAATAACCCGCTCGCGCCAACTGAACCACACGGGAGATTGTAGCCCGGAGTTTCCGCCGATGACGCCGTCTTGATTTGGCCGCGCCCCAGCCAGAAGTTCTTTGCCGCTTGTCGCACGTACTGTCATCGGAACGTGGCGCCTTCGGGAAGATCGTTAAGCCGCGTTCGGCATTGATTTCGGAAAGAAAGGGTTTTAGTGCCCTGATGAACCCTCGGTTGGGACTGCCATTCGAGGACTTACATCATCCCAGAATGGCGTGATCGAACAAGTAATGAGACGGTTGAGGCGCCACTTAAATGATTGAGTACCAACGAAATTGGCTCTGCACCCCCAGTTCGGGACCAGGGGGTCGGAGGTTCAAAATCCTCTCTCCCCGACCAATCTTTTGTGGGTCCAACCCGGAGACATGGGTTACAGAATGTACCGGCTACATAGGTAACAACCTCGGGCCGAACGGGTTGTCGAGCGGTTCGAGCGCTCGAGTCTCGGGATCGAAGTACCCTAAATCATAATTCATGAAGCTAACGAGCCAGATGTCATCGTGAACTTCTTTGATGCCGACCGCCAGGCCGGCAAAGACCGTGCTGAAGTTGATCTTTTTGTGCCCCAGACAGATGCGGCCGCAACAATGATTTGTCGTGGAAGGGATAATCGATATCGGGCAATCCCTTATAGGCGCGGACAGAGGGCTGATAGACCTCGGCCGGGCACTTCATGTCCAGAGCTTCGTGGGGACGTTCGTTGTTGAAAATCTCGATAAAGTCATCGAACCTGGCCTGCTGTTGAAGGAATTTTAAACCGGCCGGCTTGGTGGTTTCTTTTTTCAAGGTGAGATGCATGCGTTCATGGCGGCAATTTTGCTGCGGATGGCCAGGTTTGATGCGTTCAATGCCAATACCCAGCCTGAGCCACCAGACCGCGAGTTTGCGTGGGCGGAAGCGAAGGGAACGCCGTTATCGCTACGAATCTTAGAAGGCAAGCCGCGCTCTTTAAAAAGCCTCTCAAACACAGCAAAGGCATAGTCTTCCCTGGTCGAAGAAAGAGTTTCACAATTCATAGAGATAAGGAGCAGCCGACAAAGCTGAGAATCTAGCGAGGTGCAAGTCCTCGTTCCGCCAATTGCCTGTAGTCAGGCGGATAGCATATCCGATGCGTGCGAAGGTAACGACGCACGTTCTGCTCGGACGTAAAAGCCTTGGCCGCCCTGCAGGGATATTTGCAGCGGTGGGAAC
>QIAN01000226.1 GCA_003225005.1 Acidobacteriota bacterium | reverse complement strand
CACGTAGCTCCACCCGATCCTGTACGACAGAAGCGTTTTTTTGCTTTCGTTCTTTATCTTTGCAGCCACCAACAGGGGAACTCCAAAACTTGCCTGAACCAATCGAGCAGGAACCTTTTGCGATGCGATCACCAACCTGATACCCAGGTTTATTAACTCTGGAGGTGCCAGTTTTTGAGCCTGATCGATCATGCGTGAGAGATTTGGGCCGTCTCTACAAGTATTGGGTTGCTGAGCCGGAGACGCTTGCAGGAGAACCATCAAATACATCAACGCCAGACGGCACGTGGTAGAGTTTCTCACAGCTCGCTATTTTACAACTCGTTAAGATGGTTGTCGTAACCAGGCCATCACACTCAAAGCCCGGTCAATGAGCGATTTTACGTCAACCATCGTAGGAAGTCGTGATAATTGACATACGGGTCCCGTTGCGATGAAACTGTGCGCTATGCGAAGGTTGAGATATGTGTTGCTAGTTGCGGTGTGTTCCATCCAGTTGTCGGCGGATGATGCCTTAGAAGTTGGCTACGTAGACTGCTCCTCAGGGGATAAGCAGCGACCTACCCCCGTGTTTTCGAATCCTTGCATCTCCCGACCGGCTGGAAGCCTGAGATGCGGGGAACAGGTTAAAGTGCTGGGACGTGAAGGACCTTGGCTTAAGATCGTATCAACGGGTGGAGATGGCTACATCGGCGTGGCTTCGGTATCACAGAAGAAAGACCGATTCGTACCGCTGGATGTTCGGGTTCCCTCTGGTCCGTACGCGCCGGATTGCAGTGCATTCCGCCCCAAAGCGGGCAAAGTGGCCGCTCGGCCTACTTGCGCGGAAAAAGTGTCCCACCTGTGAACGCCTGTTCACGGTGCTGAACGCCAGTGCGGGTGCAGCTCAGCGGCGACTCGACGCATTTGTGGGAGCGGATGAGCGGCGCGAGGCGAGGGAGCGGGGGTTTTGAGCGCTTGACCGGCCTGATTTCATCAGCTACCTGATGGGCTGCGAGGATCGAGAAGAGAGGACAGGCGTCTGGGGCGGGGCTAGCAGCTCGAATGCGTGCTCCCACGGCCAAATCAAAGCGGCCGGGGCGACTATGAAAACCCATAGCCAGAACGTGGGCTGACGTGTTTGTGTTCTCTCCACGAGGCGATTATCCGTCCGCTCGTACGAGTAAATCAGCAATTTTCTGCTTCCGTGGCATCTTCCGACCTTGGGCATGTGGTTTATTCTAGCGACCCTGCCGATTTTAAATCCCGGCAGCGGATTTCTGCCCCATGCGGGGAAATGGCGCTATGTGCCTATCGGATTTCCCCGAAACCGCACTTTTTATCGGTCATCTGCACTGGTTCCGTGGCGGCGTGGCTATTTAGCTTTCCGCAGTGGCTGCGGGCACCCTGAGCCCTGAGTGGAACTAATGGATTCTAGTGGTTTCTGACCAAAGGGTATCTGTGCCCGAGCTTTGGAAAGTTATAGGGTGCTCGACAGGATTCGAAAGATAGTCCTCCTAACTTCCAATCCAAGGATGTGCGCATGTTCCCTAAAAGTGTTTTATCTAACTCGACCGGCGCAAGAACACAATCGTCAAAACTAATCGGATCCATTACGTTAATGCTGTTCTTTAGCCTTAGTGCCGGCTCGCAGGCGGCGAATGCTTCGACTTCTGCCGGTGGCTACGACGGTCCGGCAGCTTTGCCCCGGGTCTTAATTCGGACCGCAATGGCGAATACGCCGGCTCCTGGGATTACGATCACGGTGAACAGTGGAGAGAATCTGCAGACTGCTCTGAACAACGCCAGATGTGGGGATACAATCCGTCTGCAGGCCGGAGCAACCTTTACCGGATTGTTCAAATTTCCAAACAAGAGCTGCGATGACGCCCGCTGGATCATCGTTCGCACGAGCAGTGACGATTCGCTCTTGCCTGCGGAAGGATCTCGCCTGAACCCGTGCTACGCAGGCGTTTCCTCGTTACCGGGACGTCCTGCTTTTAACTGCATTTCCACCAAGAATGTGTTAGCCAAATTGATAATGAACCGGGCCGGCGGCAGCGGTCCCGTACTCTTCGCGCCGGGCGCCGGTCATTACCGGCTGATCGGTCTGGAACTGACGCGGGCCGCCGGAATCGGCGTGGTTTATGCCCTGGCGTCGCCTATTTCCCGCGGCGTGAGCAACGACATCATTTATGACCGAATTTGGTTCCACGGCACGGCTCACGATGAAACCACTCGCGGAGTACAACTGGGAGGAAGCACCTACGTCTCTGTGATCGATTCGTTCTTTACAGATTTCCATTGCGTCCGCATGACCGGGTCTTGCACCGACGCTCAGGCCATCAATGGTGGCATCAGCAGCAATCCCATGGGCCCGTACAAGATCGTGAACAACTTCCTGGAAGCTTCCGGCGAAAACATCCTCATGGGTGGAGGAGCCGCGACTTATACGCCCGCTGACATAGAGATTACCCATAATCATCTGTTCAAGCCGCTCACATGGATGAAAGGCCGGCCTGGATACGTGGGCGGAGCCAATGGGAATCCATTTATCGTCAAGAACCTCTTTGAGCTGAAGAACGCGCAACGCGTTTTACTCGACAGCAACATCATGGAAAATACCTGGGGTGGTTTCTCGCAGGCAGGGTTCGCAATCCTGCTCACCCCAAAGAACCAGTCCAATCTCTGCCCTATTTGTCGAGTCACAGACATAACGATCCGCAATAACTACATCAGCCACATGGGAGCCGGGATGCAGTTGGCCAACGGGCGCACGGATGATGGTGCGCTTCCCCTGAATGGAGGCCGTTACAGCATTCACGACGACGTTTTCGATGATATCAACGGAACCACCTATAATGGACCGAGTTTGTTCGCCCAGGTGTCCACAGGTCCCGGTGTCCCAATTCTTCATGACGTCACGATCAATCACATCACGGCGTTTGCGAAGAAGACGGTTCTCCTGATCGGGGACGTACTCTCGATGAACGCGCCGATGTCAAACTTCGTGTTCACGAATAACATCGTAAACGCCGGCGCTTATCCGGTGTGGTCCACGGGTACCGATGGCTCTCTCAATTGTGCTGTTCACGATTCTCCAATCATTACGTTGAACGATTGTTTTAGCAGTCACATTTTTTCCAACAACGCCTTCGTGGCGATTCCTAGCGGCGCTCCTGAATCGACATGGCCGACGCACAATTTCTTCCCGACTTCTGCTACTGCGGTGGAGTTTGTGAATTACAACCGCGGAAGTGGTGGAAATTACCAGCTGCAATCAAGCAGTCCCTATAAGGACGCGGGCACCGACGGCAAAGACCTGGGGGCGGACGTTCCTGGCGTCAATGCGGCGATCGCGAGAGTGCGATAGGGCATCGCCGCCGTGGCCGAAGAATACATTTTACGGTCGTCTGAGGATCACACCGGAATTGCCGTAATTGATGTTGGCGAAGGCAGGCAAGAGACGTGCGGTCCTACCCCCCACAGTGAGTCGCTGAAACTACGCGACGGCATAGAAGCCAGCGGCGTTTGCATTTTCCAGCGCACAATTCAGCGCACACTGCGTTCCGACCACAGCCCTTCGTCCCGTTTGTTGCGTGGGAATCCGCTTGTGATCCGCCGTAGGAGCGTTGAGAGCAGGCTTTCAAAAGAGCATTGCTCAACCAGGCTTGCCACCTTTCCTACGCAGGATGACGCCGGTTCATCCCGGTCGGCCAATTGTCAATGCATTATGAAAGAGCGCCCCGCTTTAGAAGGTTGAGGCCGGATGTGGCGCCGCCTCCGCTGCGCTGCGCTGTGCAGTAGTGTGCCCGGAAAGGACTAAGGAGAGCCTAGGCAAATCAGCTGGAGAATGGCATTTTACCTTGAGGGAAAGACAAGCGTTGACACGAATGATCTTTCCCCCAAGGAGGCAACTCAAATGAGTTATGACGTCAAATATATCGGAATGGACGTGCACAAGGAAGCCATTGTGATCGCCGTCCTGAATGAGAGCGGGAAGCTGGTGATGGAGTCGGTGATCGAAACCAAAGCCAGCAGCATCCTGCAGTTCCTGCACGGTCTACGGGGCGAGTTGCATGTGACCTGGGAAGAAGGAACCTGGGCCGCCTGGCTATATGATCTGCTGCAGCCGCAGGTGCAGCACATTGTGGTGTGCAATCCGCGGCGCAATGCCTTGTTAAAGGAGGGCAGCAAGAGCGACAAGGTGGATGCGGGTAAGCTGGCCAACTTGTTACGCACCGGGATGCTGCGACCGGTCTATCACGGGGAAAACGGACTACGAACACTGCGCGAGTTGGCGCGCAGCTATCAGACCATCGGCAAAGATTTGACCCGAGTGATGAATCGGCTGAAGGCACTGTATCGCGGCTGGGGCATTCCCTGTACCGGCACCCAGGTTTATGCTCCGCGCTATCGAGAGGAATGGTCAAACAGGATTCCGCACGCCGGCGTGCGCCGCCGCGCCGAGCTGCTCTATCAACAGCTGGATGGACTGCAGGGCTTGCGACGAACCCTGCGACCCGAGTTGTTGGCGGAGAGCCGGAAACATAAGGCCGCGAAACTGCTGCGTCAGATTCCCTGCATCGGTCCGATTCGGGCGGCGCGCTTGATTGCGTTGATACAAACTCCGCACCGGTTTCGCAGCAAGCGGCAACTGTGGACTTATAGCGGCCTGGGCATTGAGACGCACGACAGTGCGCAATACCGATATGTTGGCGGACAAGTGCAGCGTTCCAAAAAACCTCAGCAGCTGCGTGGTCTGAATCAGAACCACAACCATGAGATGAAAGAAATCTTCAAGAGTACGGCCACCCGGGCCAGCTGCAGTACAGGACCATTCCATGATTTTTACGCGGCTTTGCTGGCCAAGGGCATGAAGCCGGAGATGGCTCGTCTGACACTGGCGCGCAAGATCGCGGCCATTACTTTGACACTTTGGAAAAAGGAGGAACGTTTCGACGCCGAACAACTGAAAACGCAAGCAGCTTGAGCATCGAATAGAACCCAGGTGATCTCCCAGGTTTTTCATGCCTCGGTGGTGGCCAATCGGTTCTTGCGATGCTCGGGTTCGAGGGAGAGTATCTAAGCGCTCATTAGGCGCTCTGTGTGCTGAAGTTTGGCACCGCGTCTCCGGGTCAATCCTA
>QIAN01000225.1 GCA_003225005.1 Acidobacteriota bacterium | reverse complement strand
CGCATGGTGCTTCTTGCCCCGGCGACACTGCAGTTCGTAGTAGGCGTGCGCCCATTGCGATTGGGGGATGGAAAGGGCGGCCCACTCGTGAAAGCTCTGCCGTAGGAACTTCGAACAAGCAAAACGGAAATGAACCCAACTGCTTTGTAGGGTCGAGGTCTGGCGCGATACTCCGCAGGTCCGGCCTATCTGTTGCTCCCCGTTTCCTCTGAGAGTGCCTCACTAGCCGCACCGTAAGTTCGTTTCCAGACCCCGCCGCCTCGAACGTAGTGTGCAGATTTCCCGCGCTACGCTCTCCTGTTGCCTTCACATCAAGGCCTATACGCCTGCAGGGATGGGAGCCGCTTTCGCAAGTGCACGCCTCAGCCTATAGTCGTTGTATAGTCCGAGCACGCGATATAGCCACTCGCTACTCCACCTCTTCCAGCCCTGTCCCTTGCGCAGTCTGGCCCGCATCATATGCCGCCGAATCTTCATTTCTACCCAGCGTCGTACCAGCGTGAAGCATCGACTCGAATGACCGATCCGAAAGTAGTTCACCCATCCGCGTAGGATCGGATTGATCTTCTCAACCACCTTCCCCACCGGTTGGCTGACCTGATGCCGGAAGGCTTCCCTGAGTCTGGCAAAGAGCGCCGTTCGCTTCTTCATCTTTGGCACAAATTGCGGTCGCCACTTCCGATTACGGCTCAGAACGAGGCGATATTCAAAGCCCAGGAATGCGAAGCTTCCTCCTTTTCTCAGATCGATTGTCCGACTCTTGTCTTCGTTGATCGCCACCCGTAGTTTGGCGAGTTCCTCCCGCAGTCGCTTGTCTACCGCCCACATCAGCCAGTCATTCCGCGGATGGGAGTCAATCAATATCACCATGTCATCCGCGAACCTCGCGTATTGCACATAGGTGTATTTTCCGCCCCGCGTCGTGGCTATCGCCTTCTCCAGCATCTTGTCTACCTCATTGAGGTAGAGATTACTGAGGAGAGGGGAAATCACTCCGCCTTGCGGGACCCCTTTCTTCCCCGTCGACTTCAGGATCAGGTTGAGGAGTCTCATCACCTTCGAATCTTGTACCCGCCGAGCCACCTTCTCCAGCAAGAGATAGTGCTGGACATTGTCAAAGTAGGCTCGTAAGTCAAGATCGATGATGCGCGTCTTCTCTTCCCAGATCGCTGTGTTCACGCGAAGCACCGCTTCGTGAGCTGTCCGCTGCGGTCGGTATCCATACGACCCCGATTGGAAATCTGCTTCGAAGATCGGCTCCAGGATGAGCTTGAGGGCTCCCTGGACCACGCGGTCCCGAATGGCAGGAATCGAGAGAACGCGGACTTTGGTGCCCCCGTCCTTCGGGATTTCCTTCTTTCGTACCCGCATGGGTAGATACGTTTCTCGGACTAGTTCGTCCTGTATCTGTTTCAGAAAACCCTCCACTCCGCTTTCCTCAATGGCCTCGAACGTCACCCCGTCAATTCCTGGGGCTCCGTCATTACTCTTCGCCATCTGGTAGGCTTCTTGGAGCGTTTCCATCTTACAGACGTGAACGTACAGTCCCCAGAATCGCCAAGTTGGTTCAGCCTTCGCCTTGACGTATAGACTCCTCCTCAGGTCCTGCACACTAATGGGTGTCTTTGTCATATCACCCGTGCCTTCCTTGTTGTCAGAGTCATTACCAACAGCAGGGCCCCTTTGCTCCACGGCCATTACAGCCGCTTCCTCGCTCCTACGGGCCCGTCCGCCACCCTCTCGCCATCCTTCCTTTTCCCGGTGTTGCCGGTTATAGGTCGGACCTGCTCCAGAGATTTCTCCATGGGGCGAGGAGGGCTTCTCCAGTTGCTTGATGTGTCCTAATCATCGCGCTGTCGCTAACACCCCGCCAAAAGTGGTTCGCCGCCTTAGTCAGTTTTGCGACGCACCATACTGCCTTCACCCAGTGGGAACAGGTTCGGCCTTTTGGGGCGAGAATTTTCGAGGCTACTTTGCGTTCACTATTGTTACGGCTCGATGATTTGCTCACCACCCTTAAAGATGGCTTTGTCAATAGACGCGAGATTTGGTTTCCCTCTCTCCCTCTATCCAAGCTACGAGATTTCTGACTTTTGTCTCGGTGGGTCTGTCTCCCACTGAACATATCAGCCTCCTTTCAGCCTCCTTTCTTTTCCTGGATGTACTCCCACTGCTTTCCGTCACGGGTGCGATCCCCGAGAAGGTTTGCATCTCGGCGGCGTTTTGATAGCGCTCCCGCTGCGAACCGAACGCCGCCAG
>QIAN01000224.1 GCA_003225005.1 Acidobacteriota bacterium | reverse complement strand
GACGAGAAGGGTCAGTTAGAAACTTCGTCGTATTGGGATTTGATAGTCAAGGCCGATGACGGGAGCCTATCGCGCGAACATTACGTTGGCTGCTACCGGGAACACTTGGAGCACTGTGTCGCCAGTCACTTGATGAGCGATGTTCCCCTGGGCGTTTTTCTGAGCGGCGGTCTAGATTCGAGTGCGGTGGCGGCGCTCACCACTAAAATCCGCAAAGAACACATCGAGACTTTCTCTGTGGGCTACGGTGAAGAAGCCTTCAGCGAACTCCCTTACGCCCGAACTATCGCTGATCACTTGCGGTCGAGACATTACGAAGTGCGGCTCAGCCGCGATGAGTTTTTCGAAATCCTGCCCCGATTGATCTGGCATGAGGATGAACCGATTGTGTGGCCATCCAGCGTGGCGCTCTATTTCGTTGCGCGGCTCGCCAGAGAGCGCGTCACTGTCGTGCTTACCGGCGAAGGCAGCGATGAGACATTGGGCGGCTACACACGCTATCCGTGGACTCTCCTGAACTCGCGCGCGGACAACCTTTATCGCAGGATTATGCCAGCCGTTTTGCGGCGCGTTCTGCGGGGCGGGATTAATGCTTCTCTGCTCTCGGGGGCTTCCAAGAGAAGATTGGAACATACTTTCTTAGGCCGTGACGGTGCATCCTGGTCGTCCTTCTATTTTGACAATTTCTATTCCGCATTTTCTGCGGCGGAGCAAGACGAGTTGCTGACCTCCGAAGCCATGCAAATGGCGGGCGACGCGTACGCCGGCTCGATGAACCACTGGGAACATTCTTCTGGCGACCTCTTGCACCGGTTGCTGTATACCGACATCAAAACCTATCTGGTGGAACTGCTCATGAAACAGGACCAGATGAGCATGGCCGCGTCCATCGAAAGCCGTGTGCCTTTTCTTGATCATGCGCTGGTCGAATTTACGGCCAGCATTCCTGCGAAATACTTGACCAAGGGGATGGCGGGAAAGTGCATTCTTAAGTCAGCCGTTTCGGATCTGCTTCCCGAGGCAATCGTCAGCCGCAAGAAGATGGGTTTTCCAACCCCTTGGGAATATTGGCTTATGGGGCCGCAGCTCGACGATTTGGAGCGCCTTTTGATGGAACCTAGAACCCTGCAACGGGGATTGTTCCGGGGAGAGATTTTGAAGCGCGTTTTCGCCCAGCATCGAGCGGGCTCTCGCGATCATGGAAATCGCATCTGGCGTTTGCTGAATTTGGAGTTGTGGCTCCGCGTCTGTGTAGATGGCGAGGCTGGGGCTCAAATCGGCCAACCGGCTAGCGCGGTCGCATACAGATGAATTGCGCTTCACAAGTGCGCTTCGCGGCTCACCCGGCAGGCAACGGCATTTCGGTTAGACTGAAGATCTCGTCGATGACACCCGTTCTTTGCAAAAGATGAAGAACCTGGCAAGAAAAGCGGTGCTGGGCAGCGGTCTGTTACGAATCGCAGGGCACTTTCGCAGCTGCAGCGCAGCCATTCTCATCTACCACTCTGTCATGGAAGATCCCCGGGACCAGAATGCTTTCCTCGGAGGGATGGGACATTCTCGGCACGTGTTTCGCGGGCACATGGAACTACTGGCGCGACGATACCATCCCGCAAGCCTCGACCAGGTTCGGCAATTCGTCCGCGGAGAAGGTGAGCTTCCCAACCGCTCGGTCGCGGTCACGTTTGACGATGGCTATACCGACAACTATCAGATTGCTGCTCCAGTCTTGAACGAACTCGGAGTTCCGGCAACATTTTACGCAACGGTCGACTGTGTGGAACAGCGAAAGCTGCCCTGGCCAGGACGTTTATGGTTTCTCTTTCATAACACGAAGACAGGAGACTGGTCCGACTCTTCGGGAAAGACCTGGCCGCTTTCGAGCGGGGTCGAGCGGGAAAAGGCGATGCTGCGTTCCTGCGACGAGTGTTGCCAGCTGGCCGGCACGGAGCAGGAGATGTATGTTGCGCGCCTCGCAGCAGAACTCGACACGGAAGTGCCCGCCAGATCGGGAGCGCTTATGATGAACTATGACCAACTGCAGGCATTAGCAGGTCAAGGACATATTGTTGGTTCGCATACCATGACTCACCCGAACATGGCGTATGTTAATCCAGCAGCCGCGCGTCGCGAACTGACGGAATCCAACGGAATCCAAGCTGCATCTTGAGCAGCAACTCAAGCGTCCAGTTGCACACTTCT
>QIAN01000223.1 GCA_003225005.1 Acidobacteriota bacterium | reverse complement strand
AGCACGCAGCCAAGGCATCTTGGTCAGCATTCTGCAAACCTGTCGCCAGCAACTCCGATGTGCCTCCTCTCTTCTACAGACTCTGATTTGTTCCTCTCAGCCCAGGGTACTGGATTTAACCGCCCCTATGCGCTAAACAATTACAATTCTTCTGCGTCGGTAGTCGTGTACTTGGTAACTGACGCGCGTCGGGACTACGCGCGCAGGCATCGGACCCGCCTCTCCAAATCGAAATTACTTCTGTCACGTTGCACGTTCGGAGCCGCAGGACTAGCGTGGTTCCCGTGAGCCGGCGCATCCATGTGTCAGTCCAAACAGCAAGATCTCGCAGCGCGACAGGCCTCTGGCGTAACAAGTAAGGAAATGAACTGATGGCGGAACTCGCTCTCCCGAAGAGCTTCAAGCGTCTTAATCTGGAACAACAGCAAGCCATTCTCAAGCAGTTGAAGGACGCAGCTAGAACGGCTCTTAACAAGGGCCGGCATATCTTTCCGGCTCCATACCTGACAAAGAAAACCTTCAAAGGAACCCGCGGCTCGAAGGATGCGCGTAATGACGCGCAAGCACTGGCGAAATGGGAGGCTGGAGTTCCTGCGAATCCCTGCGTCCGGCTCGACTATTCGAACCTCACTGTCCTCGATATCGACGGAGGAGTCGGCGATTACGACAACGTCATAGCATGGGCTAAGGCGAACGGCATCCCAGAGACGTATGTCGTAACAACCGGACGAACTGGTGGCGGGTATCACTTTTACTTCTCCGGAACGCGACCGCCCGAACGAAAGGACGTCTGCAAGAATCCTCAGGCAAACCGTCTTGGATTCGAGTTAGACGGTGCACACGGCGATATCAAGTGCCACGGACACGTCGTTGCCGAGGGCGGACTCCACAAAACTGGTGCAACATATCGCGGCAACGGTCTTCCGGTCGCACCGCTTCCTGATTGGCTTCGAGATTGGGAAGAGGAATCGGTAAAGGCAAGACGCGAGACGTTCCACCGACAACTCGAGCGAATGAAGGAAGCGCAGAGTGCGAACGTCATCCCATGGAATCGACGCAATGATTTTCTCTATCGAGAAGCCGGTCATCTCCATTATCTCGGGTTGAGCGAAGAGACGTTGTACGCCGCGTTGAAAGACATCGCTCGTCGATACTGCGCAGACGGTGAGGAATACGTGCGACAGCAGGACGCGAAGCTCCGCTCAATCGCAACGCGAGTGTCTGCAATGACGTATGACCGAGTCGTCAATAAGAATCTCTTGGGCAAGCCGACCGGGAACCTTGTCATCAAGGCACCACCGCTGACTCCGAAGGAGCGTCTTATGGTCTGGCTTACCCATCGGTTCCCGGTTGCAGAACGAGTGACAGTTCGTTCCATCTTGGAGCGATTCGATGCCGACCATCCCGGAGAACGGCGTCCGGGGAGAACGACGCTGTTTCGAGCTATGAAATCGGTTAACTTCCTCGAGGTCGGCCTCGACCCGTCCGACCGACGAACGTCGCTTTGGGCGCGGCACGGAGATTCGTGACCGGGAATCCTAGCATCTACACAGATACATATAACGCGATATAGGTGTTGGAATGAAACGAATCGTCGAATCCTTGACAAGTATGTCAAGTACACGAGCTTGAGAACGAGGCGCGCGGACGGACGCGCGTCTGGTTGAGTCCTGCCTCAGTCGAAAGGGTCGGGCCACCGATCGGTTGCTGCGGTGGACTGCGGCCAACAAGAACATGGGCACATCCTAGGAGCCCCCTGGGTTTCGTATTGCCAAGTCCGCTTGGTCAGGTCAAACCGTGCGCCTAATGCTGAATCATTTATTTGGTGCAGTTTTGTACGTTATCTAACTCATTGACTAAACGGGAGTAACCGCCCGATGCCAACCTCGTATCCCGGGGAAAAGGGGCCAGAAAGGGAGTTCTTGAGGATCGGATCGGTACAGTCTGCGGTTCGAGCGGGCGGAGGTTTGTTTACTTCATAAACGCTAACCCGATGTCCGCTGAACTGTCAGTGCTGAGAAAGAATAAAGGGTGTCACGACTACCTCTAGGACAGGCCACCGCCGGGGAGCCCCCGGGGAGTGTCGTCCGCTGGGGAGACGCGGCCGTAGTCGTATTTTTCCGAGATCAGAGCTAGTGATGTGTAGGCTTCGGCCAAATGCGAGTCGAGTTCCAGCGTGCGCATTGCGGCAGCACGCGCCTTATCGATGAGTTCGTCCCTGGGGCCAAGGCCATAGCTGGTCGATCTAGCGATCCGAATGGATTGACTCGGCTCACAACGGCACCCGTTTGCGTGTTCAGCTTGAACAGAGTACCGCCGGAGCCCGGAACGTAGATGAACCCGTTGGCAAGTACGCCGTGGAATACCGGTTCCCAGAAGTCTGCTTGCGATCCGGGTGCCGTCGAGTCGCTGGTGAAGCTCCAAACCTTCCTAAGCTGGCCATTCTGCCACTGAAACGCGCTTTCGCCCCAAATCTCGTTCGCATAGCGGTTCTTGTTGTACGTCCCGCTTTTGAACTCCATGTAAACGTTGCTGCTGTCGATCAGCGGAACTTGGTAATGGGCCAGGAGTTCACCGGAGTTCGCGGACATCTCGTCGGTAACGAGAGGGTCATAGACGATGCTGGCCTGAATGCTGTTCATCGGCTGGCCGGCGACTGAGACCTGGCCAGTGTGTTGTGGATTAAGCGCCCACTGTGACCACCACACCTGCGCCGAAGTTGCAACAGGCGCAAACGCGATCGCGAGCAGCACGAGCAGACTGTACCTCCGGCACGACTGTGAATGTGTCATGGTTTTCACCCACAGAAGAGAAGTGCTTTGAGCTACCGGATCGAGTGGGCGAAGTGGACGGGCTCGTGCCGACTGCTGCTCCGCGGCGAACAATTCAGCCGAGCTTACGCTTGGTTGCGAGCACGGTCAAGACGATCAAAGACATTCCCACTACGACTCTTCGGTCAATCACGAACTGAACTAAACGCCTTACAATCGACGGCCTTAACGGTAGTGTTGTGGCCGAGATTTCTAACCAAGCAGGATTTCAAAAGAATCGTCCGTCCCTCTCGCCCGGTTGGAGCGGCGGAGATGTGTTTGATATCCACTACCTGCATTTCAGTGGCGAGGTCCGCCCAATCGGAACGGCACCACGATAGTGATCGTGAGCGCGGAGCCGGCGTGCGTATCGGTACCACCAACAAATGCAATGTACGTACCGACTACGTCGAATTGAGGAAACGAGTACGCGAGCCCGCCGCCAGCATGCCAGTAGTTGTCCCGCAGGAGACGGTCGTGCTGATATAACAGTTCCAGTGTATTGACCTCGCCTGGGAATATCGGTCCGGGAGGCGTTGGAGATCCAAACCTCAGTCCACCATGCGTGCGCTGCCAGAACACCTGGGCGAGCACCTGCAGCTTTGGCTTTACAAGATAGTCCGCTTCTAAATGGGCATTGCTGCGGTTCGTGGAGATGTCCGACACCTTTTCGACCAACGCGTAAGAATAGCCGCCCTGGACCGAGAGGCTTCGCGAAAAGACAGCCAGTCGCCGCCCCACGTCAATTCCAATGCGCTCTTCTCCCAGCTTGCGGCCCAGCGCGGCCTCGCCACGGAAGTTGTAATCGTGAGTGGGCGCTCCGAGCGACACCGATGGCGTCACCGCAAAACCACCAGATGCGCCGCCAATGAGGTTATAGCGAGCGGTAATGCCGAAGTCTTGCCAGCCCGATTGCCAGCAGCGACACGCATCTTCAGGAAGGAACGGAATGGGCGGCGGCGGCGGGTTCCGATCGGTGTACTTCGCGAAAACGTACGGCACGGCGGCGGTCACCGAAAAACGGTTGGTGAAAGCGTATTCGGCTTCCAGGTAGAGCGACATGTCGAGGCTGCGCCCGCGCGGCACGAGAAAACCGTTGGTGCGGCGATGGCCCGTGTTGTCGATTCGCTGATAGGTGAAGCTGATCGAACCTTCCCTGCGAGGCAGCACCCACGCCTGGCCTTTAGCGTCATTCGCGGCTGTAAGACATAACGCCGCAGCTACAACGTATGAAAAACCAGGTCGTCGCATGAGCGGCCTCGTGGATTAAGACTTGGTCCTGGTTTTCAGCTGTAACTTCATGGCTTCGTCGATTGCCGCGACATATTCGAAATCATCGGCGCTGGCTTTCAGCGCGAACTTGTACTCCTTCTGTGCGGCGGCGAATTCGGCTTTCGAAGGTTTCGCGAAGATCGGCAGGATGACCGGCTTCGAGGTCGCCGACTGCAACTGGCGCGTGACGCCGGCTAGATCTGCAGAGTCAATAAGCACCACGTCCACTTGTCCCGACTTCAATGCTGCATCGAGTTGCGCGCCGTCTCGAGCGACTTGCACGTTGTGGACGACCCGTCTTAGCGTGGCCTGCAGTTTGGCATTGGTAAGAGCCGCGCCACCCTGCGCTCCAGCAGAGTAGATCACTAGATTGGCTTGATGTGCCGCATAGGCACGCTGAAAGCGCAGGCCTCGGCCGACAGCAAGAAGCTTGTCGCCGCAGCCCAAAGCGGCGGTTCCGCTCAAAGCCGCCATCACAACGAGTAATGTAGCCAATCTCGACATATGCCCCCAGTTCTGGTGTTTAAGGATACCGCGTTTGAATCAGTTGCATTCGTTACTTCAGGTTGTCGACCACAAACAGCTCCGTGAGTGTTTTCCAGTACGAGTACGCAACTGATTTCCCATCCGGGGTCATGTGGACGGCTGCGGACTGAATGCCAATGAGCCCGACTTTGTCCGCCGGCTCAATCTTTTTCCACGCTTCCCGTGCGCCCGTCGCCAGATTCACTCGAAAGAAATCCAGCGAGGAGTCTCCCGGCGCACGCACGTAGAGGAATCGGCCGTCACTGCTCCATTGAATGAGATCATCGCCGGGCAAGGTGCCACGAATCGGCAGCGTCTTGCCGCCATCGAGCACATGCAACACACAGCCATCCGCGGAATCGATGCCGGCAAGCAGTTTTTCGTCCGGCGAAACCAGAACGTCTTGCATGGTGTCGTCACTGATCGGGCGGGCTGTGCCGCCATCGATGTCCTGAACGAACGAATGCGGCTTAGCGTCGGAACCCGCAGCGACAAAGAGGATACGTTTCCCGCTGGCGAACCAGGTTGCGGAGTAGAACTCCTTGAGACCGGATGTCGGCAAGGTCTTCTCCCCGCCGGCGCCTGTCGGTAAGAGAACAAGTGTGGGCGGCGGCCCAGCTCGAAGCGCGAGGGCGAACTTGCCGTCCGGCGACAACGCCAATGCGCGGCCCTCCCCGAGACGAATCGCATCGCCGCCGCTGGTATCGCGCAGGTACACAGTGGGGTTGCCCGCCACTCCTTCTCCCCACTCGTAGAAGAGAAGTTTTTTGCCATTCCGTGAGAGGTCGGCGACAGTCGACCAGTCGAACCATGAGAGATCCCTTTCCGTGGACGCGCTGGGCGACTGGAACATGATGCGGCTGCGGGGATTGGCCTGGAGCAGCAAGACACGACCGTCTCGCGAGATCTCTTGCAGGCGCATCCAACCGGGCGCCTGAAGGACGAGACGCACCTTGCCCGAGAGCGTTCCCGCGTAGACGAGTTGCGATCGGGCTATGCGATCCGCGGAAAACCAGATTTCATCGCCCTTCGGAGACCAAGCCAGACCCTTCAAATTTTTCCAGCCAGCGGAAAGGGTGGTCTTATGACCGCTGAGATCCACGATGGCAACGGAACCGCCGTCCTCGCCGAGCGTTGGATGATCTAAGAAGGCAATGCGGTCGCCTGTCGGAGATACACGAGGGTACGTGATCCAACCGGCTGCTTCGTACAGGACCTTGCCGATCGGATATTCCAGCCGAACGCGTCCATCCACCGCCCGGACTACTGCAAGGTTCTTTGCATCGGGCGACCAATCGGCATAGAAAACATCGTCGAGAACTTCGCGCGGCGCGCCCCCGGCGAGAGGCATCCGAGCCAACGTGCCGCGACATTCGGCCCAATTCAGCTCGCAACCGAGCGAAATCGCCAACTCGCCGGCAGACGAGATTGCCAATACGCCAGCCGATGGTAAGCCGAGCGGTCGCGACTCGGGTCCTCCGATCCGGGTCGTGAAGGCCTCCACGGGGTTGCCATCCCAGGCAGCCGAATAGATCACGCTCTGGCCGTCAGGAGAAAATCTGGCTCCGGTGATCACACCCGCTCGGTACGTCAACCGGTGAAACGCCGGCATGGCGCGCGGGTGGATGCTCTCCAACTGGCGGCCGGCGAAGAACGAGGCCATCGCTAACACGATCGCGGCCAACGCGAGTGCACCCGCCGCTCTTGTACGCCGAGGCTGGAGAGCCCGGACAGGTGGGAGCAAAAATGCTTCGAGATCGAACGCGAGGTCCTGAGCCGATTGAATGCGCTCGTTCGGGTTCTTCTCCAGACACCGGCAGAGCAAGCGAGCAAGCGCAGGATCGAATTTATCGCTGTCAGCTTGCGTCGCCTCGATCGGGTCATCGTTCAAGATTGCGCTCGAGACCTCGCTGGTGGATTTTCCTCGAAACGGTGGTTGACCCGTGAGCATCTCGTAGAGGACCGCGCCGAGGTTGAAGAGGTCGGAACGGTGGTCTACCACTCCGCCCCGGAGTTGCTCGGGAGCCATGTAACCGGGCGTGCCGGGAGTGCTCGCGACAAGGTTTTCAGGGGACTGCGTCGTGGCGTCGGCGACGGCTACGTCAGGCATTGTAAGTTTGGCCAAACCGAAGTCGAGGATCTTGACACGGCCGTCGCGAGTGAGGAAGAGATTTTCGGGTTTTAAGTCGCGATGAGTAATGGCTTTCTCATGCGCAGCCGCGAGCCCAAGAGCAATCTGACGCGCGTACTCGAGCGCCTTACGCCGCGGTAATGCTCCCCGTCGCAGCCGGTCGCGCAGGGTTTCACCGTCGAGCAACTCGTACACGACGTAGGGCGCACCATCCTCCACACCGACATCATGAATGGCAAGGATGTTGGGATGGTTGAGAGCCCCGGTGGCCCGAGCCTCCTGCTCGAAGCGCGCCAATCGCTCGGGATCCGCGGCGATTCCCGGCGGCAGGACCTTGATCGCCACGTCACGTTCGATGCGAGAATCCCGCGCGCGATAGACCTCGCCCATACCGCCCGCGCCAAGGAAACTGACGATCTGATAAGGCCCGAGAACTCGGCCGACCATCGATCGCGTTCGTCCTTCCGCCAGGGCTTCGGCAGTTATGTGGAGGGCGGGCGATTCCAGGAAGTCCTCGGCCTCCGCATCACATCCGAGGAGCGATTCGACTTCGTCGCGAAGCTCTTCGTCGGCACAGGCCTCTAGAAGAAACTGGCTGCGCGCAGCCGGTTCGCGCTCGCGGGCGGCGTGATAGAGCTGCTCGATTTGGCTCCACCGGTTCAGTCCTGGTCCTCCTCACGATTGCTGAGCTCCCGCAGAAGCCATGCTTTAGCGAGCCTCCAATCGCGCAGCACCGTCTCCGGAGAAACGTAGAGCACCTCGGCAGTCTCCTTTACGCTCAGGCCGCCAAAAAATCGCAACTCCACGACCTGAGCTTTCCTCGAATCCATGCGCGCCAAAGTGCACAGCGCATCGTCGAGGGCGACGACGTCGTTGCGGCGATCGCGAAATACTGCCACCGCTTCGTTCAGCGCAACGTGGCACGCTTCGCCTCCCCGCTTGCTATAGCGACGGGAACGGGCGTAATCCACCAGAATGCGGCGCATCAATTGCGCCGAGATGGCAAAGAAATGTGCGCGGTTTTGCCAATTGACGTCCTGCAGATTAACGAGACGCTCGTAGGCTTCATGAACCAGGGCCGTGGACTGTAGCGTGTGCCCGTGGCGTTCCCGCCCCATATACCGGTGAGCAAGTCGATGCAATTCGTGATAAACGAGCGGGAGCAGTTGCTCTAACGCATCCTGTTCCCCTCCGCTCCAAGCCTTGAGCAAGAGCGTGATGCCGGAGGGAGAAGGCGACGCCATAGCAATTGACCCCACACCGTAGTCAGGCGCGTGACAGTACGGCATTATAACCTCCGATCAAGATCAGTGCGGCGCAACCGAGCACGAAATAAATTTCGCATTCGATTACTGTTTTCGCGTCGTTTTCCCGCTTTAGTTTGTACCAGTAGATCGAGCAGCAGCCCAATTCCACCATTGCTTGCGCGATCGACGCTGGTCGAATGCTAAGGAGGGTATATGAAGCGCAAGCTTACTCAGACGTTATTCGCGATGGCCGTTGTGGCATTGGCGTTAGCGGGAGCGGCGGTGTTCAAGGCGCGTGCCACCGCGCCGTCCCCACCGCCGATATTTACGCAACTCGCCTTGGCGCGTGGCACCGATGTGTCAGATGGGACGATCCCGCTTCAAGTCGGAACCGACGTTGCCATGGCGCAGATCACGGTTGATGTGGGCGGCTTCTCTGGCTGGCACTCGCATCCGGGAGGCGCGATGATCATCGTCAAGCAGGGCTCGCTCACAGTTTACGGATCGAATGGCGGCCAATGCGAGGTCGCCACGTACAGCGCGGGGCAGGCCTTCATCGAACGACCAGGGGAGGTGGACCAGGTCGTCAACACCGGCACGATACCGTATGTGCTATTCGTTACTTTCCCGCATGTACCTCCGGGCGCATCCCCAAGAATCGACCAGCCGGACCCCGGAACCTGCCCAGGTGTCTGACGACCTGACCGAGCGCGGCGTCCTCTGCGGCGGACGTCGCGCCACATCTCTCTGCGGACTGAACGGTCGCACGCGGGGGCTCCGCTCTGGCGCTCCTAGAAGATGCCGTAGGAACTCACAGGGGCACGCCCCGGGGGTCCCCTGGGGTCCCGTTTTGCCCGGTCCGCTTGGCCATCCCTGACGCCGAAGCGGTCCGTTTGGTGCAATAGCTTCCGTGCGTAACTCGTTGATTCAAAGATAGTACTCGCATCATGCGAGACTCATATCTTGGGAAAAAGGGATCAGCGAGGGACCGGAAAGGGATCTTACAGGTACAGTCGGGTCGGGGAGTTGAGGGCCCTGGTTGGAGGCGACAGCGGTTCGGTGAGCGGAATTCTGTTTATGTTGTAACTCGTCATTCGTTTACTAAATATACTCGCCACTCGCGAGAGTGACTTGGGACAAGCCCAGGCCCAGCCCCCTCACTCTCACTTCCACATCATAACGGTAGTGTCACTGTCACTCCTATTCAGACAGAGTGCGCGCAAGGGCACCAGAAAAGGGGGTCGGTACTTATTGCAATATGGCCGGGGCCGGGGAGTCCCACGTGGGGTTTCTCCTGCCAAGGCGCCTTGCCCAGCCAATGCGTCCTGCCCCCTCCTATCCTGCGCCAGCCGCGTTCCATACAGGTACCCTTTTCCCGGCTCCTATTAAGATTAAGGAGCATTACAAGGAAAATCGAGCCGGGGTCCGAGAGGAAGGGGCATAGAATTTTCTTGGAAATTTACGACCTAGACGGGTCACGTTCCGCCCAAAAGTCACCCCACCTTCAGGCGATTGTCTCCGTCGCCGTGATATGCGATTCTGTTCTCGTATCAAGATTGGTTCACCCATTGCGGTGAATCAGCCAACCGAGACGGGACTGAGTCCACGGTGGTCGGCGCTAGCCAGATGCGGCAGGCAACTGCAAAGAAGGGAAATTCCGGAAGGCCCCCGTACATTCGAGGTCTGTGTCCGTTCTGCGCATGAGGAAGAACTGATGTCCTACGATCTGTGGAAACTTGGGACGTATGCTGGATACGCCGAGTCCGGCTGGTTCTGGACCGAGCTGCGTGAAGGAGAAAAGGGACTCGTCCATCCCGAGAAAGACTGCACGCACAGTGACTGCCCGCAGTCGGGAACAGACCACAGGCATCAGCCGACAATGGAGCAAAGGGAGGAAATGCAGAGCTACATCACCCGTTACCTCACATCGAAGTTTGAATCTGAAGAGGCTGAGAAAGGTCGCCGGGCTGACATCAGCGAACTGCGCCGGATGACGGAACTTGAACTCGATGATCATCTCCCTCGAACCGCTCTGGGGAGTACGCTGAAGGATTAGTGGGGTCATGTCGACAGGCTCCGATCGTGGCGATAGGCCGCCCCGCCAGACCCTCCCCGGGTGTTACTAAAGTTTTGAGATTCGGCCTACGGCTGAGCCAGGTGTCCAGACGATTCGGCTGATCGTTGACGAGCCACAAAAGCTCAGACGCATCTCGGTTGTGTTCGAGGAGACCGAAACCAAACGCACGCAAGAATTCACCCTGCGATGGTCACCAGATCGGGGAAGTTCATTCCGCGAAATCGTGCGGCAGCAGTGGAATTTCAGTTCGCCGGACGGCACGCGAGAGACAGAGGACTACGCTGTTGACCTTTCAAACGTCACACTGCTTGATTTGACCATCGAACCGGATAAGGAGAACTGCAAGGCTCGAGCGTCGCTCTTGAGTTTGCGTTTAGCCTAACGTCTTGTGGCGTGAGGTCACCCGGACAAATCGAAAAGACAATCCGGGCGGTGCGTGTTGCGCTTACGCTACTATCCCTGCCAAACATGCTTGCCGCAGGCGCATTGTACGACATCGGTAGGCACTTTTTTGGTTAATTGCTGTTTGCAGATTGGGCAAGGCTTGGTCATCACGTATGTCATAACCTTGTTCTCCCCTTTGGGCTAGGGCCGCCTGTCCAAAAAACCGATGCACGTTGCGTGCCAGAAGAGTTGTCTCTTTGCAGGCCGTGCTGCCCAAGACTCGACGGTCCCAGACGAGGTCGCCGCAAGTTTGCGCAAGCAAGGCCGCGTGCGACTTCGTCCGCACCACATGCCCCAACCCGGTCATCAAGTTGCCGAATAGAGCCCGAGCCGTTGTCAGGCCGTTCTGTCGCATTGCTGTGAACACTATAGTTGGGAGCGCCGTGCCTCGTTTAGAGGAGGTACCATCGCGTTCGCGGCTGAGATACAGCAGTTGCTGTAGCGCAGATTTTCTCGGTCACCTCCCTAAAGTTCCGCTCGCTCGCCGCCTCAGCCGTTTAACCGAGCACAAAACACAGGCTGCGTCTGATGGCCCGACTCGTGCTCTTGGGGAGCGAGTAAGGCCGGGAGGAAGCCATGCTGGACCTTCACGTTGAGAAAATAGGTGAACTGGCGGTCGTTGAGTGCAAAGGCAGCGTCGTGCGCAGCGAAGCCGCGTTCCATTTACGTGAAGCGGTCGTGGCGCTGCGCAACGCACGAATCATTGTGCTTGATCTCTCGGAGGTACGCGCGATAGAAGGCGGCGGTCTCGGGATGCTCCTGTTTCTGCAACGATGGGCTTCCGACCACAACATTCAATTCAAGTTGTTCAATCCTACTGGATCCGTGCGTGACAGGCTGGCACTCGTCAACTCGATTACAGAGCTCGACATTGCTACGCTCCATGAAATGATGGCACTCCTGGCCAACGCGGATAGCCGCTACGCCGAAGCAGCCTGAGGCCAAGCTGATTGACGTGATCCGGCAACGGAATATTTGGCCCTTCGTCCAGACGAAAGCAAGAGGAACTTATCTGTGAGTGGAACCTTGAACACGGCCGTCGGCTGCTAACTGCAACCCCTGCGATCGACACCTTCATCGAACGGCACGAACGTATGACTAGAAAGGCAGGAGAAACAAATGTCACCGCGTTTTCTCGAACGATACGCCCTTCCTGGTTTGCTTGCTCTTTTGCCGATCGGTGCCGCGTTTAGTCAGTCCACATCTGCTCGCCCGGCAATATCGGCCAACGACTTGGTGCGTGCAGTAGTCGCTAACGAACTCAAAGCTCAAGGTGGAACTCACGGTCGCTGGATGTACCGTGTGGACAAAGAAGAGCAAAATAAGCAGAAAGCAAAAGAAGTTGTTCAGACCGGGCAAGGCTCCCTCGAGCTATTGGTGGCAATTGAAGGACGACCGCTGAACGCCAAAGAGCAACAGGACGAGAGGGAGAGGATTGGGAACCTGGTCAGAAATTCAGCAGAGCAGCAAAGACTCGAGCAGACGAGGAGAAAAGATACGGAGCAATGCGAAGCATTTTTCAAGATGCTTCCAGATGCACTCACCTTCATTTATGCAGGCCGGGACGGAGACCTGATCAGGCTGAGTTACCGGCCTAATCCGAGCTTTCAACCCCCTTCCCGCGAGGCTCGAGTCTTCCATGAAATGGAAGGTGAGATGTGGGTGCATGAAACGCAGCGAAGACTGGTGCGTATACACGGGCAGCTTATTGCGGACGTGAAATTCGCCGGTGGGTTGCTGGGGCATTTGGAGAAGGGCGGTTATTTTAACGTCGAACAGCGCGAGCTTTCACCTGGTCAATGGGACCTCACCTTCATGGAAGTAGACATGAAAGGCAAGGCGCTTTTCTTCAAAACAGTCGCGGTGAAAGAGAAGGAGTATCGCAGCAATTTCCAGACGGTTCCCGACGGTTTAACGCTTGCTGAAGCGGCGGACATATTGGCAAAGCAGGTTATTGTAGCGACCAATCGATAGGTGTCACAAGGGCATGCCGCCACCGCCCTCGCGACGGAAGCGCTGAAAGCCTTCCTTCGAGGCCCGCCTCGGAACAGCGCCACCGGAATCCGCCACCACTCAGGCGGAAGATTTCTTGGAGTGTTCCCATGAGTTGGAAACCACTAATCCTCTGTGTCGATGACACACCGAGCGTGCTAGAAGGCCTGAAAATGCTGCTTGAAGAA